>CALKIA010000148.1 GCA_937988705.1 uncultured Chloroflexota bacterium | reverse complement strand
CACGCCATGCATACAGCCGCTGCTGCATCACCGTGCTGATCGACATGTGGCGCACAGTTTCCAGCTTAGGCGGGAAGGCTTCATCGAGCAGACTCTGAATGCCGTTGTTGATGAAGCGCGTCCGTTCGAAATAATAATCGTGCGAGTGACACAACACCTTAATTCGGTTGCGCCGAGCGAGATCAGCAATGGCGACGCCGAGCGCCAGATTCATCGGGATGGCGTTGGCGTTCTGCGAGATGATCACGTCGATGCCGTACTGCTCGACAAACGCTTTCAGTTCACCGCGCAGATAGTCGGCGCTGGCGTAGATGTCGCGGAACAGGCGGGCAGGCGGGTGTGCCGTGCTGAACGCCTCATCATGCAGACGTTTGGCGGTCGGGTGCGTGAAGTGCATTTCCGGGACGAGCCGCGCGGGCGGCGTCACCGGGTCGAGTTCACCCGCACAGTAAAACGATGCGTGTCCCAGCTCCCGCAAGATCGTAACCAGCTTGGCAATTTCGAGGCTTACGCCGTCGACGCCTGCCAGTCGTGTGGAGACAAAGCCGATGTTCATGGCTTGAATGCTCCTAACTGAACACAAGCGTACGCGGCGTTCGGCCACGCAAACCAGTTCCGTGACGCCACCGCCCCGGTCGCGGGATCGTACGCCTCCGGCAGTGAACCATCCGGCGCGGCGGCCTGTTTGAGCGCGGCGTGGGCCCGCGCTTCCCGCTCGTGATCGCCGAGCGTCTGCGCGACGATCACATCCTGCACATCGCCGAGCGCCCAGGCGGCGCGGGTATGCACTGAGCCGAGGTGTCCGCTGAAATAAGCTTCCCCATTCGCGGAGGAAAACGCAAAGTCGATGGTTGCCCGCCATACCGGGTCGTCTGCCCCGCACCAGCCCCAGAAGGGCGCTAACACGGTCGGAAAGTCGTTCGCGTCGTGGTACAGGTGATGACCGCCCTTACCGTCCGTCGCATAGGCGTAAATCCGTTTGCCATTCCACTCGGTGATGAAATAGCGATCGACGGCGGCGCGAATATCGTCTTTGAGCGTCCCCATATCTAAGCCGATCCGTGTCAGCTTGTCGAGCGTCTTCCAGAACAGAATGTGGCTGGACAGGTGATACGGTTGCACGATCGGGTCATCGCCGGGCGTTTCGTCGGTGGCGAACAACGGCGCAAAGTCCGCTCGGCGGTCAACCAACATATCCAACACGGCGTACACGTGCCCTTCGAGTCGCTGAAATGTCGCGCGATCTCCCGTTTCTAGCACGTATTCCGCCAGTTCAAGCAGCGGGAACACCTGCTGATCGAGTTGAAACGACGGGTCTTTGATCATCCCGTTGGCGAGGTAACTGCGTCCCCACGCACCATCGACGCGCTTAGCGATCTCGAACATCCAGATCAGATGGCGGCGCACCACATCACGCAGATCGGCGTGACTGCTCAGCAACGCCCGCGCCAGATAGTACGCATCGCGATTCCACGAGAGCGGCAGCAGCATATGATCGGTGAGCAGACACGCGCCCTCGCCGACCGGAACGGCCATGTTCAGACTGTACACCAAACCGCGGATCGCTTGCGCTTGCGAACCACTGGTCTGAAAGAGGCTGCGCCCGCGCTGAACCAATTCCTGATAGGCTTCATTAAGGTGGGTCGGTGTAGGCGGATAAAACGCGAGCGCGCGGGTCTGAGCCTCCAGCGCATTTTGTCCCGTCGCAAAACAGACGATCGCGTCGTCCCCGTGCAGCGGCAGATCGACGCGCACCGCGCCGACCGTCTCAATTGCATACGAGTCGCCGCCGAACGGCGCGACGATGCATACGGCAGCGGGCAGCGCGGGGTTTTCAATCGTCAACATGCCAAACTGTTCTTGCTGATCAAACGTAACGTGCGTTTCGACCGGCGGCGCGGGGATCACCCCGCCTTCGGTCAACTGTGTATAGGCACAGCGCTGTAACGACAACCGCCCCCTGAAGTGCGCCGACACTCCGGCCAATTTCCAGCGTTGATAGGTAGTAACGCCATAGACGAAGGTATCGCCGATGACCGTCTCCCCGCTGGTGAACTTGAAGCCTGTGCGCGTCGTGCTTTCGACCCAGTTGGTCGTCCATACACGCTCAGTCGGCGCATCAAACTGCACGCCGAAACCTTCGAGTTCAGCAAGGCTTTTTCGATACGCCCGCACCGCTGGCACATCGTAGCGCTGGTCGTCGGGGAACGGATCGGCGCTGGTCAGCGTGACATACCCGTGTTCCGGGTGGTAGAAGTTGAGCGCGATGATGCGCCCGGACTGATCGACGCTGCCGTTGATGCCATTCGCGCCGAAATCCAATGGTTTCATGCCAACACCTGCGCCACATCCGCCGTGATCGCCCGCCCTGTGTCCACATCCATCCAGCGAATCTTGTTGAGGGGGAAGCGTAGCCACACTTGATCGCCCATCTTGATCGGCGAATCCGGCGAGGTGGACACTTTCAGGATATCCGACCCCACGCGCGCCGTGAGCAGGTTTTGTGCGCCCAACGGCTCAACTACGTCGACGGTGACCGGCAGCGTATCCGTTGTGGGGGTGGTGACGACTTCCATCGCTTCCGCGCGAATGCCCATATAGATTAGCTTGCCATCGTAAGGCGTCAGCGCGGAACGCAGCTCGTCGCCGGGGGTGAGCGTGAAATCACCAATCTTGACGGCGTACGCGCCGCCACTGCGCTGCACCTGCCCGCGCACGAAGTTCATGGGTGGGTTGCCGATGAAACCGCCGACAAAGTGGTCGCTGGGCAGGTCGTAAACGCGCGTCGGCGCATCGATTTGCAGGATGCGTCCACTTTTCATCACGGCGATCCGGTCGCCCATGCTCATCGCTTCAATCTGATCATGTGTGACATAAATCGTCGTCGCGCCCAAGCGTTTGAGCAGGGACTTGAGCTCAGCGCGCATTTCCAGACGCAGCAGCGCGTCGAGGTTGCTCAGCGGCTCGTCCATCAGAATGACGCGGCTCTCGTAGGCAATCGCCCGCGCCACGGCGATGCGCTGGCGCTGACCACCGCTCATCTGGCTGGGAAAACGTTCGAGCATCCCTTCAATGTGCAGCAGTTTGGCGGCATTTTCCACGCGCTCGCGGATCTGCGTTTTGTCAGCGCGGCGCATCTTCAAGCCAAAGGCAATGTTGTCGAACACGGTCATGTGCGGAAAGATGGCGTAGTTCTGGAAAACCATCGAAATATTGCGGTCGCGCGGCGGGAGGTAGGTCACATCGCGCCCGCCAATCGTTACCTGCCCACTGTCGAGCATGCCCAACCCGGCTACGGCGCGCAGCAGCGTCGTCTTGCCGCAGCCGCTCGGCCCCAACAGCACGACGAATTCATGCTCGGCCGCCGTCAGGCTGACGTTGTCGATCGCCGTGAACTTGCCAAACTGCTTAACCGCATTCTCAATCACGATTTCAGACATAAGACCCTCTATTTATTAATCGATCCCCACATGTTGAAGAGATAGCGCCGGATGAAGAAGATGAAAATCATCGTCGGCACGAGCATGAAGAACGCGGCAGCAAACTTGAATGGGTCGCTGGATTTGTCGAGATTGTACAGGATATGCGCCGGGAGTGTGCGGTTCGTACTTGTGAGCAGCATCGCGGCGAAGACTTCGTTCCATGACAGCACGAAGGTCAGGATAGCAGAGGCGGCGATCCCCGGTAGCGCCAACGGCAGAACCACGGTCGCAAACGCCTGAATGGGACGACAGCCGAAGACTTGGGCCGCTTCTTCGAACTCGTAGGGCACGCTGGCAAACACACTGGAGACAACTAAGATCGTCGTCGGCAGCGTCAGCGCGGTATGCATGAGCGCCAGGGTTACGGGCTGATCGTACATGCCCAACCGGATGAAGATCACCGCCAGCGGCACGGCCAGCACGACGATGGGGAACGCGCGCACCGACAGCATCAACAGGCGAACCGCGTCACGCCCACGAAACATATAGCGCGCGATGGCGTACCCGGCGGGCACAGCTAACAACGTCGAGATGACAAGTGTCGTCACGGCGACCAGCACACTATTGCCCAAGGCTCGCAGAATCCCTTCCGAATTGATGAAGAAGGTCAGCGAGTCCAGCGAAATCGGGTTGGGGAAGAAAGCCTTCGGAAAGGCGCGCACGGCCGTTGGGGTGCTAAACGCCATATTCGTGATTAACCAGATGGGCAGCAGAATCCACAGCGCCAGCAGCACGGCGACGATATAGACCGCCGCGCGGCGCAGGCGTAACCGGCGCAGCGCCCGCTGACGTTCGCGCTCGTTGGGGAGCACGGCTAACCTAGGTTGAACGGCTTGAGCGCTCATGTGGTTTGCACCGCCTCCTCTTGCGAACGAACCGCCCGCAGATAGAACAACGACACTCCGAGCGAAATCAGCATGATGAACACGGAATAAGTGGCGGCCATATTCGGATTATTGAAGCGCGCCGGGTCATACCAGCGAAACGTTTCGTTGGCGAGTACCGTCATAATGTCGCCGCCTGTGATGGCGATGACGATGGCAAACACCTGAAAGGCGAGGATCGTACGCAGGATCAAGGCGACTTGCAGACTCGGCTTCAACAACGGCAGGATGATATGCCACAGGCGCTGCCAGAGCGATGCGCCGAACACTTCGCCCGCTTCCAGATAATCGCGCGGGATGGCTTGCAGACCGGACACAATGATCACCATGACGATGGAGGTCGCGCGCCAAATCTCCGCCAGCACGATAATCATGATCATCCAGCCCAGATGCCCCGCCTGAATGAAAATGAACGGCAGATCGAGCACACCCGCATTGACCAACAGCGAATTCAGGAAGCCGCGCTGTGTGAAAATCGCAAACCACAATATCCCCGCCACGAGATCCGATAAGCCGAGCGGGATCGCATAGACATACAGAAATAGCGTGCTAAACCGGGGCTGACTTTGCAGCACCAGCGCCATGATGATTGCCAGCACGAACTGCGCCGGGATAATCAGGATGATCAGCAGCACGGTCGTCCACAGCGCGTCATCGAAGCGGAAATCGGTGAACATGCGGTTGACGTGCACCAGCGAGAACTCGCGCAGGGCTTCACCGGATGTCACCCGAGCCGTTTCAGAGGTGCGGCGATTTTCGATGAAGACATTACGGATGCTCACCCACCCTTCGACTGTCGCGCCGCTCTCATCTTCCGCCTGCACGCGATACCAGAATACCGGACGCTGCGCGCCGCTGGCGAGCGTTTCCTGCTGTTCGCTGCGTTCAACGATGCGCACCTCGGTTTGCAGGAGCAAGGCCCCGGTCGATACGGCGGTATCGTTCGGTTCGGCGCGCAGGTTAAGAAACTGCCCCTCGCGTGTAAATGCGAGCTGCACAGCCTGAGTCATGGGGTACAAGAAGAACAGCGCCAGATAAATTACCGAGGGCAAAAGCAATAAATAGGGAATCCAGCGGTTGCGTTTCATAAAGAAGCAGCTTTCTACTCGTCGCCTCAACCTCATTCCAAAATCCCCTCTCCTAATGGAGAGGGGACGGAAACGCCGCTACCGTGAGCCACTCTGATCAGAGAGCGGCCGGGTAGCGTGAAGCAAGGCTTACATGCCGCTTTCGAGTTGGCACGCGCCTTCGCTGACAGGATCGGGTGCCCAGCAGGGCGCGCCCGTCTCGTCAAGCAGAGTTTGCAGGATTGCAGCCTGTTCATCCAGAGCCGTCTGGATGTCACCGCCATCGATCACAATGCGCGTGAAGGCATCGCGGAAAATCTGGTTGAGTTCACCACCGCGCGAGCCGAGGCCGATGGGGAGCAGCGCCACAATCGAATCCTCAGACGTCGCTTGCGCCGTGACCGCTGCCGCCTGCTTGGCCGCGCCTTCCGACAGACCACTCATGTCCACACCGGAGATGACCGGGTAGAAGCCGAGTTCAGTCAGCACTGCCGACTGCGCTTCCGGCGACAGCATATAACTGATCAACGCCTGTGCCGCTTCGGGATCCGCCGAAGTGAACGGCACAGCCAGACCCGCGACGACGGGCATAAAACCACGCCCCGCGGGGCCGATGGGTGCGGGGAACGCGATGAAATCAGCCGGACGTTCGTCAAAAGCGGGCTTGAGACGCGCGACATGGTCAAACGCGACCAGCACTTCGCCCGACAGCAGCGGTTCATTCATGAACTCATAGCTGATCGACTGCGGGTTGACGTAGGGCCACAGTTCGTCGCGCAGGAAGGTGAACGCTTCGGCAGCTTCCGGACTATTAAACCGGGTCACCATGCCACCTGTGAAGGACGGGAAGAAGTAGCCTTGCAGGAAGCGATGGAACAGCCCCGCCACCGGGAAACCGAGCTTGGCTTCGCCCGTCGCATCGAACATATTCTTGGCCCATGCGGCCAACTGTTCCCACGTCAGCGTGTTCACGTCGGCGCCTTCGGGCAAATATTGCAGGGCTTCATTGCTGGCAGCCATCGTGTAAGTTGCCTGCATCCACGGGACGTAATACTGATAGTCTTCCGTGCCCATGCGACCAAGTTCGACATACGCATCCGAAACGTCGTAGTCCGCCTCAATCGTCGCCAGCAAATCAGTCAGGTCAAACAGAAGATCTTCGTTTGCCAGCGTGGGATAAGTCCCATGCAGCGCGCCGATCACATCGTTGACGCCGCTGCCGCTTTGGGCTTCCGCGCGCACCAGATCCAGCATCGGGCCTTCTTCCGACGGGACAAACTCGACCGTGCCACCCTCAAAGCCACTGAGGACGCCGCGGAATTTCTCCGCTTCCTCGACCACGTTGAACTGCGTGGAAATCAAGGTAACAGTTGAGCCGTCTTGGGCAATCACGG
Organism: uncultured Chloroflexota bacterium; assembly: GCA_937988705.1. Classification (GTDB taxonomy): domain Bacteria; phylum Chloroflexota; class Anaerolineae; order Aggregatilineales; family Phototrophicaceae; genus Flexifilum. Next base: position 6,199 of record CALKIA010000148.1, on the reverse strand, counting down.
GAACAGCAATAACGGTGAGGAGGAGCAGACTGAACAGGATTAAACGAAATTTTGCGGTCATTTTTCCCTCTTAAGTTGACTGACAAGCGATACAGGTTGAAAAAGCGGATAACGGCGAGTCGATGAGCAGCGATCTATCTCCTTTCCCCGGTCGATTCGCGAACAACCAGACTCGTCGGAAGCAGGATCTGCATTTCCGGCGCTGTCTTACGGGTGATGCTCCGTACGAGCATTTGCAGCAGGCGCTGCCCGATCTCGTAGACGGGTTGGCGGACGGTGGTCAGCGCAGGTTGGGCAAATTCCGCCGGAGGAATGTCGTCAAAGCCCGTGATCGATAGGTCACGTCCAACGGTCAGTCCGCGCTTTTGCGCGGCGCTCATTGCCCCCAACGCCATGAGATCATTGCAGCAGACTACCGCCGTGATCGACGGGTAAGTATCCAGCAAACCATTGGTCAGCGCGTACCCACCGGATCGCAGCAGATCGCCGTGCAGCACATAATCCGGCTGATAGGGAATCCCGGCGACCGTCAGGGCCTCTGCGTACCCGCGCCGTCGATATTCGGTGTAGGCCAGGTCTGGGGGCGGCAGCAGCAGCGCGATCTCGCGATGTCCCAGCCCAATCAAATGGAGGGTGGCATCGCGGATACCCGCCTGGCTATCGGCATCGATATACGCGAAGTCCGAGGCTTCCGACGGTGACCCGCGACCCGAAACGACGAATGGATGCCCCATCTGCTGCAAATACTGGATACGTTCATCAGCTTGCCGGGTACGCGCAATGATCATGCCATCGACGCGCCCTCCCCCGACAAAGCGCTGATAAGCCTGCATTTCTCCATGACCAGGGGCATGCGCGCTGATCAGAACATCGTACCCTTGTAGTGAGGCCGCATCACCAATGCCGCGCAGCAGCATGTTGAAGAAATCGTTGGAGAAGCTTTGGTCATTCGCCGGAATGATCAGCCCGATAGTGTGCGTGCGCTGATTGCGCAGTTGGCGGGCGGGTTCGTGCGGTTGATACCCAAGTTCACGCGCCGTTTCGATGATGTGCTGGCGCGTGACTTCATTCACATCGCTGTAGCCACCGAGCGCTCGCGAAATAGTGGTAACGGAGAATCCAGTTTTTTCTGCTAAGTCTTTCAGTTTGACCATGACACTTTAATTTCTAAAAATATTTGCATTCTGACACCATTTTAATCCGAAACGTTTCGGATAGCAAGCAAGTCGTTTTCGCAGTTGTTTTCTGTGACACTTTCCTCACAAAATAGCCCATGGGGTGCGCAGTCATGAGTCACGAATCGTGCTAAGCTAACACGTGAGCAGCAAGCTATGTATAGAGCATCGCCACTTATGAGTCCACTCAAGTTCTATATCCTCGGCGGTCTGTCTATGCTTCGCGGCGACCAACCTGTCGGTGGTTTCGTTTCCCGCAAAGTGGAGGCGCTGCTCATCTATTTGGCGTACGAACGGCGCGAGCAGCAGCGTGAATGGCTCGCTTCCCTGCTATGGGCAGATCTCCCGCAAGAGCGAGCGCTCGGCAATCTGCGCACGGCGCTCTCCAATCTCGCCGCCCAACTCGGTGACTACCTCATCATCACCCGCCAGTCCGTCATGCTGCGCCCGGAAGCCGATTGTTGGATTGATGCGCTTTACCTCCGCAACGTGATCCAGTCCGCCAGCGTAACCCTCAATGCGACCGCCGCCCAAGCCCTGACGGACGTGATCGCGCTGTACAAAGGCGATCTGCTGGCCGGCTTTCATTTACGCGACGGTGAGAACTTTGAGCGCTGGCGGGCTGCCGAAGCGGAACAGGTGCGGTCGCAGGTACTGCTAGCGTTGCAGCGACTGGTGCGCTACACGCTGGATCATGGCGATCATGCGGCCGGTATCATGCATGCGCGGCGCGCCCTGACCATCGACCCGTTCAATGAGGACATGCACCGCCAGCTCATTCTGCTGTTGGCACGCGACGGTCAGCGCGCCGCGGCGCTGGCACAGTATGAAACCTGTGTGCAACTGCTACACGCGGAATTGGGGCTCGATCCCGAACCGGAAACCACCAGTCTGATCGAACGCGTCCGCGCGGATGAGGTCGGCACAGGCGCCATCACTAAACCACCCCTCCACCTGCCCACTGAAGCAACGCCCTTCATTGACCGACCGGACGAACTGAGCCGCATTAGGGAACGCCTGCTGCATCCCGATTGCCGCTTGCTGACCATTGTCGGCGCGGGCGGCATGGGCAAAACGCGGTTGGCGCTGCGCGCGGCCGCTGCGCTCGCCTATGATTTCCGGGATGGAGTGTGTTTTGTCCCACTCGCTTCCTTGCAAAAAGGCGAATTTCTCCCGATTGAAATCGCGAATGCGCTCGGTTTCACACTGCAGGGTATCACCGACCCGTTGGCCGAACTGGCCGCGTACCTCGCTGACCGCGAACTGCTGCTGGTGCTGGATAATTTTGAGCAGCTGCTGGACTACGCTGATCGGCTGTCTATGCTCCTGCAGCGCGCGCCGCACCTTCGCCTGCTCGTGACCTCGCGCGTTTGGCTCAATTTGCCCGAAGAATGGGGGCTGCCGATCGGCGGCATGGCCTATCCCACAAACTGCGAGACCGATGGCGCGGGCTATGCCGCAGTCGAGTTGTTCGCCGCCTGCGCCCGCCGCGTCGCCCCAGATTTTTCACTGGAACAAGAGTGTCCATCAGTCATCGCTATCTGCCAGCGCGTCGAGGGGATGCCGCTGTGCATAGAGATCGCGGCGACATGGCTGCGCGTCCTAACTGCGCGCGAAATCGTTGCGCAGATCGACCTTAAGTTTCTGACGTCGACAGCCCGCGGCGTCTCGGAACGGCATCGCAGCGTTGAAGCCGTCTTCGACACATCGTGGAAGATGCTCAGCGCGGACGAGACTGCTGCCCTAATGAAACTCGCCGTATTCAAAGGGATGTTCGACCGCGACGCCGCGCTCAAAATTGCCGGTGCTTCCCTGCCCATCCTCGCATCGCTGCTCGAAAAGTCACTGATTCGGCGGGGTGAAAATGGATACTACAGCTTACATGAACTGCTGCGCCAGTTCGCCTATGATCAGCTGCTGACGAGCGATACTGCGCAGCAAGCTCACCACGCTCAGCTTGCGTATTACACGGCGCTCACGGCGAACCCGGATGCGCGCATTCACGGCAAAATGCAGACAACATGGCTCGACCAACTGCAAAGCCAAATTGACAATTTACGCGCTGCGATCAGTTGGGCGCTGGAGTTGAATTCACCCGATCTGCTGGACCTCGGCTTGCAACTGGGCGCGTCAGTCTGGGAGTTCTGGCTCATGCGCGGGCACATCACTGAAGGCAGACAGTGGCTCGATCTGCTGCTGGCATCGACGGAAGGCACGGTCAGCAAGGCGCGCGGGGCAGCCACGCAGGGCGCGGGCTATCTGGCGTGGATTCAGGGCGACGCGGATCGAGCCGAACAACTACACCGGGAAGGCGTAAACATCCGGCGCGCAATTGACGATAAGGCAGGCATGGGTGGTTCCTTGAGCAATCTCGGCATCATCGCGTGGAGCCGGGGCGACTTTGAAGCCGCCCGTTCGTATTATGAGGAAGCCCTGGCCGCACGCCGCGCGGCCAACTATCCACTCGGTGTCGCTTCAGTGCTGACCAATCTGGCACTACTCATGCAGGAACTGGGCCGCTATGGTGACGCCATCGGCTACGCAGAGCAGGCCTGGACACTCTTCAAAGAACTCAACGATTTGCAGGGAATGGTGCATGTGCTCTACAACATGGGCGCCATGCATTTGGATCGCGGCGATCTCGAACAGGCGGTTGCCATCCACGAGCAGGCGTTAATTTTAGCGCGAGAGTTGGGCGATAACCGCGTAATCGGCGGGCTATTGCTCAATTTAGGCATCGCGCTCATTGATCAGCGCGCAGCCCAACAGGCGCGAGCTCACCTTGAAGAGAGCCTCGCCGTGATGCAGCAGTTAGGCGACAAACAGCATATCGCCTTAATTAAGCGGGGAATGGCTCTATTTGCGTTGAGAGAAAACCAGCCGCATGCGGCTCAAGTTTACATTGAGGAAAGCTTAACGATCTTACGCCAATCGCAAGGCGATGTGTACCTCGGCATGGCACTGGTCACTAAAGGCGAGGTACTGCTCGCGCTCGGCGCCGGGGAAACGGCGATCGCGACCCTGCATGAAGCCCTGTCGATCTTAATGAAGATGAAGAAGCCTCAGCCGCTCGCCGACGCGATCTACTGGCTAGCGAAAGCGTTGGGGCGGCACGGCAGCGGCTCTCAGGTCATCCAGTTGGTGCAGGCGGCTGATGCCATCGCCCGCCAGTACGATTTGCGCTTCCCGCATCATCTTAAGGATTCGCTCCCCGCTCACCTCACCAGTCGTGGTGTTACGGCCATTGTTCTCTCTCAAGCCACCTCCCAATTACCTGATTTAAGCCATGCCAGCCTGACGGATATTCTCAATTCCGTTGAGATCGTGCTGCGGGCTGTTGCTCGGTAAGCTGTCCCAACCCGCCTTTTCGAAGCACATGCCAATGCTTCGACGGATAAGCATTAAGGTTTCTACCGCCTGTTCTGGAGCTTTGTGCAGGATTCTTCAGTCTTTCTCGTGAAATCTCCCCCGTGAGCTTTACCACCTTCATAAATTTCGGGCAGTTTACACGAATTTGTGAAACAATTATGAATTTATTTTTCCTCAACGGATATTTTGAAAATCCCGCCATACAATAAATTCATAGTTAAGGAAAACCTCATTGAGGACTTAAACTCAATGATTTCGCAGGTGAAAAGGAAACCACACCATGTTCAACAGCAAGTCCGTTAATCAGCTTCACAATGACCAGAGTGGTGCATCGGCTCTCGAAACCGCCATCATCCTCATCGCCTTCGTCGTCGTCGCCTCCGTCTTCGCCTTCACCATTTTGAGCGCTGGCTCGGCTTCCACCGAACAGAGTGAAGAAGCGATTTATGCGGGCTTGGCGAACGTTCAGTCCTCCATGACCACCAAGGGCGCGATCATCGCGACCGGGGCAGGTACGCCTCCAACAACGGTCAGCAGCCTTGTCTTTACGCTGGCGCTGGCGTCAGGCGGCGACCCGGTGAATATTACCGATACGAGTGATGCGACGCCGGCCAATGTGATCGTGATCGACTACCGGGACGATGCGCAGGCCTCCTCGAATCTAGATTGGGTCGCAGTCGAAGTGGTCGGCGATGGAGACGATATGCTCGAAGCCGACGAACAATTCCAGATCACGGTTGACCTGGCCACCGGCGGCACTATGATCACTGCTGCGGCGTGGGCAGCCCCGGGTGCCAACCAGCAGTTCACCATTCAGGTCAAGCCTCCGACGGGCGCCGTCCTCAACATCAATTCATCGACCCCCGCGGCTCTCGAAGATGTGATGGAACTCCGCTGATTGAAGCGGTGTGGAAATAGCTAGTGTAGGCGACACCGGGGTGAAAACAAGCGCAGTCTTCACCCCGGTCTCATGTCACAAACCAGAAGGCTACAGGTTCAAGAGCTAGCACCCAGGCATTGAAGGAATACAGGTCATGAATATCGAACAGCGTGTGCAGGCGCTCGAAGAAGAAGTCCAAATCCTCAAGAATCAAATCCAGGCCACGCTGCTGGATATTCAGGAGAGCCTGCTGACCAACACGTATCCGACCTGCGCGGCGTACAAATCGCTGCCCCCATCATCTTAATGGTTCTGACCTCGATCAACTCACCCATGGTGGTGTTACCGCCATTCTCCTCTCTCAAAGCAGGTCTCACACCCTTGATCTTGGCCTGCCCAGCCTGACGGAAATTCTCAATTCCGTTGAAATTGTGCTGCGCTCCTCGACTCGGTAAGGCGTCCAAACCAGCCTTTGCGCACCGCATGCCAATGCTCTGACGTATAAGCATTAAGATTTTCGCCGCCTATTCTGGAGCATTATACAGAATTCGTCAGGTTCTTCCCTCAAAATCTCTCCCGTGCGTTTTACCACCTTCATGAATTTTGGGCAGTTTACACGAATTTGTGAATCAATTATGAATTTATCTTTCCTTAACGGATATTTTGAAAGTCCCGCCATACAATAAATTCATAGTTAAGGACAACGTCATTGAGGACTTCAACTCAATGATTTCGCAGGTGAAAAGGAAACCACACCATGTTCAACAGCAAGTCC
>CALKIA010000147.1 GCA_937988705.1 uncultured Chloroflexota bacterium | reverse complement strand
TTGGGGGGACGGTGCCGCGCTTCGACCGCTGCAATTCCGATCTCGCGCGTGTTCAGGTAGTTATTGAACGCGGTGACAATGTTACCCGCGATGATGCCATGTTCACGCGTCGGCACTTTTTCGATAATCTCCCCGTCGATGAGTTCAAACAAGCCCTGATCAGTCTGCGTGAGAAACCGCTCGAATTCATCAATGGTTGTGAGTTTGCGCTCAAGCACCATATACCCCTCCAATCCATGCGATCATAACACGATTTCTCAATATGATCGGCTATCTCAGCAGTTTTTCGACGGCGCGGACAGCGGTGCCGACGCCATCTTCGGCGCGGATGCGGTCGCCGAGCGCGGCGGCGCGGGTACGCAGCGCCGGGTCGCCTGTTAGCGCACGAATCGTCGCAGTGAGGCGCTCGGTCGTCAGGTCATGGCGCCGCAGCGGGGGCGCGCCAACACCTAACTCATAGACGCGCCGACCCCAGAACGGTTGATCGCCCATGTGCGCGACGATGGCGGACGGCACGCCGGAACGCAGCGCTGCGCCCGTCGTGCCCGCGCCGCCGTGATGAATGACGGCCGCCATGCGCGGGAACAGCCAATCGTGCGGCGCATAGTCGAGCAGAAAGATGTCTGGCGGCAGATCCTCGGCGTGCAAGCCCGCCCAGCCCGAATGGATGATGCCGCGCTGCCCCGTCGCCTTAAGCGCATCGATCATGACGCGGGTCGTGCCTTGCGGATCGCGGTTGGACATGCTGCCAAAGCCGATGTAGACGGGCGGCGCACCTGCGTCCAAGAAGCTCTGGAGGGCGGGCGACGGCTGCCAGTCCGGCGCAGCATCGAGGAACCAGTAACCGGTCACGTGATGGTGCGCGCCCCAATCGGGCGGGTGCGGCACGACGAGCGGACTCACGCCTAACAGCGTCGGCGTGCGGTTGGCCGCGCGCAGGAAATCGCTCGACTTGACCGGCGGCAAACCGAGCCGTTCATGCATCAGCACCGATGCGGGTCGCAGCGCCGTGAACAGCATAGTTTCGATCACGTAGCCCCACCAGCGATTGAGCGGGTTGGTCTGCCGCTGGAGCAGCGCTTGCATCCCCGCCGCGCCGTTGGCGGTCGGCGCGAGTGGCGACATCATGGCAAGCAGCGGCCGTTTGCCGCGCGCTTGCGCAATGGCCGTCACAACTTCGACGGTCAGCAAACCGCTCACCAGCACATCGGCAGCGTCGATCATCGTAAGCAGATCAGCAACGACGTCGACCGCAATCGCATCGACCATGCGCCGCATGTTTTGCAGTTCGCGCTGTGGGTTATCGCTGCTGTTGCCCAGCCAATCTTTACCCAACTCCGACTGCATGTAGGCTTCGACATCTACGCGAAACGGAGTGCAGCGCAGCCCTTCGCGCTCGATCCACGCCTGAAAGTTGATCCCGGCGGCGAGCGTGACGTCAAAGCCCGCCTGCTGCAAGCCTTGGCCCAGTGCGATATACGGCTGCACGTCGCCGCGCGAACCGAAAGCCAGCATCAAAATACGCATGGACTTACCTCGAAAAGTTGCTAGACGTCAGGATCTTTACACCCCTCACCCCAACCCCTCTCCCACGCAAGCGGGGAGCGGGGCCAAAAAAGCTGTTTTTCGGAGGGGTACGCGCGAACGAGGCTTATCCATAACTAATGCTAAAGTAAGCCGTCAAAAGTCAGTGTAGGGGCGCACCTACGTGTGCGCCCACAGCGGGCAGACACATAGGTTTGCCCCTACACTTTAGCCTTCGGGGTTGGCTTGCGCGAACCCACGGGTGCGCTTTATGCCTCGAAGATCGCCGGATCGATGACAAACGAGCCGTCGGGCTGCATGGGCAGATCGAGCACCCGCACGACCGCATCCAGATTGAGATCGCCGTAGACGTGCGGGAACTTCTGGCCGTTGCTCGCCAGTTCCCACTTGAGTTCATGCTTGATTTTATCGGTGTCCACGATCAGCGTGACGAGATCGCTGTGGCCCTGATAGTAGTTGTTGGCCGTGTGCTGAATCTGGTCGGCGGTCGACAAGTGGATGAAGCCTTCGGTGTCAATGGAGGCGGCGTGATACGTGCCCGCGGCCTGCGCCTGCGCCCAGTCCGAACGCGACAGAATGTGAATAATGGTGCTCATAACTGCATCTCCAATTCGATTTCATCGTGGATCGGGATGTTATCCTTGCCGATCAACGGAATCTCCGGCTTAAGCCGCCGCCCATCATCGACCGCGCCGACGCGCAGCGCTGCCAAGCGCCAGCCGCGGCGTTGATAGAAGCGTAAGGCATGGGTATTGTCGTTGGTGGTGATCAGCACGAGACAGCGACAGCCCGCCACCTGCGCCACCCGGCACACCGCATCCAGCAAGGCCGAACCGACGCCCCGGCTTTTGACCAGACTGTCCAGCGACATGATTTCACATTCGTCCCCGTCGAGGCGGTAGGTCACCAAACCCACCCGCTGATCGTCGAGCACGGCGACGAAACCGGGAAAGGTCGTCATATCATAGACCTGTCCACGGGAGACCATGCGCGTCGCGCCCCATTGATCGGCAATGAGTTGACGTGCCCAGATGTGATGATCGTCGTTGAGCGGTTGAATTTCCAGCATGAGGTCTGCTCCTTCACCATCAGTAACCGCGCCTGTGCTATTCGCCGATGGGTCTGCGCTCCTTGGTCACCAGAAACAGCGCTCGTTTAGCGCCGGGCAGCGTGTAATCAAAGCCGCACGACTGGAAAAAGCCGTCGGCAGAAGTGATCGCCATCACTTCGAGGATGGAGAGTTCCTGCGCCCGCTCAATACAGGCATCGACGAGCATGCGCCCGACGCCTTTGCCCTGCGCGGACCGCGCTACCGCCAGCGAACGAATCTCCGCCAGCTTGCGCGAATAAATTTCCAGCACCACACAGCCGATCACCTCAGTGTCCTCTGTGGCCACGAGGAAACTGGGCAGGAGTTCGTCCATTTCGCCGTAGGTACGGGCTAAGACCGTGCCTTCCTCGACAAAGGGCCGAATGAGATCAATGATTGCGGGAATGTCTTCGGCTAATGCCGAACGCACGGTTACTGTGTTTTTCGTCGCCATAGAAAAAGATTACCGATCTGCGAATCGCGCTCGTAATTATAGATCAACCAATCGTTTAAGTCAGGATACGTTTGCAGCAGCGTATTCGAGTCAGCCTGACTACCCGTCACCCACGGCATGTAATCGACCTGCGCGACGATCACATAGGGCGGCAGCGCGGCCCACAGGATTTCGGCCGTTTGTTCGCGCCATTCCGGCGGATACCAGTCCGCCACCAGCGGAAACTGGAAGATGAAGCGCGTCGCCGGGTTCAATCCGCTCAGGTAGTAGATTTCCGGGCGGAAGCCCCAGATGAACAGCGAGTCACCGGGGGCGACCCGTGCGCGCAGCAGGTTGACGACCTGCAAGGATTCATCCGCGCGGAATTCGCCGCCGACAAAGCGCGCGTAGTAGGTCGCCTGATCCTCTTGCCCGGTCAGGTAAGGAAGGGTCGGCGCGCCGATGACATAGGCCATGATCAGCAGGAGGGCGGCGAGGGGCACGGTATCCAATAACCTCACCCCCCAACCCCCTCTCCGAGAAGAGGAGAGGGGGGGAGAAGCGTCCCTGGGGAGAGGGGGAATCGAGATCGTAGGGGCGAGGCTTGCCTCGCCCACGGGCGGGACAAGTCCCGCCCCTACAAGGGCAGCAATGGCAGAGATCAGCCGGGTGATCCCCCACGCGGCGAGGAGCGCCAGCGGTGGCAGCATCGGCAGCCAGTGATAGTCGTAGCCTTTGGCCTGTACCAGCATCATCGCCGCGCCGCTGAGCAGCCACACAAACACTGCCCACCAGCGCGGGTCACGTCGGCGCACGGTGACGAGCACACCGAACACGCCGAGGAGCGCCAGCAGCCCCCACTGCGCCCAACGGTAACTCAGTGCGACGCGGAATGCTTCGATCAAGTCGGGGAGGTTGGCCGTCAGCGCGGTGTAACTGGAGGTGAGCGCGGCGCTTTCGAGGAGTGCCTCCCACGCGCCGAGGCGGGCTAAATTCCACGCGCCCCCGACAAGTGTTAACAATCCGCCTACGAATATGGCATATATATCCCAAGATCGGATCGATTTATCCCAAGATCGGCGGATCACGGCGTAAAACACCACCACGGGCACACCCAACAGGGCGAACGGGTACTTGAACCAGAACGTCCAACCGAGCAGCACGCCGCAGACCAAGGCCCACACCAGCGAACGGCGCAGCGCAGACGAGTCCGCAGCGCGCACGGCGCACCACACCGCCAGCGTCATGGGCAGCAGCGCGATCCCATCGTTTTGGGTGAGCGTCCAGAAGGTCTCGGTGAAGTAGAACACGCCGAACAAGGCCGCCGTCCAGAGGCCAACACGTCGATCCGCGAGGCGTGCGCCCAGCGCGTAGAGCGTCAGCGCGATGGGCGGGAAGATCAGCAGGTCGATGGCGCGCAAAGCGATCGCCGTTTGGCCGAACAGGGACATGGCCGCCGCGTAAACGTAGAAGACGGCGGGCGGCTTGGGATTCCACAGGTCAACGTAGGGGACTTTACCGTGCAGCAGACCGCGCCCGATGGTGGCGAATTCGCCTTGATCGCGTCCCAGCGGGTAGGTGAGCGTCGGCGCGGCGATCAACAAGATCAGCGCGATGACGATCAGAATCGCCGTATGGCGGCGAACTAGAGCCATCCCACTGCCCGCGCTAACAGGAAGGCGATCCCCAATGAGAGCATCAGGAAGATCCACGCCAGCATGCGCCCACTTTCCTGCGCCGGGCTGATTTCTTTTTCCTCAATGCTGACGGCGCCGAGCAAATCGACGTAAAAATCGACGTTGAGGCGGCCACGGGTCACGCGCGCCATGTAGTCATGTCCGGTGACCAGCAGCCAGCCGCTGTCTTCGTCTTCCCAGTCAGCGCCAAGGCGCTGCTTCATAGCGGCATCCAGAATGGCGCGCGCCTGATCTGCGGGAATCGGTTCGATTTCAGACATCAACCATGAGCCTTTATGATTGTTTGCTGCTGTTGGGAATGTCCAACTGTCCGACCCCACCCCCGGCCCCTCCCCGAATTCAGGGAGGGGAGACAGACGCGTTCGCAAAGCCACCCCTCTCCCCGCTTGCGTGGGTGAGGGGTTGGGGGGGAGAGGTTCTGGCTGCTCATTGCGGGCGCACACGCAGGTACGCCCCGACAGTTTGAGAGATTTGCTGGCACACGCATTTAACTGCCGATCGTGTATTCGAACGAGAAGGGGCCAATCAAGCCGCTGGCGTCCTTCGCAGCGACGGCGACGGTGGCGAAGCGGTCGGCACGGAAGCCGTCCCACGTCACCTGATTATCGTTCACTTCGAAGTAGTCGCTGTAGATGATCGATCCCGGTGGGCGCAGCGCGATTAAGTAACCAGCGGCTTCAGGCACGCGCTCCCAGACGAGCGTGCGGTAGCCATTGTCGCCTTCGCGCAGCTGGACAGAGCGCGGCGGACGCAGACCATCAGCCATGGCGGTGCTGACGGCCAGAATCGTCTGCGTGGAGCGCATCAGGTAGGAAATCTGAATATCTTCAGTCGTGTCGCGTTCGGTGTGGTGGCGATCAGGCTCTTCGAGGGCTTCAGTGAAACGCACCGACGCAAAGCCAGCGTCACTGAACGACATGTGATCGCCGTAGCGGCCATCACGATCCACCGTGGGCTGCACGTCAATCGCCATGCCGGGCGCGAGGCGCGAAGCGAGTAAATTGAGCGTGCGCGCCAGATGTCGAGACGCTGACTCATTCGGTTCGGCGCTGAACAGGCGAATGGTGTAGTCGTTGACCGCGCCAGTACCGCTGGTGCTGCTGCCGATCACATCCATGTTGAACATCGCGTCGATCTGGATATTGTTGACGCGCAAGTAGTCGTTGACAAAGGCAATGCTGCCTTTGCGCTGAATTTCCTCGGCGCCGAAGGCCACAAACATCACCGTGGCGCGGTGCGGCCGTTGGCTCATCACCCGTGCGATCTCCAGCAGGGCGGAGATTCCACTGGCATTATCGTTCGCACCGGGGGCAAACGTATTGCCGTTCTCATAGTCGCGCGTGATGCTGTCGTAGTGCGCGCCGATCAAAATGATGCCCGCACCTGTTTCCGTCCCTTGCAGCACACCAATGATATTGCGCCCCACGGTGTTGATGCCACCGAAATCGACCACAAACTCCTGCGGCTGCAGGACGGTGAATGTGTTCTGATACGACTGATCCCGGATCAGATTGAACTGATTCAGCACATAGTTATAGGCGGCACCGATCCCCTCGGTGGAGTTCGACCACGACGACAGGACATGACGGGTGCGCATCCCCACCAGCGTATCGACATGCACGATCAGCCGATCGGGCTCAACCTGACTCATCACGTTGAGCAGGGCCGTGTCCGGACGAGTATCTGAGCGTGGGACGTTCGTCGCTTGATCGGGGAACTCCTCCGGCGCGAGCGTCGGAAAGCCAATGGTCGGCGGCGGCGTAAACGTCGCCCGCGGCACTAAGGACGGCGGTGGCGCACTATCCGTAAGGTTACACGCCAGCGCCGCTACCAACATCGACAGGGCGATGAGCAGAAGTGGGAGTAAAGATGTGTGTCGTTTTTTCATATCGCCGCGATTTTACCACAGGAACTGGACGCGTCAGCGTAACGGAGGGCAAAAGAGCACGAACCACTGAGAATAAAATGAAAGTGCCTAACACAAAGACGCAAAGGCACAAAGACGCAAAGGAAAGAAAAGAAGATCAAGGGAGATGGCGAGCAGTTCTATGCTTGATCTGAATCGTACTCTGCTTCTCAGCGCCTTAAGTAGACTCTTGAAAGTCCCAATGGAGGGGTGACCTCTCTGTCTACCCGGTTTCGGGCGCACACACAGGTGCGCCCCTCCATCCATTCGTGGATTTGTTTCGAGAACCTACTTTAGCGTTGAGTCCTTTTTTACCGTACTGGCGACCAATACCCTTGTTCGAGGCCCGGGATGAGCGTGACGGCGTAGACGGTGTCCGCTGGCGCGAGAATGTAGGTGGTGTAGGAGGTGCGTCCCGCCGCCTGCCGCGCCGAATCGAAGCCCGCTTCGGAGGCTGTCGCCCAGCCGAGGCCGCTCTCGGTACCACCGAGCAAGTCCCAGATCAAGCCGAAGCCGCGCACCGGGGTGAGCAAGCCTTCCGGCGCAACGGCGGTGGGGTCGGGCGCTCCTTCACGGAAGACATCTTCGTAGACGCGCACCCGCCCATCGTCCGTCAGCACGTAGATTTCGAGCGTGTCCGAGAACCAGATCAGCGTGCCGTGCTCAAACGGCTGATAGGCGACCGTCACCGCCAGCGGCGGATCTTCGGGACAGCGCGGCATCGCTAAACCGCCGATCCAGTCCTGCGCGCAGGTGATGGTGAAGGTCACATCGTCGGTGACGGCCTGATCGCCCGCCGTGGCTTCGAGGCGGTAGCTGTATTCGCCCGCGCTGGCGAACGGATAAAGCCGCAGCGAACCGTCCAGCGGGACGGGCTGCGCGGTCTGTGGACGCACGCAAGTCTCAAGGTCAATGCACGGGTACAGATAGACGTGCTCCCCCTGCGCCGACCAGGTGAGCGTTACACCTTCAGCGTTGTCGCCCGCTTCCGCAGTTAACGCCCGGATCTGCGCCGAAGTCGCCGCGGTGGTCGTACTGACCGACGAAGCTGTGAATACCGACACCGAACGCGGCAGCCAGATCACCGCGCCGACGGGGAGCGCCGACGGATCATCGAGGCAGTTGAGCGCGGCGAGCTGCGTCACCGTGATCATGGTGTAGCCCGTCAACAGCACATCGAGGCGGTCGCCGGGGCGCACGACGTAGGGCAGAAAGCCTTCGAGCGTAGGCGCGGCACACGTCGCCAGGCGCGCATCGTTCGAGTTGGGAATAATCGGATACAGCCGGATTTCACCAGCATGCGGAATGTTGGGCGTGGCGGTGAACAGCGCGGCGGGCGGGATCTCCGTCGTGTCCGGCGAGGGAATGGCGGGCGTCACCTGCTGCGCGGTGACAGCGCTGACGATCAACAAGAGGACAGCACACACAACCAGTAGAATTCGTCTCATTCAGATTCCTCGGCTAACTAAGGGACGCGCCGAAGCGCGCCCACAAGGTCACCCCACCCCCTTCTGCTTTGGGAGCTACCCATCCACAACATCGCTGTAGGGGCGGGACTTGTCCCGCCCACCTAAACAGGCGAGGCAAGCCTCGCCCCTACAGTGTGCCCCGTAGGGTGATTTGACATAACCTCATAGTAGCAGATGGGGCGCGGATGACCTATGATGAATCGGTAAACCGGAGGGACAGGGTATGCCGGTAAGTGCGCAGAACAGCGCGCAGTCCTTTTGGGAGCGGCGGACGCGATAAATCGCGTCCCTACAAGCTGCTAATGTAGGATTGTTCCAACAGCCAGAAATGAACATGTCAACCATGCAAACGACTCAGCGGGCGAAACTGAAAATCTATCTGGGGATGGCGGCGGGCGTGGGCAAGACCTTCGCCCTGCTCGACGATGCGCGCGAGGCGAAACGCGCCGACGGTATCGACGTGGTGATCGGGTGGATCGAGACGCACGACCGCCCGGAAGCCAACGAACTGCTCGCCGGGTTTGAAGTTATCCCCTACCGCGCCGTATCGGGGGACGGCGTGATCCTCGCGGAAATGGATCTCGACGCGATTCTCCAGCGCAAGCCAGCGCTCGTGCTGGTGGATGATCTGGCGCACAGCAACGCGCCCGGGTCGCGCCACCCCAAACGGTATCAGGATGTGCTGGAACTGATCGACGCCGGGATCGATGTGTGGACAACGGTCAACGTGCAGCACTTCGACAGCCGCGCCGACACTGTCCAGACGATCACCGGGACGCCCGTCAGCGAACGCATCCCCGATTCGATCCTCGAACTGGCCGATCAGATCGAACTGGTCGATTTGTCGCCGGAGGATTTACGCGCGCGTTTGCTGGAAGGCAAGGTCTACACGGGCGAACCCATCGAGACTGCGGTGAAGACTTTCTTTCGCATCGGCAACCTGACCGCGCTGCGCGAAATGGCGCTGCGCCTGACAGCAGAACGGGTCGATCAGCAGTTGCAGGATTACCGCCAAATCAAGCAGATCACCACGCCGTGGAAAGCGGCCGATCGGCTGATCGTGGCCGTGAGTCCGAGTCCGCTGTCCGAACGGCTCATCCGCTGGACGCGGCGCATGGCCTACAACATGGAAGCGCCGTGGATCGCCGTCAATGTGGAGCTGCCCCGCCGCCTCTCCCCGGCTGATCGCGAACGACTAATTCGCAATCTGGCGCTTGCCCGCGAATTAGGCGCGGAAGTCGTGACAACGATCGCGGGCGATGTGATCGATGGGCTGATGCGGGTCGCGCACCAGCGCAACGTGACCCAGATCGTCGTCGGCAAGCCCGCGCACAGCCGTTTACAGGATTTCGTGCGCGGGGGGTCGCTCGTCAACCGCCTGATCAAAGCCAGCGGCGCGATTGATGTGTACGTGGTCACCGGCGACGAACCGGAAAGCACCGCGCCGCGCTCGTTCGGGCTGCCCGTCGAACGGCATTCGTCGGTGCGGCAGTATATGATCGCGCTGGGGATCGTCATTCTGGTCACAGTGGCGAGCATCTGGCTTAGCCCGATCATCGAATATCAAGCGGTCGGGCTGATCGACCTGCTTGTCGTGCTGCTGAGCGCGGCGTATCTCGGACGCGGCCCGGCCATCCTCGCGGCGACCGTCAGCGCAGTGACGTGGGGCTATCTCTTCATGCCGCCGCGCAACACCTTCATCGCTGTGAATATTGAGGATGTGATTGTGCTCGGCCTGTACTTCGTGATCGCGCTGTTCGTCGGCAACTTCACGGCGAAAATCCGGCAGGGCGAACGGCAGGCGCGCCTGTATGCGGAACGCACGCTCGCGCTCTATCACCTGTCGCGGCAAACGTCGGTCACGGATGTGCTGCGCAGCGCGGTTGACGAGATCGGGCGGGCATTCAACGCAGAAATCGCCTTTTTTCTGACGCTCCCCGATGAAATGCTGGCGCTGGAAGCGCATCCTGCCAGTACGCTGCGCATCACCGAGAAGCATTTCAGCATCGCCAAGTGGGCGTTCGAATCGGGCAAGCCCGCCGGACGCTTCACGGACACGCTGTCGCAGTCGGACGCGACGTTTCTGCCGCTGATCACCTCGGGCGGCAAGGTCGGCGTACTGGGGATCAAGCGGCGCGGTGAAACGCGGCTCTCCCGCGATGAAGAAACGCTGCTGGAGACGTTCACGCGGCAGATCGCGCTGGTGATCGAACGGGAGCTGCTCAACGAGGCCGCCGCCCGTGCCGCCATGCTGCAAGCCTCCGAACAGTTCGCCACATCGCTGCTCAATTCGATTTCGCACGAGTTCCGCACGCCGATTGCGGCGATAGCGGGCGCATCGTCCGGCCTGATCGATCCACTGATGCCGGACTCGGCCAAGCCGGATCTGGTGGAGGATATTCAGGACGCGGCGGATCGGCTCAATTGGCTGGTGGGCAATCTGCTGGATATGACGCGGCTGGAATCGGGACGCCTGGTGGCCAAGCTGGAATGGTGCGATGTGACCGATCTGGTCGGTTCGACGCTGCACCGCATGGGGCGCCACCTCGATGCGCATCCGGTCAACATCAACATGCCGCCCGACCTGCCGCTGGTCAAAATCGATTTTGGACTAATGGAACAGGTGATCGCCAATCTACTCTATAATGCGGTGAAGTACACCCCACCGGGCACACCCATCGACATCAGCGCGGCGGTGGAAGACCATGCGGTGTGCCTGTACGTGACCGATCACGGCGGCGGCATTGCCCCCGCTGGTCTGGCGCACGTGTTCGAGAAGTTCTACCGCGCACCGGGCGTCGCCGCCGGGGGGACGGGCTTAGGCCTGTCGATTGCCAAGGGGTTTGTAGAGGCGCACGGTGGTACAATTTCGGTCGCTAATCTGAAGGCTGGCGGGGCGCAGTTCACCATTCAACTGCCGATCAAGGCGCAGCCGCCGCCGCCCCAAGAATCGACGTTGTGAGCACAGCCTCACCCCCGCGTCATGCAGGGGTAGGTAGTTAACTGGAGGGGTAAGACCCCTCACCCCCAACCCCTCTCCCACGCAAGCGGGGAGAGGGGAGAAAACCTCCGCCTCGGTTGTATGGGTGAGGGGGAGTCCAAAGCGTTTTGTACGGATCGAGGAGTTAAATTTATGAGCGGAGCAGTCACCCTCATCGTCGACGACGAAGTGCAAATTCGCCGCTTTTTACGCATCAGTTTGGAGGCGAACGGCTACACCGTGCACGAGGTCGAAAGCGGCAAGGAAGCGCTCAACGAGGCGGGTATTTTGCGCCCCGACCTGATCATCCTCGATTTAGGGCTGCCGGACATGGACGGCCTCGAAGTGCTGCGCCGCCTGCGCGAATGGTCGAAAACCCCCGTGATCGTGCTGTCGGTCAAAGGGCAGGATCACGTCAAAATCGCGGCGCTGGACGCGGGCGCGGACGACTACGTGACCAAACCCTTCAGCGTGCAGGAACTACTGGCGCGACTGCGGGTCGCGCTGCGGCATGCGCATCCCGAAACGGATGAAGCCCCGGTGTTTCAGGCGGGCGATGTGAGCGTCGACTTCACGCGGCGCGTGGTGACGAAAAGTGGCGAAAACGTCAAGCTGACGCCGACCGAATACGCGCTGCTGCGCCTGATGATTCAGAACGTCGGCAAGGTGCTCACGCACAAGCAGATTTTGCGCGAGGTGTGGGGCAAGGAATACGAAGAGGAAGTCCACTACCTGCGCGTGTACATGACTCAGCTCCGGCAAAAACTGGAAGCTGACCCCGCACGCCCCGAAATGCTGATCACCGAGCCGGGCGTCGGCTATCGACTGGTGGCGAAAGCGTAGGGGCAGTGATGCTTAGTCCGCTTCGGTGGGGCTGCCTAGTTTGGCTGATTATTGTCAGCGCCGTGGGTGCAGTGTTTTACACATCCACGCCAACAGAGCCTGCAAACACCGACGCGACTGCTCCTTATTTCGCGCTTGAGAACGGTACGATTCTATATGATGCTGTACCTACGCTCGATAACTGCAATCACATTATTTCGGGAACCGTACACGATATAAATGGACACCCGTTCACGCAGTTTGTCGTCAATATCCGTATGCTTCTTTACGAAGGCACCCCGCCAGCGGATGGAGCACACTTTCCGGGGAGTGGAAGTGAACTTTTGTCTAGCAGCCCAGACGACCCGTCCAGTTGGGATTTCTTATTGCCTACTTGGTATGTTGATTACGAAATCTGGCTAACCGACTCCATCGGTGGCGTAGAGTTATCTCCGCATATTCTTGTACCTGCTCGACATTGTGACCAAAACCACGCTATCGTCAATTTTGTACAGATTCGCTAGCAAGGCTTCGCTATGGATTCGCCAGAAGCTCGAAGATAATCCCGCGCGCCCCGAAATGCTGATCACCGAGCCGGGCGTCGGCTATCGCTTGGTGGCGAAAGCGTAAATTCCACATGAATTCATGCTCGGTTCGCCGCGGTTGGGCTATAGTGGAGTGATTAATCACATTCGACTTTGAGGCCATCCATGAGCATTGATGTGCGCTGGGGCGCAGAGAATCACATCATCTTGACCACCGGCTTTGACGAAGTAACCGTCAAAGATCTCGCCGACGGCAGCGCGGCTGCTAACGCGCTCTTGAGTACCGTACCGGGCAACGTCCACGATGTGCTCGACTTTCGCGCCGTGACGAAACATCCCTCGCTGCCGCAGCTCATCGAATTTCGGACGTTTTTTACCAACCCCAAACTCGGCTGGCTGATCATCATCTCGAACGACAAGATCATCACGTTCTTCTCAAGCATGATTGCGGGCATCAACAATAATCGCATCCGCGCGTTTTCCAACCCGGAAGCCGCCGTGCAGTTCTTGCTCGACCGGGACGAGACGCTGCCCCGCCCCTTAGAGTTACCCACCTTACAGCG
>CALKIA010000146.1 GCA_937988705.1 uncultured Chloroflexota bacterium | reverse complement strand
AATTGGCGGTGAATGGTCATCGACCCCACACCCTCCCCGAATTCAGGAAGGGGAGACAGATTTCCCCTTGGGCGCGAAAGATAGCGGCGACACATTGGAGGGACGACGCCTGTCCAAGTCAGGTCGTCAGTAGCCGACCTGCGTCTGCACGAGTGCCAACGCCTGTAAGACCGTGAGGTTGCGCATGGTCGTACCGTAGGCGAGATTGGTCGAGTTAAAAATCAGCGTGGCAGCGGGCGCACCGGGCGGCACCGAGAGGTGGATGCCATCGGGGTCGAGGCCTTGATTCGGCAAGGTGAGCAGCGCGCTGTTGAGGTCGGTGAGCGGGACGCCGTAGAGCTGGGACAACTGCACGATGACCGCATTGTATTCGAGGATGCGCTCGTTGTACTGCGCACGCGGTGGCAGCGTGCTCAAAATGGGGACGACGCCGTGCGCAATACTGATTTCGATGATGCGCGTCATATTGGCGCGGTAGGTATCCGCCGGGAAAGCAGGCGCGTCGTTCGTGCCGATCATGACGACGGCGTAAGCAGGGCGCGTGAGGCGATACTCGCAGTCAAGCGCGAGTTCGCCGGGGCTGCACGTCCCGGTCAATTCCGGACGATCTTCGACGACGACGCTAAAGGTGCTCCAGCCCGCTTTGGCGGAGATGGCGCGGCGCGCAAAGGCATTCCCCTGCCCCGTATCGACATTAAAGTAGTTGATCACGGGGAGCAGATAGCCGTACTGCCCTAAATCAAAACCGCTGACGACCGTGCGCAGAAAATTGGGCGTATCCGTGAGGCTGTCGCCGACGGTGGTGAAGACGTTGGGTCGATTGCCGAGCTGCCGTCCGGTTTCAAAGATGCTGCGTGCGCCACCACCGATCATGGTGACCGCAGGCGCATTGACGGGCGTCGGCGGCGTAAAGTAAGCGACGGGCTGCGGATTGGGGTTGGCCTGAACCGCATCAAGGGTGATGTCCATGAGTTCGACGTAGGCCGCCGCCACCCAGCCGCGATAGCCTTCTTTCAACTGAACCAGCAGCCACGCATTATCCGTGGTGCGCTCGGTCACGGCTAATTCCGTGCCCGCCATCAGATTGAGCAGCACGGTCGCGTCGGCGCTGGGGGATTGGCGAAGGCGCAGCCCGCCCGATGCCAGTTCGACGCGCGCGTTCATTTCCGGCACAACGTTGATCGTCACTGGGCGCACATCCAACGAGGCAATTTCGAAGGTGAGCTGAAGGCCATCCGCGGCGACCCAGCCCGTGCGGCCGGTGCTGTCAACGCCGTGCAACCACGTGTTATCGCCGCTGCGGGCATCAATGCGGAGAGCGGAAAGCTGTCCCAGCGTGTCCTGCACGGCATCGCCGGCCTCAACGTAGAACTGCTGCGAGGCAGAAGTGACGAGCGCAACGCGATCAGAGAGGCGCGACTCGCCCGTAACGGTCAAAGACTCCAGCGTGACGGTGTGCGCGTCGGGCAGGTACACAATCCAGCCCGTGAAGCCGTCATCAAAGCGGACTTGCAGCCACTGGTTATCGCCAGTGCGCCCAACCGCCGACCACGGCGCGACTACATTCACCGTGCGGATAACGGGCAGAAGTAGATCTGGCTCCTCGCGCACGTAGACCATCGCGCCGGAAAGTGCCAAATCGCGGGGAATCAGCGAGACGAACGGCGTAGGTGAAGGCAGCGGCGTGGCCGTAGGGATGACCGTTGGCGCGGGCGTAGCGCTCGGTTCAAGCGTCGGGGTGGCAGTCGGCGGTAGGATGGACGTGGGCTGCGCCAGCGTACAGGCGCTGATCAGGTAGGCGGTCAAGCCCAAGCTGATCAGCGCCCGCAGTCCGGCGGAACGGAGACAGGTCATAAGTGAGCAGCAGCCATCCGTTAGTTCATGGCGGACATGAGATCGTACAGAATTTGCAGCGATTGGAGTTCGCGGTAGGTGCGGCCATAGGTCAGCTCATCACCGCCAAATTCGCTGCGCGTGGTGTCGCGCACCGACAGGTGGTAGCCATCTGGCCCGGTACCGTGATTGTCGTAGTTGAAGAGCGCCGCGCGGAAGTCGAGCAACGGCACGTTAAGCGCACGGGCGACGTCGCGAATTTCCTCATTGAATAGCTGCGGGCGATTGTTGGTGTTGAAGCTGTCGGCGGTCGGCCATGTGCCCAAAATCGGGATGACGCCGTTATCGCCGAGATAGCTGACGATGGCACGCAGGTTGGCGTTGTACTCAGCCGGGGTCAAAATGCCCGTGTCGGCCAAGCCAATGTAGATGAACGCAAATGAGGCATGCGAACGACGTACTTCGCAAGCCAGCGGCGATTCGTTGGGCTGGCAAATGTCGGCGGGCGCAAACATGGCGTCGAGCGCGTTGACAGTCGCAAAGCCGTTCTGCGCGGAGGCGTTCACGCGGCAGAGCGAGCCGGTCGCGCTGAAGCCATCGACGATGCCTTGCAAGTGTGTATAGGTGCCGAGGTCATAGGCGCGCCACTCGAAATTGCACAGGTAGACCGTCCCGGCGGTATTGCTCTCGCCGACCTTCATGAGCACCCACGGGTCGTTGCCGAGCTGGCGACCACGCGCCCAGATGGTGCGAACGTTGCGCAACACGGCATCTGGCAGGTAGACGGCGGGATAGTCGATGTTGTCCGGGATGATGGCGACCGGCGCTTCACTGCCGCCCGCTGGAGCGCCGTTGGCGTTCACGGTGGTGGTGGTGATCTGCTCCGTCGAAACGGGGATTTCCTGACTCACGCGGACTTCACGCTCGAAGGTAACAAAGCCAATGGCAATCCAGCCGCGCAGGTTGAGCGCGGGCGCGGTGACCAGCAGCCAATCGGCGGCTTCGTTGCGCGCTTCAACGATGAAGTCGGTGTGGGGTGGGAATTGGGCGAGTGCTGCACTGGCGCGATTCGGCAGTTCACGGACATTCAAGACCTGCCCGCTCGTGATCCCGTGAATAACGTCCTGCGCGGCGACCAACGAACTGCTCAGGAGCACCAGCAACACGATCACGCAAAGCCCTAGACGCTGTTTAACCATGACTTCGATCCCCGTCAAGTGAACCATTTCGCGCCCATTATAGGGTATGGACGCGAGACTGCCTAGTGTTCGGCACAGGCGCGAGTACGCTATAATGGGCACGATTTCTGGCTGGGAGAACAACTGCAGCTATGCTTAAACAACGACTTGTGACCCTGTGGGCTGCCGGACTGGTGCTGTTGAGCGCGGCGGGCAGTTACGCTCAAGAAGCAATCACGCCGCCGACGCTCGGCGACTTTGACCCCGCCGCGCTGGAAGACATCGATCCGGCGGACTTTCCGCTGCTGCCCGCCCTGACGGAACGGGCCAACGCCATTTTCGAGCAAGGACAGGCGCTGGATGTGCCGCGTGATCCGCACGTATTCTCGAAAGTCGGGGACTCGATGACGGCCTCGGAACACTTCCTGGTGGATTTCGGCAATGGCGACTATGACCTCGGCGAATACACCGAGCTGCAAGCGGTGGTGGATTTCTTCGCCGTGAGTGACGTCAACGCGTTCAACCGCGAAAATTACGCCAATGCGCTCGGCTTCTCTACCGCAAGCGCGCTCGATACGACATGGGCGATTGCGGATGAGTGCGCGCCGAACGAAACGCCGCTGGGCTGCGAATACCGCGAAGCGAATGCGGCATTCGCGCTGATCATGTTTGGCACAAACGATGTGATGGCATTCGACGCGATGCTGTTCGACTACTTCATGCGCTTGGTCGTGATCGAGACGGTCAACGCGAACGTCGTGCCGATTCTGTATACGATGCCGATTCGACCGGAAGCGCCGGAACTGAGCGCCACCTTCAACCAGATTATCCTCAACATCGCGACGGATTACGATCTGCCCGTGATTAATCTGCTGCTCGCGCTCGAACCGCTGCCGAATTACGGCGTCGACCTCGAAGATACACTGCATCTGACCACGCCCGAAGCGCCGGACAACGCGGCGACGTTCACCGAGAGCGGGTTGAGCGCAGGCTATACCGTGCGCAATCTGGTCACCGTGCAGGCGCTCAATGCGCTGCTGACTGAACTCGATCTACTCAGTGAGGATCAATAATGCTGACTAAACTCCGTTTGCTCGTTCAACTGCTCATACTACTGCTCGTACTCGGTACGGGGCTGTCGTTGCTGGCGCAAGGAGTCTGCCCCTCCGCCGAGGATCTCGCGGCACTGGTCGAAGTGTGCAGCGCCAGCCCGCTCGATACCGCTTGCAACGCATCCGGCGAAGTGGTGCCGCTGGATCAACTGGCGGAATCGGATGCGCCGCAGATCATCCGTCTGAGCGGAGCGGGCGGCGGCGACATTACGGTGACGCTGGTGAATGCGCGCGTGATCGGGTATGAACAGGGCGAAATCGTGGGGGCGGGCGTCGAGATCGGCAACGCCGCCGGGTACAACGTCAATCTGCGCGGCGGTCCCGGCTCGGATTTTGATCAGGTGGGCATCTTCCGGTTTGATGAGCGACTCACGGCGGATGGTCAAAGCGCAGATGGCGCATGGCTGCGCGTGCAGTTGGACGATGGCACGGTTGCGTGGGTGGCCAAAAGCCTCGTCTCACGCGATCCAGCACTGGACTCACTCCCCGTTGTCGATCAGACTTCGACGGGCGCGGTCGGGCACATTCTGGATTTAGAGGTCATCGATCCCGACTGTCTTGGGGGCGAGGTGTACGTCACAGCAGAAGGAGAAACCGCGCAGCGGGTAACTATCGACGACGTCCTGCTGACGATTACGGGCGGCACGCTCAATTACATCTTTGACATTATGGACAGAGGATATTTTTCCATCTCTGGAACGAGTATTGTCACGGGAGGCGATCGCACTGAGCTTGAAGCAGGCGAACAGATGCCCATCGGAGGCGACGACGTGCCGCCCTTCCGCGATTTGGAGACGCTTACCGCACTCGGACTCACGCCGGACATCTGTCTCGTCGAAGCCGTCGATGAACAGATTGATGTGCTGGATAGTCCTAATGGCGGGGTGATTAATACGCTTTGGCGGGGTACCAGCTATATCGTGGTGGGCGAAGATGCGAACGGATTCCTGCAACTCGATGAGCGCTACCGCGGCGGATGGGTCAACAGCGCTGCGGTCGAACGGCTCGGCGCGTGTGACAATTTACCTGACCCGAACGCCGCCCCAGTGGTGTCGGTGGTGGGTGCGGGTTTGACGCCGGATCAGGTGATGTACGAGTATCTGCTGGCGCGATTAGTCGCCGATGGGGGGCGGATGCAGGCGCTATCGTGCGCAAGCTGGGACTCGCAGGCACTGCTGCAATCGCAGTCGTTCCGGGCGATGCGTTCGGAACTGCTCAATGTGGCGTGCTACACGGCAGCGCAAAACGGCGCAACGGCCACCGTGCAATGTGATGGTCAAATCCAGACGGAGTACAACGGCGAATATCGTCAATGGGAACTCGGCGCGTATGCCATGAGTCAGGAAAACGGCGCGTGGCGGGTATGCGGGGAAGCGCGATAGAAGAAACCTCACCCCCCAGCCCCCTCTCCGAAAAGAGGAGAGGGGGAGATGGGTCAAAGTGGGATAGATGCGTGGTTAAATACCCCTCACCCCCTACCCCTCTCCCACGCAAGCGGGGAGAGGGGAGAAAGTGACCGCGGATGCGATCAATCGCAACCCTGCAACCCCACTCCGAATTCAAACCTCACCCCCGCCCCCTCTCCTAAAGGCTATGCATTACCCACATCTTGTGGGAGCTGGAGCAGGGTGAAAGTAGCCGCA
>CALKIA010000145.1 GCA_937988705.1 uncultured Chloroflexota bacterium | reverse complement strand
GAGATGGAACAGCAGGCGGAATTCGCCGCGGAGTCACTGACCCGCGCCAACCTGCGCCTCGTCGTGAGTGTGGCCAAGCGCTACATGGGACGCGGCATCAACTTCCTCGATCTGATTCAGGAAGGCAACATCGGCCTGCTGCGCGCGGTCGCCAAGTTCGACCACACCAAAGGCTTCAAGTTCAGCACGTATGCGACGTGGTGGATTCGGCAAGCGATCAGCCGCGCGATTGCCGATCAGGCGCGCACGATCCGCATTCCGGTGCACATGGTCGAGACGATCAACCGCCTGATGCGCGTGCAGCGCCAGCTCACGCAGGAACTGGGCGCGGAACCGAGCGCCGAGCAGATTGCGCTGGAGATGGACTTCCTCACGCCCGAAGAGACGCGCGCCATCAAGCTGATTCGCCGCGACGGAGCGCGCATGGATCCCGGCCTGACGCGCAAGCTGCGCCGCGCCGCGCAGAAAGTGCGCAAGATCATGCGGCTGTCACAAGAGCCGATGAGCCTCGAAATGCCGATCGGGCAGGAAGACAACAGCCTGCTCGGGGACTTCATCGAAGACGACAAAGTCCCCGGCCCGGTGGACGCCGCCAGCCGCCAACTGCTGAAAGAGCAAATCCGCTCGGCGTTGGGCGTGCTCAGCGAACGCGAGCGCGAAGTGCTGGAAATGCGCTTCGGCCTGCTCGACGGGCAGGATCACACGCTGGAAGAAGTCGGCAAGCACTTCGGCGTGACGCGCGAACGCATCCGCCAGATTGAAGCGAAGGCGCTGCGCAAACTGCGCCACCCGACCCGCAGTCGCCAACTGCGCGACTACTTGGAAATCTAAGCGAGAGTGGGGCGGTCACAGTACCGCCCTATTTGATCTTATGGCGAGAAGATCATGACGCTTGAACAGTCACGCGAACAACTCATCGAGCAGATCAGAACAGCATTTCGAGATCGCAAAAAGGGGCATTTCCTTAAGCACTTTCTCGCTGAACTAGAATTTGCCCACAAGAGACCTATTCATAGCTATGGTCCTGAAAAGGCTGTCGCGGAATTTGAAAAACGTTTAAGAGGAAAGTCATGGGAAGCAGCAGTAGAATGGGATGAACTAATACTCTATTTTACGGACACGGATTATGTGTATGCACTATCTAAAGAAGCTTTTTGCTACTACTTACCGGCGATGTTAGTCAAAATAGTTCAAAATCCTGAAAAACTGGAATTTGCCTTTTCATTGACACAATACATGTCCGATGTGCTAGAGAATTTCTCTGTAGAGCAAGTGAACGTATTGGTTGCGTTCCTTGAATTTTATGAGGACTTTGTTCAAAGCCAGTCAGAAAAATATCATAAATCTCTCAATTTCACACTCAACGAAACAGATAAATTGCGCTCAAAAATTCTTGCTTATATTGATAGTGGAGCGTATAAGCGCAAAAAAGGTGAACGGCGGAAGGCGAAATAGGCGCATGACACTCGAACAGTCACGCGAACAACTCATCGATCAGATCAAGGTGGCGTTTTCTTATAGCTATACGAAAGAGCATTCACACTTTTTGAGAGCGCTCCAACTTACCCTGAGCAGTCGCCGTGGCGATTACTATGGGGATCGAATCCTTGAATTGTTCGGCAATAAGACGTGGGATGAAGTTCCACTCACGCCTTGGGTGATCTTTGCGCTGACCGATGTTGATCACTTGCGAGCGCTGCCGGATGATGCATTTGTGTATTATCTTCCGGCGATGCTGTTGGCGACCTTGCAACCGCAAGCGGAGTTTTTTGAGTTTACTCTATGGTGTCGCCATATTCGACGTCTGTTGGTGCGTTTCAATGAAGCCCAATTGTCAGCACTCGCCGCGTTTCTCAAGTATCATGCCGATAGACTGCGCGCTGAAGATTCGTTCCACTCATTGCAGCAGTATGTGGATCTGCTAGAAGATCTTTGTTTGGAAATCCTGTTGTACCTAGATACCAGATCGCCCAGTGCTGTGCCGCCCGCTAAAACTGGAAGTTGAGGATATGGCATGACCACCCCGGAAGACTTGCGCGCCCAAGCTGTTGCCCAAATCGAGGCGGCGTTCGCCGAGACGCCCGCGCCGTCGCCGGAGGGGGACTGGCACACGTTCTACGAGTGCGCCGACCTCAAAACGGAGTGGCATGGGAAGCACTGGCGCGATGTGACTGCTGACCTGATTGTCCATCAGCGCGATTGCCTCTCATTTCTCCGACCAGATGCGTTTCGTTTTTTTCTACCCGCTTACCTGATTAGTGTCCTGCTGCATCCAGACACCGTGTCTACCCTAGTAGACGAAATCGTGCGTCGTTTGTCGCCTTCGGCCGGCCAGCCATTTAGTTCTTGGCATAATCAGCAGCTTGCCGCGCAGGTGCAAGCCGTTTCGCCAACTGAAGCCCAAGCCGTGCTGGCTTTTTTTGAGGCATACAAAACACTGTGGGATGGGGAAGTCTTGATTCCGATGGAACCAGACCAACTTGCAGAACTTGGGGTGGCGACGCATTTCTGGACAGCGGTGCGCGACAAGACTCCGCTTCCGATCACCTTTGAAACGCCGTTTGATCAGCGCCGTGAAGCCTATAAGGATCGCCGCATATTCAAGGACAAGCAGATCACGGCGTTTCGTGTGCCGACGCCGCTCGGGCTGCGTCCGCCCGCGCCCGATCGCATCCCCGGCACGTACAAAGCGCCGGACGCGCTGATGAACGCGGGGCTGCTGGTCATGCTCAATGCCATTGATGGCGGGCGGATCGAAGTTGATCCGTATGCGCCGGAGATTGAGCCGGAGACGAATGTACGCAATCGGCGCGGGCTGTGCCGCCAGTCGTGGTTCATCGCGCAGATGGTCGAATCGCTCACGCCGGTCGACGTGAACTTCCAACTGCTGATCGGCGGCGATTGCAGCCTGCTGCTCGGCGCGGCGCTTGGACTCAAGCGCGTGGGGCGCTATGGGCTGATCTTCATGGACGGGCACACCGACTTCCAGACGCCGGAAACATCGGCCTCGAAAGCGGCGGCGGGCATGGACTTGGCGCTGGTCACGGGGTACGGGCCGGACGCGCTCACCAACATGGAAGGGCGCAAGCCGTACATCCGCGAATCGGATGTGGTGGTGTTCGGCAACCGCGACATTGAAGATCGCGAGACGTACTACGCCAAAGCGATCTTCGAGACGGACATCAGCATGATCACGCTGGATTATGCGCGGCAGGTCGGCGTGGAAATGGCAGCGCATCAGGCGGTCGAACTGCTGCGCCAGCGCGGCGTACAGGGCTTCTGGATTCACCTCGACGCCGATGTGCTCGACAGCACGATCATGCCCGCCGTCGATTCGCCCATGCCCGGCGGCTTGAGCTATGCCGAACTGATCACCGCGCTGCGCGTGTTCCTCAGTTCGGGGCTGGCGGTCGGCATGGAGATCACCATTTACGATCCCGATCTCGATCCCGATGGCAGCATCGCCCGCGCCTATGTCGACGCGCTGGTCGAAGCGTTCCACTTTGACACCCCCTGACCTTTTGCCTAGCGTCCCCGTGCCGCGGCGCGACCATGCGTACCGGGGAAGGTTTCTCAAGCGATATTGCATGCCTCATCGTCTATATTAGGGAGTAGGCAAGCTGACGGGCTGCTCACAGTCACCGCCCACACGAGGACACCATGAGGAAGATTTGCATCATCAGTGCGCCTTCGAATTTGGGGTTGAAGCCGCCCGCGCCGGGGCAAGATCCGGGCACGGTGCGCGCGCCGCTCGCCCTGTACAAGGCCGGGTTGCTCCAACGCCTGCACTACAAGATCTATCTTGGCCTCAAGCCTGCCGAGTACAAGCCCCGCGCGACCCGCCGCACGAAGGTGCGCAACCTCGAACCCCTGCGCCAGTTTTCGCGGCGGCTGGCGCGCAAAATCACCGACTACGCGCCGGAATATTTCCCGCTGGTGATCGGCGGCGACAGCAGCCTGCTGATCGGCGTGCTGCTCGGCCTCAAGCGAGTGGGGCGCTGCGGCCTGATCTTTGTGAGCGGGCACGCAGATTTCCTCACGCCGGAAACGTCGGTCAGCAAAGGCGCGGCGGGTATGGCGCTCGCCCTTGCTACCGGCTACGGTCACGACAAGCTCGCCAATCTCGACGGTCAACGCCCCTACGTGCGCGATTCGAATGTGGTGCTGTTTGGCAACCGCGACATGGTGGATCGCGACACGTACCCTGCCCACCTGATCTTCGAGACGGATGTGAGCATCCTCACGCTGGACTACGCGCGCGAAATTGGCCTCGAAATGGCGGCGCTGCTGGCGGTCGAACTGCTCAAACAGCGCGGCGTGGACGGCTTCTGGATTCACTTCGACGCGTCGGCGCTGGACTGTGAGCTGATGCCCGCCGTCGTCGCGCCGCTGCCCGGTGGCATGAGCTACGCCGAGATGATCACCGTGCTGCGCGTGTTCGTCGAGTCGGGGCTGGCGGTCGGCATGGAAGTCACGGGCTACGACCCTGACTTGAGCCCCGATAACAAATTCGCGCGCCTGTACGTCGATGCGCTGGTCGAGGCGCTGCAACCGGCGGAGGAATAAGTGTGAACCTCACCGATAGCCATGCAGAGGAGTGTGAAGTCCTGCTAGAGGCAGTGTCTGAAAGACTCCAAAACAGGACGAGATATATCTCGTCCCTACAAACCGCCGCTTTCGTAGGGACGAGGCATGCCTCGTCCTTTGGCTAACATTCGGTTTGTGGCTTAGAGGCAGCGGACGCAATGAATTGCGTCCCTACACAAGCGCCGTTTTCTCGTAGGGGCGCGATTTAGACGCTGCCCAAAAGGGTATCTATCACCTGTGGGGACGAGGCCTGCCTCATCCTCATTTTTAGAGAAGGATACAGAGGACAAGGCATGCCTTGTCCCTACAAAAACCTCCTTCATCAAGATAACTGTGCGCTTTCTAGACACCTTCTTGATCGCGTTTGCGCACCGGGGTGCGTTCGCGGTTCTCCGACTTTTGACGGATTTTCTCCACCAACCTCTTGACTCTAATTTAGACTGGTCTAAAATAATAAGTAGATTTGTCTAAGTAGATTGAAGGTGAAAATCATGGAGTTCCTAGCCCTAGAGCGGCTGTTCATCGAGAGTATCCTCGCCATTCTCGCGTTCACGGTATTGGTCGTCGGTTCGCTAGCCTACAATGCGCGCTTGTGGATGCACGACTATCCGGAAGTCATCCGCGTGCTGCAAGCGCCCCTCACGCCGAGCGAGAAGCGATTGCAAACTGGGCTGGCAGCGGTGCTGATGGTGCTGATCGTCGGCGGCCTGTTTCTGTCCGGTCAAGCGTTGGAGTCGGTCAGCGGCGGATCGCTGCCGTTTGTGACGGTGTTCATCCACCTCTATATCATCTTCAACGTCGTCAACCTGTGGGATGCCGTCGTGCTCGACTGGTTCATGATCCTTGTGCTCAAGCCAGCCTTTGTCTTTCTGCCCGGTTCTGAAGCGCATATGGACGCCTACACGAACTGGTCGATGCACATCACGAATTTCTTCAAGGGCGTGGTGATCGGCGCGGTTATGAGCGCGGTGATCGCGCTGGCGGTGGTGATGGTGTAACAGTGTCTCAGATACCCCTCACCCCCAACCCCTCTCCCACGCAAGCGGGGAGAGGGGCGGCACGGCGCGTCTGCTGGCTCCCCTCCCTCTGAATTCGGGGAGGGGCCGGGGGTGGGGTCGGGCTAGGGTGACCATACAGGCTCGCCCCTACACCTTGATCCCCGACCTAAGCCTCTCCCCGCAATTGCGCACTTTGGGCTACAATCAGAGTGGAAGAAATGAGTTGTGTATGCCCAAGCAAATGACCTACTGCCCCGTGTGTGGGCACACCCTGACTACCCGTGAAGATGGCGGACGCATCCGCCAAGCCTGTTCCAACTGCGGCTATGTGCATTACGTCAACC
>CALKIA010000144.1 GCA_937988705.1 uncultured Chloroflexota bacterium | reverse complement strand
TGGGAGCGGACAAGGCAGGCCTTCTCCCTACGAGAAAAATGGGCGCATACGCCGGGTCGTGTCCCGACGATTAATTTGCGACAATTTACCGGATGGAGCATTAAGTGCTTCATCCGGTAAGTTATTCCAGATCGTTCGTAGGGACAGCGCCTGCGCTGTCCGTTGGGAGCGGACAAGGCAGGCCTTGTCCCTACGAGAAAAATCGGCGCATACGCTGGATCGTGTCCCGACGATTAATTTGCGACGATTTACCGGACGAAGCATTAAGTAGGTTCTCGAAAGTAATCCAAGAACAACCGTAGGGGCGCACCTACGTGTGCGCCCGAAACCGGGCAGACACGTAGGTCTGCCCCTACATTGGGACTTTCGAGAGTCTTCTTTAGCTGATCGCTGGTCAGAATAAGCCAAGAATCCACCGAATTATTGGGGGTTACGTCTTATATTACGTGCACCGTCCCGCCCATGTGTTATACTGTACTATGCTTCGATGATTATAGTATCGACGATAAAAAGGAGTATTCAATGGGCGTTAGTTCACTACTGGGAGCGATCTCCCTGCTCGGCTTCCTGTTATTTCTGGGCGGCATTGCACTCGTTGTGCTCTCAGCCTCACAAAATCGCCCTGTGCGTACGGGTGTGCTGGTCGCGGTGATCGGCGTAGTGCTCGGTGTGCTGTTCAGCGCCATCAGTCAAGGCATCTTGATCGTCCAGCCGCAAGAAGTCGCGGTGGTCGTGAATACGCTCAATGGTGAGCTTGATCCGAACCCCCGACGCGGTGGTACACACATCGTCGTGCCGGTCGTTCAGCAAGCCTTCCCGTATCTCGTCTCTCAGCAAAGTGTGACACTGGACGAAACGGCGGGCGGGGAAGGTGCAATTGTTGCGCGGACTTCCGATGGTCAGGAAGTTCAGCTGGATGTCACCGTGATTTTCAATGTCAGTCCCGCCAACGCCAATACGCTTCACCTCAACTGGCAGGGACGCTATGCCGACCAGTTTGTCGTCCCGCAAACGCGGGGTATCGTCCGTGACTCCGTCTCCGGTTTTGAAGCCGCCGACATTTACGCGGGCGGCCGAGAAGCGTTGAGCGATACGGCGGCCCAGACACTGCGCGAGCGTATGGAACGCGAAGGTTTGCAGCTGTCAGACCTCATCATCCGCGATATTACGTTCTCCCAACAGTACTCTGACGCGATTGAACAGGCGCAGGTCGCCGCGCAGGAAGCCCAACGCGCCCGCCTCGTCGTTCAGCAGCGCCAGCAGGAAGCGGAACAAGCGCGGGCGGTCGCTCAGGGTGAACGTGATGCTGAGATTACGCGGGCCGAAGGTGAAGCCCAATCCATCATCCTCCGGGCCGACGCGGAAGCTCAGGCGCTCCAGTTGGTTGCGCAAGTGCTCGCCGAGAATCCGAACCTGATCCAGTATCAGTATGTGCAGAACCTGTCGGACAATGTCGAGCTAATCCTTGTGCCGTCCAACAGTCCGTTCCTGTTCGACTTCAACAGCCTGACGGCGGGCGCAGGCACGGGCAACCTCAGCCAGACTGTGCCGCCGCCAGCGCCTGAAGGCACAGCCGAACCGGGGAACTAAGCCGCGCAGGCGCTTCATAGGTTTCATTCCCCCTCACCCTGCTGGCTGCGCCAGCCGTCCCTCTCCCACGTAAACGGGGAGAGGGACAAAAACTGTGTAGTTCGCCCCTTCTCCCCGCTTGCGTGGGAGAAGGGGTCGGGGGTTGAGGGGTGAACAGTGCATAACAGGCTCTAAGCCTCAAGGCGCCATCCCCAACGCTCGTAAAGTGTCGGGAATCGGCTAGAATAACAGCAAGTAGGGACGAGGCCGTGCCTCGTCCTTTTGTTTGCTGAGAAAGGGTCGCCAAGGCATGGCTCGTCTCTTTACGAGTTTCTGGATAGCGGCGATCAGCCTGGCGGGGCTTGTTGTGCTGCTGACCGCCTGTGCGCCGGCTGCCGCCAGCCAAGCGACCACGGCGCAGATCGCCACGCTGACGCCAACGCCGGCCCCGGCCTTGCCGATCCTCGCTACGCAGACGCCGCGCCCGATTAGCGGCGCGCAGTCGCCATCCCCCGCGCCTATAGGAGCGGGGGGAGCAAGCGAAGTGAGTGACGGTGAGGCGATCATGACCCCCACGCCGAGCTCGCTCGCCACCATTGAACCCATGCTCACCCTCGGCTTCTCGGTCGAAAACCGCCCGATCACCGCCTACCGCTTCGGCACAGGCGACCGCATCGTGGTGCTGGTCGGCGGCATTCACGGCGGCTGGGAAGCCAATACCGTGACGCTCATGGACGAATTCCGCGCCCACTTCACGACAAACCCGGCTGACTTACCGGCATCCACTTCACTGGTGATCATCCCGGCGCTGAATCCCGACGGCATTACGCGTGGGCGCACCGTCGAGGGACGCTTCAACGCCAACCGTGTCGATCTGAATCGCAATTGGGGCTGTGACTGGTCGCCGCAGGCGCAGTGGCGCGATCAACTGGTGAGCGCGGGCAGCGCCCCCATGTCCGAACCGGAGACACGCGCCCTTGCCGCCTATCTGCATCGTCTGCGCCCAGCCGCTCTGCTCTCGTTTCACAGCGCGGCCAATGGTGTGTATCGCGGCACATGTGCCGGCGACCACGGCTCAGCGCTCTTGACGCAGATTTTTGGGCAAGCCGCCCCTTATCCCTACCAATCGACGTTCGCCGCCTACCCGGTGACGGGCACGCTGGCCGATTGGGCGGATGGCGAAGGGATCGCGGCCGCCGATGTCGAGCTGATCAACTCAACCAATACCGATTTTGAGCGCAATTTGCGCGGCGTGCGCGCCGTGCTCAACTGGTTAGCCGAGAGGTAAACTGATGCTTCCGCAACGATCTGCGGCCTACGAAACTGCGCCGCTCACTGAACTGCTGGCGGTGCTGCTGCGCCAATTCAAGCGCCCGCTCAAGTCACGCGGCGTGGATCTCACCGATGTGGATGCCGAGCAGGTGGCCTACGCCATCACCGCGCGCGCACCGCTCAGCCCACAGGCGCGCACCCTGCGTGACGCGCTGCTCGCGCTGGTCGCAGAGAGCGAAGGGGTACTCGCCCGATGGCAGCTCACTTTTGAGCAGGCGCTCGACACTGCCATGGAGGCCATCCCCGGTTGGGAGAACACCGCCGAGTTTCTGGAAGTTGCCAACATCAAGAGCAACGCCGAACTGCGCATCTCGACCGGGTCGCTGCTTCTGGTGGCGCTCGGCGATCCCAGCCGCCTGGCGCATGTCCGCTTTCTGGCAACGCGCCCCACCGACCTCGACTCCGTCCTCGCCCAGCGCATCCTTGCTTTCACGGCGAACGACTAAAGATTCAACGCAAAGACACAAAGGCGCAAAGGGATAGAATCAAAAGGACGAGGCGTGCCTCGTCCCTACATTCTTACTTCGCGGCTTGGCGTCTTCGCGCCTTTGCGTTGAATCTTTCTAGCTTTTTATACGTTTACTCCGCCGCGATCTGCTCGTCCGTCTTGCCAAAGCGGCGCTTGCGCTGGCCATACTCCGCCAGTGCCCGCCGCAGTTCTTCCTCGTTGAAGTCCGGCCAGTATGTTGGCGTCGAATACAGCTCAGAATACGCGCCCTGCCAGATGAGGAAGTTGCTCACGCGCAGTTCACCGCTCGTGCGGATGATGAGATCGGGATCAGGCAGGTCGCTGGTGTACAGGTAGCTGCTGATCAACTGCTCGGTGATCTGCTCGGCGGGGACTTGATCCTGCACGATGTGTTTCACCGCCCGCACGATCTCGTTGCGCCCGCCGTAGTTAAACGCGATGTTCAGGATCAGCCGTTTGTTGTCCTTGGTGACCTCCATGGCCTTGCGGATTTTCTTCTGCAAGCCATTGCTGATACCATCCAGCTCGCCGATATGGCGCAGCTGCACGCCGCTCTCGTGGAGTTCATTCAATTCGCGGTCGATCACCGCTTCGAGAATCCGCATCAACATTTGCACTTCGGTGCGCGGACGCGACCAGTTCTCGGTCGAAAACGCGTAGATCGTCAAGATCTCGACTTTGAGCCTGACGCAGGCCTTCAGGATGCGCCGTAAATTCTCGGTTCCAGCCCGGTGACCCTCAGTGCGCGGCAAACCCCGCGCTTTCGCCCAACGCCCATTGCCATCCATGATGATGGCGACATGACGCGGAACGCGCTCCAATGGAATGGACTCGACCTGTTCTGGTGCAGCAGCGACCATAGCTTAACCCCCACGACTAAGCATGCCTAGACTTCCATAATGTCTTTCTCTTTAGCTTTGACGAGTGCGTCAATTTCGGCAATGAATTTATCGGTGAGCTTCTGAGTTTCGTCTGCACCATGCTTGGCTTCATCTTCGGAGATCATCTTCTCTTTTTCGAAATCCTTGATGTCATCATTGCTGTGGCGACGAATATTACGGACAGCCACGCGGGCGTCTTCGGCACGCTTGTGCACCATCTTGATGATCTCTTGCCGCCGGTCACGCGTGAGCGGTGGCATGTTCAAGCGAATTACATCACCATCGACGTTGGGATTCAGGTTAATTTCCGATATACGGATCGCCTTCTCAATCGCCTTGACCGCGCCCTTGTCATAGGGTCGAATCAAAATTTGCATGGCTTCGGGCGTGGAGATTGTGGCGAGCTGACGGAGTTCGGTCTCCTGCCCGTAGTATTCGACTGGCAAACGTTCGACCAGCGCCGTACTGGCCCGACCGCCGCGCATCCCGTGTAAGTCTTGCTCAAACACGGCAACCGCGCCCTTCATCTTTTGCAGCGTTTCTTTAATAATGTCTTCGATCATGCCGTTTTCCTTAGCGCAGATGACCGCGCTCCTCCTTGAGTTTATACACTGAACCGCCAAAGTTTCCCCAAAGAAGCCATTAGCAGGTAGCAGGTAGCCCAAGACAGAAAATCCCCATCTTTGCTAACCACTAACCGCTAAGCGCTAACTGCTCTCAAGCGTGCGCCCAACCATGCCAACCGCGCGCCTGCCACGCCGCGTACAGCGCCACCGAGCCCACCGTCGCCACATTCAGGCTGGCGACCGCGCCGCGCATGGGCAGCGCCAGCAGCAGATCACACGTATCCCGTACCAGTCGGCGCATCCCTTCGCCCTCGCTCCCCAGCACAATCCCAATGCTCATATTGAGATCGGTCTTGTCGATGGAGGGGACGTTCGGGCCAATGTCCAGACCGACCAACCACACATCCTGCTCTTTGAGATCGCGCATGGTCTGCACAAGGTTGGTCACGCGCACGATCTGCAAGTGCTCCACCGCCCCCGATGACGCGTTGACGACGGCCGGGGTCACATCCACGCCGCGCCGATCCTGCAGAATGACACCGTGAATACCCACCGCATCCGCCACACGCATCAAGACGCCGACATTCTGCGGGTCTTTGAGCAGATCCAGCAGCAGGATGAACGGCTTTTCGCCGCGTTTTTTCGCCAGATCCATCACCTGCGCTACTTCGACGTAAGGATAATCACTGGTACGCAGCGCCATATTCTGATGATTCGCGCCCTGTGCCAGATCGTCGATGATGCGGCGGGGGACCCGCTTCACATTGATCCCGCGCTCCGTCGCTGCGCTGATGATCTCCGCGACAATCCCTTTTTCTTCGACCGTCTCGGTGATCACCAGTTGTTCGCCTTGCCGACGTCCGGCGCGCAGCGTCTCCATGATCGCCCAATGTCCGTACAGAAATTCGGTCATGTTGTCTTCCAAATCGTGCCATCGGAGCGGTCTTCCAGCGTCACGCCCACTTTTGCCAGTTCATTGCGGATGCGGTCGCTTTCGGCCCAGTTTTTATTCACCCGCGCCTCAGCCCGCATCTTGATCAGCAGTTCGATCAACGCGCCTTCACGCGCCCCGTCGCCTGCTGCCGCCGCTTCAGTTTCCGGCACGATTCCTAACACTTTGCCACCCAAATCGGTGTAGGCGTCGTGGATCGCGTTGACCACATCTAAACCAACGTTCACGCCGCTGTTCAGCAGCGTGTTGACTTCGCGCGTCAGGTCCTGCAAGCTGGCAATCGCCAGCGGCGTCGTGAAATCGTCATCCATCGCCGCCGCGAAATCCGCGCGCGTCTGCTTGACCACATCGAGGATCGCGTTACCTTCGCCACTGCCCGCCAGAGCGGTATTCATCGCACGTCGTGTCAAACGCACTGCATTATAAATGCGTTCCCAGCCGCGTTCCGTGCCATCGATCGCCCCATCTTCATAGGTGATCGGGTTGCTGTAATGCACGCCCAGCATGAACATCCGAATCGCTTCCGGGCGGTACTTCTTGAGCGCATCCGCCAGCGTGACAAAATTACCCAAGCTCTTGGACATTTTGACTGGATTGCCGTATTCATCTGGCACGAGCAGCGACCCGACCAGCATCCAGTAGCGCGCGAAATCGACGTCGTTGGCGCATTCGCTCTGCGCGATCTCCGACTCGTTGTGCGGGAAAATATTGTCGATGCCGCCGCCGTGAATATCAAACGTCGCGCCGAGATATTTCTTCGCCATCGCCGAGCATTCGATGTGCCAACCGGGGAAACCTTCGCCCCATGGGCTGTCCCAGCGGAGAATGTGTTCGGGATCGGCGCGCTTCCACAACGCGAAGTCTTCGGGGTTACGCTTCTCACCGCGCACTTCCACGCGCGCACCTGCTTCCTGCGCCCCAACGCGCCGATTCGACAACTTGCCGTAGTCGGGATCGGTCATCACGTCGAAGTACACACTGCCCTCGCTCACATACGCATGTTTCTTGCGAATGAGCGTCTCGATCAGCTTGATCTGTTCGGGGATGTGCCCGCTGGCGCGTGGCGAGATATCCGGGCGGTTCAGGCCCAGCGCATCCATCGCGTCGAAATACGCCTTGGTGTACGTCTCGACCACCTGCATCGGCCTGGACTGTGTCTGCCGCGCCTTCTTGAGGATACGATCTTCTTCCGTGTCGAGCAGATGCCCCACGTCGGTG
This sequence comes from uncultured Chloroflexota bacterium, assembly GCA_937988705.1. GTDB lineage: Bacteria > Chloroflexota > Anaerolineae > Aggregatilineales > Phototrophicaceae > Flexifilum. The sequence continues at coordinate 58 of CALKIA010000144.1, read as the reverse complement.
ATATTTTGCACGTACAGCACATCGAGGCCGCTGTAGCGCAGATAGCGCACGACGACAT
>CALKIA010000143.1 GCA_937988705.1 uncultured Chloroflexota bacterium | reverse complement strand
AGTCACACTCCCTCAAATTTCGAATACCTGTTCCAATTGTAACACGAACCATTTGCCTTTCATTGTACCCGCTCCGCTGCGAATGCCCCACTACTGCGGGGAATTCCGCCCTAGACAAGCATCGTTTTTCTCGTAGGGACGAGGCATGCCTCGTCCTTGATATTCAGCTCTGTGACGAGAGGACGAAACATGCGGGTGTTTAAAAAGGTTGCTTTCTGACCCCACCCCGGCCCCGCCCCGAATTCAGGGAGGGGAGCCAACAAAAACAGGCTTTTCTCCCCTCTCCCCGCTTGCATGGGAGAGGGGTTGGGGGGTGAGGGGCAGACAGCCCGTAGCCTCCCAACGATCATCGTGTGTTGAGCGTAGTCCAACGGTCAGGTGAGAGTACGTCGTCCGTCCATGAGATCAGCGCGACTCCGGTTATCGTAGATGGTAACGAATAGATTTCTTTTGGGGGCGCGGTGATGATGTGGACGAAAGCGGTGCTGATCGCCTTACTGCCGGTGTTGGCCGGTCTGGTGCTGCTGCTGCTGGCGCAGCCCGCCTTCTGTTCAGTCAATCAGGTGTCGGCGACAGCGCTCACCAGCGTGACCGCCACCCCCACGCCCGCCCCCCTGATCGATGCGCCGAAGATCGCGCCGCAGTGTACGGTCGGGAGCGCCGTCACAGGCGATCTCCTCGTGCGCTCATACCCCGGTGCGGAATTCGCCGAACTCGGCACGCTCATCACCGACTTGACGGCGCTGGGGATCACCGATGATGGCTGGGTCACGGTCAACTATGGCGAACGACGTGGCTGGCTGCGCGCAGAAAATCTGCGTTTTTCGGGCGTGTGCGATGTTCTGCCCACGGTGCGTAACCCCATGATCCCGGTCGCCCCAACTGATGCGGAGGTGTTCGCCCTGCAAGTAGATCGTGATGGTGAAGGCGCGTTCCGCAACACCATCTCGGCGCCTGACGGCGACGGCTTGGATGTACTGTGGGTCGTGATCATCAACCTGTACACCCAGCCGCCCAACAACCTGCGCGAATTCACGCTCACGCTGGACTGCGACGGATCACATTCGGAGGCGGTGCGGTGGGGGTGGTCGTACCACACGCCGACTCTCACCTGCGGCGATGCGCTCACGCTGCCGTTCGCGGTCGACAGTCCGCAGCAGCCCTTCACCATCACCTTCGCGCCGCAGAGTCCCCAGAGCTACGTCAACTATGTGCTGCGCGTCAGCGGCGGCGCAGCAGGCTAACCGAATTCGTACCAAGACCGACTGCGCCCGTCTTCGTATCATGGACAATAGTAGCGTATGCATTGTTGCTGACGAAGGAGCCGGTATGCGTCTTTTGCGTTACGGATTCATGATCCTCTGTTTACTCTCCGCATGGTTGATCCTCGCCCAGAGCGACGAGGGCATCATGATTCCGGCCCATACGACCGCACTGATCGATTTCGCGCAGGGCGCGCCCACCACCTATCGCATCCGGCAGAACCCGGATCAGCCGACCGTTGTGACGATCAGCGGCGTCGAGATCCCCTTCACCGCCGCCATTCTCGATGAAAACGGGACGACACTGGCGGAATTCGCGGAAGGGGTGTTCATCGTGATGCTGGAATTGGGCAGCGGCGATGCGATCTTCACGCTGCATGTCGAACCGCATACACGGTTGGGAGTCGTGCTGGTACGCATCGGCTCAGATTACGATGAGGCCGCGCCCACCCTCGCGGATGCGCGCGTGCTGCCACCGGCTACGGCCACCCCAACGCCCACCTTCACGCCGACCCATACCCCGACGTTTACGCCCACCTTCACACCTACCGAGACGTTCACACCGACGCTGACTCCGTCGCACACGCCAACCAACACCCCATCGAATACGCCGACGGAAACGCACACACCGTCGCTCACGCCCTCAAATACGCGCCGACCCACCGAAACGCCTGCGCCGACCGAGACAAATACGCGGCGACCCACCCGGACGATCCAGCCGACCGCAACGCTCGCGCCGACCGAGACGAACACGCGCCCACCGCGCAACACGGCGACGCTGTCCCCCACTGAAACCAATACCCGCCGCCCTACCCAGACGATCCAGTCGACCGCAACGCTCGCGCCCACGGAGACGAACACGCGCCCACCGCGCAGCACGGCGACGCTATCCCCCACTGAAACCAATACCCGCCGACCCACGCTGACGCCTGCAAACACGCGCCGTCCGCCGACGAGCACCGCCATCGTCAGCGCGCCGGAAGACACGAACTACCAACTTGATGTGACAACCGACGCGGCGAGTACCGTCAGCGACGTGATCTCATTCCCTGCCGGGGATCGGGAAGATCGCGTCTTTTATGATGTTCTGAACATCAATCCGGATGCTAAAAGCCCCGACGGCCGTGTGACCTTGATCATCACCGCGACCTGCACGGGCACCGGTGTAGAAAACGTTAACTTTTCGACAGTTGAGCAGACTTTCGCATGTGGTGATACGATTATCATACGGCAAGTCGTCTTCGACTCTAAGAGTGGCAGCGTCTTGGTCTCCGCGACTGGCGGGGAAAACACATATGTGACATGGACTTTGACCGGGACAGCAGAGCGAGTCAACCCATAATCGAGGTGGCTGGATGAACGCAGCAGCACGGATTACACTGATCATTGTTGGACTATTTTTGTTTGTAACTACAGCCTTTGCCCAAGATGGCGAACCCGTCAGCATTGGTGCTGGCTTGACGACGGTGGAATTGCCCATCGATGCCGGACCACAAATTTACATTGTGTTCACGAACCCCAGTGAACCGACCATGCTCAGCGCCAATGCTGACCCCAGTGACTTTCCGTATCTGGTGGAAGTGCGCGACCCGCGGGGAAATGTCGCCGCGCGGTTGACAAATATCATCGCGTCGCGGCTCACACTGGACAACAGCAATCGCAGCTATGAGATCACGGTCACATCGAATGACCCGGCGCGCGCCGGACAGGTCATTCTCGATATCGAAGGCGCGCTTGAACCGGAAGCGGCGCCAACCGAGCCCGCCCAATCCGAACCCGTGGTTGTCCAGGCGCAGACCGCCTCCGGCGCAGTCTCGTGCTTTGTCAGCACCAATTCGCGCGTCAATATCCGCCGCGAACCGAGCGTGGATGCGGAAGTGGTCGGCTTGCTGACCGTGCGCACGCAAATCGGCGCGAATGGCTTAAGCAGTGACGGGCTGTGGTATGGCGTGGTGATGCTTGACAATACGCAAGCGTGGATTTTTGGCGAGGCCGTCCGCGAAGTGACGCCGTGTGATTTCAACATTCCATAAAGCAAAAACAAACCTCACCCCCAACCCCTCTCCTAGAGGAGAGGGGAGCTAAGCGTAGCGCAGCGGGTGAGGTTGAATTGACTTTACGTCGTATAACTGACCGGGTTGCCCTGACTGCCCTTTTTGCCGTCGGGCCACGTCGTTGACTCATTGAATTTGAGGCCAGTGACGATTGCGCCCTTCATGTTCGCGCCCGTCAGATTCGCGCCGTTCAGGATGGCGTTGGTCAGGTTGGCATTGGTCAGGCGGGCGCTGGTGAGCGTCGCGCTGCTGAAATTGACGCCTGTCAAATTCGCGCCGTTCAGGTCCAGCCCCACCGCTTGCACGGTCGTCATATCGCTGAAGCTCAGATTCGCATTGATGAGAATCGCTTCGCGCAGCGTCGCGGCGGTGAATTTCGCCGCCCGCGCCGATGCCCCGGTCATGTCCAAACGGGTCATGTCCAGCGCCATCAGATCGATGCCCGCCAGCCGGGGAGTCGTCCCCGCGCCGATGAGCGCCAAAATCAGTTCTTTACGGGTGATTTCTGCCATGCTCTTTTTCCTCACGGTGATAGGCGATAATCTGATCGATTGTGTCGTCTAAGGAGGTCGTCGGTTTCCATTCTACCATCTGTTGGATTTTCTCCAACGCCGGAACCCGCCGCCGAAAGTCCTCGAACCCGGCCTCGTACGCTTCTTCATAGGGAATGACCTTGATCTCCGAGGTGCTGCCCGCCCGCTGCCGCACCCGATCGGCCAGTTCGTAGATCGTCACTTCTTCGCTGCTGCCAATGTTGAACACCTGCCCGATCGCTTCGGGCTTTTCGCTCAACTTGTGAATCGCCGCGACCACATCATTCACATTGCAGAAGCAGCGCTGCTGCTCACCATCGCCGTAGACCATGATCGGCTCGTTGTCGAGCGCCCAGCGCACGAAGCGCGGCACGACCATGCCGTACTGCCCATGCTGACGCGGCCCTACCGTGTTGAACAGGCGGAAGATCACGACGGGCAGCCCCGTCTGTTTGAGGTAGGCCAGCGCGAGAAATTCGTCGATCGCTTTGCTGGCGGCGTAACTCCAGCGCGAACGCGTCGTCGCGCCGAGCACGCTGTCGTCGTCCTCATGGAAGGGGAAGCGAATGCCTTTGCCGTACACTTCCGAAGTGGAAGCGATCAGCACTTTTTTGCGATAGCGCCGCGCCGTCTTGAGCACGACTTCCGTCCCGCCGATATTCGTCTCGATGGTTTCAATCGGTTCGCTGATGATGCGCTGCACGCCGACCGCCGCCGCAAGGTGAAAGATCAGGTCGCATTCGCTGACGAGCCGATCCATCACATGAATGTTGCGGATGTCCTCAATGGCCGCGCGAAAATTCGGGTGCTGTTCAATGGCCGCGAGATTCTTAATCCGCCCCGTGCTGAGATTGTCGATGATGGTGACATGGTAGCCGTTTTCGAGCAGTCGTTCAGCCAGATGACTGCCAATGAAACCCGCTCCACCGGTGATCAACGCGTGAGTCATAGGTATCCTATATCGTCGTAGTCATAACGGACACATGTTAACCTAAGTGTACGCCCGTTCACAATGGGAGTAAGTATATCGTAGTCGATTCGTCTGCTATGGAAAGAAACGCCCCACCCAATTCGTTCATGTATGCGAGGACACCATGCCCACCAGCGAAGACAAAGAAACGCAGCGGATCGAAGCCTTCAGTGATGGCGTGTTCGCCATTGTCGTCACGCTGCTGATTTTCAATGTACATCTGCCCGATTCCGCCGCCGTCGCCGCGAACGGTCTGCTGGCCGAACTGGCGAAATCGTGGACGACGTATCTCGCATTTGCGGCGAGCTTTTTCTTCGTGCTCGTCATGTGGATCAACCATCATCGCCTGTTTACGATCATCCGGCGCTCAGATAACAACCTGCTGCTGCTCAACGGGTTGCTGTTGTTCGGCGTGACCGTCGTCCCCTTTCCTACGTCGATTGTAGCGGCCTACCTGCTGGAACCGCAGCAGCAGACGGCGGTGATCGTGTACAACGGCTGGTTTTTCATCGTGGCGATCATGTTTCAGCTGCTGTGGCGCTATGCTGCGCACAACAACCGCCTGTTCAGCCACGCAGTCGACCCGACGATCACCCAGCACATCGCCCGCGCGTATAACATCGGGTTGGTGCTGTATCTGGTCGCGGTGCTGATCGCTTTCCTCAGCCCGCCGATCAGTCTGGCCATTTCGATGCTGCTGGCCGTGTTCTTCGCGCTGCCCAACCGCCGCGTGCAGCAGTTGATCACAGGGAGGGAGTAGCTGATTATCCGCCAAACGTTTGCGCCGCCACCAGCAGACTCTGC
>CALKIA010000142.1 GCA_937988705.1 uncultured Chloroflexota bacterium | reverse complement strand
CGGACGCGATAAATCGCGTCCCTACGAGAAAAATGTTCTTGTGTAGGGACGCCATGAATGGCGTCCGCTGTTCCCAAACGGACTTCACGCTCTTCTGCGCACCTACTGGCTTGCCTCGCCCTTGAATTTCATCGATCTAGCGAGAGGACGAGACATGTCTCGTCCCTACCATTAAAAACCTACCCCTGTTAGGGGGGAGGGGTACGCGCGAATGACGCTTTTCCATAACTCACCTTATTTTACGGTTTTGCCGGGAACTTGGTTCGATTCACGGTCATGATGAAATGCACGAGCAGGCCGAAGACCAAGCCCCAGAACGGCGCGCCGATCCCCAGCAGCGAGAAGTTCGCCGCCGTACACAGCAGCGCCGCCAGCGCGCCTTCCCGCCCCTCGATGGCGGTCATCGAGCCGCTGAGTGACGATAGAATCGCGCTGACGAGGCCGAGGCCAGCCGTCGCGGCGATCAACGCGTGGGGCAGTCCCGCGAACAGCGCCACCAGCGCCGCGCCAAAGATGCCGGTCACAATGTACCAGAAGCCGGTCGCCACCCCCGCTGAATAGCGTTTGTCTTTGTCCGGATGGGCTTCGTGCCCGGTGACCAGCGCCGCCGTGATCGCCGCCAGTGTCACGCCATGCCCGCCAAATGGGGCGGTGAGGAGCGACAGGCTGCCGGTCACGATGAGCGCTTTATCGATGGGAGCTTCGTAGCCTGCATTGCGCAGCACGGCTTGCCCCGGTGCGTTCTGTCCGGTCAGCGCCAGTGCGAAGAGGGGCAGTGCCAGACCCAGCAGCGCTTGAATCGAGAAGGTCGGGCTGGTCAGTTCGGGCGCGGTCAGTGTGAGCGCGAAGCTGTCGAGGTGAATGGCACCGGTCAGCGCCGCCAGCAGCAGCCCGACGACCAGCGTGATCACCGCGGGCGCGCGGAAATTGCGCCGCCGCAGGATAAAGTAGATGACGATCATCGGCAGCACGATCAAGGGCGCTTCAGGGATGGCATTGAAGGCGCTGATGCCAAAGCGAATCAGGATGCCCGCCAGCATGCCGAGCACGATGGGCGCGGGGAGCAAGCCCATGACGCGCCCGAACCACCCGGTGAAGCCGAGCAGAACGATCGCCGCGCTGGCGAGAATGTACGCGCCGATCGCTTCACTGTAGGGATACTGGCTCAGGCTGGTGACGAGCAGCGCGACGCCTGGCGTTGACCACGCCGCGACCACCGGTTGCCGAAACCACAGGCTCATGATGAGGCTGCTGATGCCCGAACCCACGGTGATGGCCAGCACCCACGAGGAGGTTTGTCCGGGCGTCAGGTTGGCATTGGTGGCAGCTTGAAAGACGATCACGAGCGACGATGCATAGCCGATCACGATCACCAGCAGGCCGGAGAGCACAGCGGCGGGCGTGGTGGCGGCGGGCAGGTCGCGCAGATTGCGGGCGAACGCAGAGAGCATAGCGGATTTCTTTCTCAAGGCGATTAAGCAAACGAAGACAAGGCATGCCTTGTCCCTACCAAGACGATCCTCGTAGGGATGAGGCATGCCTCGTCCACCCGGAACCATTTTATAGCTTGAGAATCAAAAAGGCGACTCGGATGAGCCGCCTTTGAAATTTCGCGTGGGCGAAATTACTTGATGATGATCTTCGCGCCTTCGGCTTCGATGATGGTCTTGGCTTCGTTCGCCTTGTCCTTGCTGACGCCTTCGAGAACGAGGGGCTTGTCAGCTTCGACGAGGTCCTTAGCTTCCTTCAGACCGAGGTTGGTGACCTGACGGACGGCCTTGATCACATTGATCTTCTTGGGGCCAACGTCGTCGAGGATCACGTTGAATTCAGTCTGTTCTTCGACCGGTTCCGCCGCCGCGGCTGCTGCCGGAGCTGCCGCCGCGCCTGCCATCATCATCATGCCGCCACCCGAAGCCGCCGTCACACCCCATTTTTCTTCGAGGAGTTTCTTGAGTTCCGACGCTTCCAGAATAGTCAGCGCGCTGAGTTCATCCACCAAACGATTCAAATCTGCCATTTCAAGTCCTTTCGAGCTTGTGATTTTAACCAGAGATTTTGGGGGAAATGGGCCTTAAGCGGCCGCATCGCCCGGTTCGTTTTCCTGCAAGTAAGCTTGCAGCACGTTGACAACCTGCCCCGTCGCCGAACTGAGCAGCCCCGCCAGCAGCGATGCCGGTTGGACGATCAAGCCTGCGAGTTGAGCATGGATTTCGTCCAGCGTCGGCAGGTTGGCGACCGCTTCAATTTCTGCCCCGGTGAAGACTGAGCCAGAAATCACGCCACCCTTGACGATGAAGTATTCACCGTTGTCTTTTTCTTTGACGTACGCCTGAACAGCTTTTGCCACACCGGGCAAATTGCCATTCCCGAACACCACACCGGTTTGCCCCACGAAGAGATCCTTCGGGACGGGCCAACCGTTCTGTTCCAGCGCGAGGCTGAACAGGGTGTTCTTGGTGACGGAATAAGTCCCCCCCGTCGCGTCACTCAGTTTCTTGCGCAGATCGTTGACCTTGACCACGCTCATCTTGCGGAATTCCGCGACAATGAAACCGTCGGTCTGGCTCAACAGCTGAGTATACGTGGCGATGAGTTCTTCTTTGCGCTCTCGTGTGATTGCCAAGCGCATCCTCCCTTCCAATGAAGCTAACAGTTTGAAGTTGATAGCTTACAGGTTCGCTGTGAACGGTTGAGTGTTCACTGTGAACTCAAACAAAAACAGCCCTCGCAAACGTGCGCAAGGGCTGTCTATTCACGGTGGAATGAGACATTGGGTTCCCTCGCCTCGGCAGGAGATTAAGCGGGTGATCCGCGCCTGCGGTCTGCGGCAAAGTCGAATTGACTAAGCGAGGATAATTCTAATGGATGCGTTCGCTTGCTGACAAGGGTCAGCTTCCGGTTTGCAGGCTGCACTGTCCGGCTTGAATTGAGCAGCGCGCAACTACGTCATCGGTCTGGCGCACTTCGAAAATGGCGCCCCGCTCACTGCTAACCCAGAACCAGCGGCGTTCACTGACCTGCGCCCAGGCAAACCGTCCCCGGCAGGCCGCCGGAAGCGTGGGCGCGCGCAGCCCGGTTTTGCTGACCTGCGCGCAGTAACCACCCGGCAGCATGACGGTGCGCGCGCTCTCCGTCCACAAACTGCTGGCAAAACTCAGCGTCGTGCCGTTGTCCAGCCGCTGCACGAACAGCAGACTGGCGATGCTGATCGAACGCGAGGAGCGGTTGACCAGCACCACGCCAGTCTCATCGTAGACGAGTATGAGATTCGGCACGTTCGTCGGCGTGATGATGCTCACGGCCTCGGTCGCTTCGGCTGTGGCCGTCGCGGTCGGCGTTGCGGTGGGCTCGGGTGTGGGGCTGCTGGTCGCGGTATCGGTTGCGGTGGGCTGTGTCGTTGCGGTCGGCGTGCTGCTGGGCTGAGCTGTCGCGGTATCCGTCGGCGTGCTTGACGGGAGAGCCGTGTCGGTTGCCGGGCTGATGGGGTCGGAACTGGTCGCACTCAAGGCGAGCGCAATGGCGGCGAACGCCGTGCTGGTCGACTCGACGTTGTGTTCGATGGTCTGCCCATAGTTGATCAGCAGCAGCACGATCACGGCGATGAACGCCACCAGCGCGACCGCGCCGCCGACCACTAACCGTGACAGGCCCGGCTGAGTGGTGGCTTGGACGGGCGGAATGATCGGGTGATCGGCGGGAATCTGATCAGGCGTTTTGGCGAACTTAAAGCCGCGCTCGACGAGTTCCGTGTGCAGTTCGGTGAAGGCTGTCTCGTAGTCGCGGTCGGTGAAGTGGATGCGCTGCATCCGGTTGAGTTGAAAATGAATGTTGCAGGGTTTGTATAACACCGGAACGACGGGCTTTTTCTGATCGAGGAAGTACTGCCATTCATCCTCAACATTGCTGGACGCCATCGAGTCCGGCGAGAGGATGACGATCATCACGTCGGCTGCGTTCAGGCCATCTTGAATGGCGCTGCTCCACTTCACCCCGAGCGGAATATCTTCGAGATCGATCCAGACCTCGGCGCCGAGCAAGCCCAGCGAGGTCGCCAGTTGCCGGGCAAAAGCTTCATCTTTGCGGCTGTAGCTGATAAAAACATGAGTCATTTTTCAACCTTTAACGGTTCGTCGAGATCACATCCGCCCTTCGAAACGCTGGAGGGCTGTCTGTAACCGCTGCTGCTGAATGGTCGTCGTGAGATCGCCGCGTGTGCGCTCCAGCACCCCGCGCACCACGTCCGTCCGCCGCCGCAGATCGCCCGTGATCGCGTCGGGAAAGTCGAATGTGACCAATTGATCATAGATCGCGTCCATCCAGTTGAGCAGCCGCTCGGCCTCGGCGGCGTCACCATCGGCGCGGCGCAGAATGTCGAGGATGAAACGGCGCAGCTCCGTCGCGGCTTCCGCCAGCCCGTTGAGGTAGGTGCTGGCATCGACCTTGAGTGACTCCGGCGAAGGCAGCGGTTGGTCGCGGATGATCGCGTAGGTGGCGAAGGCTTCAACCACTTCTTTGAGCGCGTCTTGCGTATAGCCACTGTAGAGCAGATCCGGGTAATCCTTGATCACCCCACGGAGATCGGCGGCGGCGGTCTGCGCAATGTCCAGTTTGGCCTGAGCGGCCTCCCATTCCCGCCGATGAATTGCGCGGATGGCTTCGGCGCAGTGGCGGATGAGTTCGCGTGACCGGCTGATCGCGCTGTCCCGTGCCGCGTTTTTGGTGACGAACGCGGCGCGAATTGAATCCGAGATGCGGAGCAGGTCGGTCATCAGGGTTCGTCCTCGGGTTTGATCATGCCGAACAGTTGATCCGCCAAAGACGCTGTCGCCGGAGGCACGGGGATTTCGCCGAATTTCTCCTCGTAACGGTCGAGGTTGGTTTGCAGCGCCCGCATGAACAGTTTCGCATTGGCGGGGGTGAGAACGACGCGATTTTGCACGCGCGCACGCGGATCGTTGGGCATGATTTGCAGGAAGTCGAAGATGATTTCGCTGTTGGTGTGGCTGACAATGACCGCGTTCGCATAGGTCGCGGCGAGGTTAGCGGGAATTTCCAGCCGCAGCTGGCGCTGGTTGGGTTTCGGTGGCTGGGTCATAGGGGAGAATCCACTCCTGAATTAAAAATGCAGCCAGTGAGTCTACTGACTGCATTCAAGCATACTGGATTACGCGGCGATTGGAAACAACCGCCGCTTTTATTGCGTCCCAAGGTTGTGAGCGTGGGCTAAAGTAGATTACCGAATGTTTTCGTAGGGGCGCACCTACGTGTGCGCCCGAAACCGGGTAGACACATAGGTCTACCCCTACATTGGGACTTTCGAGAGTCTACTTAAGCCAGTGTCTGAAAGACTCCAAAACAGGACGAGATCGATCTCGTCCCTACAAACCACCGCTTTCGTAGGGACGAGGCATGCCTCGTCCTTTGGCTACCATTCGATTTGTGGCTTAGAACGGAATCTCGTCGACGTTGGAGCCGCCGCCACCACCGCCGTAATCGCCGTAGTCGCCGCCCTGACCACCTTGACCGCCTTGTCCCTCACCACGCGAGCCGAGCATCTGGAAGTTGTCGGCGCGGAGTTCCAGCGACGCCTGCGGTTGTCCGCTCTTATCGAGGTAGGCGGAGACTTCCGGGTTGCCGACGACCATGACCTGCATACCCTTCTTGATCCACTGGTTCGCCGTTTCGGCCAGCTTATTCCAGCAGCTGACGCGCACCCACTGCGTCTTTTCCTGACGCTGTTCACCGCTGCCGAAGCGCCGCGTAACGGCCACTGTGAATGAACACACAGCGACGCCCGACTGGGTGTACCGCATTTCTGGATCACGACCCACATTGCCGAGCACTATTAACTGGCTCCAACCTGCCATATTACTCTCCTCTTTCCTTTAACTCACTGACATACGCAAAATAAGCCTGTACTTCGGCAAGTTTTCTCTGTGCTGCATCCCTATCGAGGCGGTTCATTAGCCTTTGGTCGCATTACAGGAGCGACACAAAACAATCATATTGCCAACCGTTGTGCCAGGACAGTCAGCATGAGTAAGTGCTATCCAATGATCGGCTTGAAGATGCTCAGTCTGACCACAAACACAGCACCGATGATCCCAGTAAGCCAAGCATACGCGCCAGTACTTTACACTCCAATCATACGGCAGTTGCCGTTTGCGCGCCCGTCGACGCGCCTTACCAATTTTTGCGTAGGTTCGGATAATGGGACGATTCGCTTCCGCCCATGCGCGCTGACTCGCGTTAATCCGATGCTTGTTTTTATGGTAGTACGCTTGCCAACGTTCTGGATGTTTGGCTCGTCGCGCCTTTTCGCTCGCCAGCAAGCGTTCGCGATTTTCCTCATAATAGGCCTTGCGGTATTCACGAACTTCATTCTGGTGCGTGTAGTACCAACGAAGGTTTTTCTCCAGATAGTGATCGCGTCGGGCATAGTAATGATGCATGTTGGCTGCATTGATTCTTTCCGCGTTGCGAACGTAGTATTCGTGTTTTTGCTGGTTTATACGTTCCCGATTCTGTTCTCGATACGCCCTGAAACACTGTTTGCATCCTGCCTGCAACCCCCCGGGTGAGCGTTTATCCGCCGAGAAAAATGCGAGTGTTGCTGGCTGCAACTGCTGGCATTTGTAACAGCGCTTCATCCCGTCCGGAACTCGTTCGCGCGGTGGGTTCTTTCGCTCACGCGCGCTATATCGACACGCTTTGCACCATGACTGCAATCCATCCGATTTCTCTGCCGCTTTGAAGAACTCGGTTTTCGGCAGAATTTGTTCGCAATGGCGGCACCGTTTAAACCCGTCGGGAACCGGTAAATCCTTATTGCGTTTCCCAACGTAGACTTTGCCTTGCGCTTCGGTCAAGCATCGTTTACAGGCCGAACGATAACCATCCTTCGACTTGCGCTCTGCATAGAACTGATGCAATGGCAATAACTCTCGACACCTTGAACAGCGTTTAGAGCTTTCGACAGTCATACGACACACTTCCCGTGCGTTGTCGCTTTTCCTATGCCTGAAAGCAGCCGGAACGCAGAAAGAAATTCGCCTTTTCGGGACGCGATTCACGAGACTGCCGAAATAGAATTATAGCATAGATTCTGCGTTTTTGAACGATGAGTTTAGAACAAAACGGCGAAAATTGAGGCTAATCCAAGTCGTATTCGCGCAGCCAGTCGCCGAGCGCGGCCCGGACTCGACCGCGGGGAATCAGGTAGGTGCCCGTGACCCAGCCGTGATTGGGAATCTCGCGGTAGGTGAAGGTGTGCTTATCGCGTTCCAGCTCGGAATCGATCCAGTGGACGAGGCGCTTGCGGTTCATGACGACCATTAACCCATCGCCATAGATGTGGACGTAAAAGTCGGCTTGCGTTGACCACGGCCCACCGGGGGAATGCTTCGCAATATCGGAATAGCGTTCGATGGCGAGATTTTCGGTCGTGTGGCGCGTGTACGAGGGCTCGGCTTTCACTTCGACAAACTGTGTCGAGCCGTCGCCGCGGATGACCATGATGTCGCCCTTGTAGTAGTAGTCAGAGTTGTCCTGCACGTCACGCGCCTCCACCACATCCCCGCGCTTCTCGAACCACCGCCGCACCCGTTCAACGGGGGGGTAGGACTCTTCACGCTTGTGAGGGAAGTAGTAGGGAGGCTGCATGTGTCCGCCTTTAGCGCAGCGCTCGTGACCACGGACGGAGAGCGCGGTGTCGGTCACCGGGGAGGGGAACAGCACGGCGGGCACGGTTGGCTCCCCTCCCTGAATTCGGGGAGGGGTTGGGGGTGGGGTCGGAAATCAATCGGCACAACATGCTGGGTGGTAGCCTCCTCCGCTCACAACGCGATCCCCCGGATGGCGAGGACTTCGACGGCGGGCGTGCGATCGCCATTGCAGCTAATGCGGCGCGGCGCAGCAAAATACTTGAGCCGGAAGCCGAGCTGGTCGTACAACTGGCAGATGCGTTCGGTCGCCTGATTGGAGAGCACGACCGGGCCGCGATGCTGCGCCAGCCATTCCGCGAGCCGCACCTGATCGTCCCACGTGAAGCCCGTCTGCGAATACTGCACAAACGGCACATCATACGGCGGGTCGGCGTAGATGAAATCGTCAGGGGCGAGGTCGAGGCGCGCGAAGTCGCCTTGGCTGAATGTCCACGGCGTGAGCACGGCCTGATAGGCGTAGAAATCCGGCGCATAGTGGATGGTGTTGTACTTGCCGAAGGGCACGTTGAAACCACCCTTTTTGTTGAAGCGGCAGAGCCCGTTATACCCCGTGCGGTTGAGGTAATAGAAGAGTTCGGCGGCGTGCTTGCTCTGGGCGCGGCCGTCGCGGATCAGCGCGTTGAAGGTGTCGCGGTGCTGATAATAGAGCGCACGGTCGTTGACCGTGGGGATCTCCATAGGCAAACCGGTTTGAATCTGGTGGTAGAAGTTGATCAGATGCGCGTTCATGTCGTTGAGCAGCGCGTGGGTGGGCGCGAAATTCAGCGGCAGCGCCAGCCCACCGCAGAACGGCTCGACGTAGCGCTGGTGCCGGAATGGTTCCCACAGGGGACGGACATGCGGCACCAGCCAGCGTTTGCCGCCCGCCCATTTGAGCGGTGGTTTGAGCGTCGCTGCTGGCTCATCCGAGACGATGGTGCCCGCAGCGCGTGCAGGTGGTTTGGTGGAAACGGGCGGTGCCCATTGGGCTGTCTCGGTGGCGAGCTGGATCACCGTTCATCAACTTTCGAGGTTTAAACGGATGGGATCCCTCAATTAAACCACCAATTTGTCGTAGAGCAACTCTTGAGTTAAGCCCGGAAACACGCTGCCGTTGCATTGCAAGGTGAGCGCGGCGGCAGTCATGCCGAGCCGCATCGCTTCATCTTCCGAGACGTGATTGAGCAAGCCGAAGATCACCGCACCGGTGAAGGCATCGCCCGCGCCCGTCGGGTCGATCACCTGGGTCGCTTTGGCGCGGATGAAGCCGCTGCCGCTGCTGTGCGCATACGCCACGCCGATTTCGCCCATGGTCACCACGGCGATCTTCGCGCCCAGTGCGACCAATTTGCGCGCTGCGTCCAATGCCGATTCGCGGTCAACCGGTGTCATAGCACACAGGGCGGTCGCTTCGGCGGCATTGGGCGTGAGCAGATACAACTGCGCGAGGTGCGGACGTAGTTTGCCCGCCAGCGTCGGCGCGGTCGGATCGGCACAGACGCGCACGCTGTAGCGCTCCGCGATTTCGAATGCCGTGGCGAGGGCCTCCTCGTTCAGCGTGGCGTCGATGACGAGCAGGGCTGCTTTGGCGATGAGCGGTTCGTGTTTCCACAGGTAATTAGAGTCGATGTTTTCCATGATCGAGGTATCGTAGATCGTCATGGTCGGCTCGCCGTGCTCGTTGATGAACGAGACGAAATTGGCGGTGCGCCCGTCGGGTACAACGCGCACGTGGCGGCAATCCACGCCGACTTTGCGCATCCAGCGGATCACCCGGCGGCCCGTACCATCCACGCTGACCGCCGACAGCAGCGTCGTAGCGACATCCAAACGTGCGAGATTTTCGGCGATGTTGCGCGCGCCGCCTCCGAGGCTGTTCCTCACTGTTCCGGCGTTGATCGCGCCCAGTGGCGGCGGCGCGTAGGCTTTGACCTCAATCCCCATTGATCCGATCACGAGTGCATAGCCGTCGGTCATGATGTTTCATCCTCAAACCATACGTGCAGATTGTGATCACGCCGCGGATAGAGTTTACCCGCGCGGATTTCCGGTTCGCCGCGTTCTTTGGGGATCAGGCGCAGGCGCAGCTGATCCAGTTTGGGGCGTTTGGCCGCTTTCCAACCTTTGAGCGCGTCTTCCGCTGCCATGAACGAGTCGGCGCTGCCGTAGTAGTAGGCTGTGCCTTCGCCGCTCAGCGGGATGAAACACGCGCTGCCGTTGGTGATCAGCGCAAAGCCCAGGCCTTCGATGCCGTAGGGTTTCTGTTCGCTATCGCGGACCTGATACTTGGCGAAGATCAAACCGGGCGGCGTATTCAACACCAGATACGGGATGAAGCTCGACCACATGTCCGTAAATTTGAGCGGCACACTCAGGTGTTCGCGCTCTGCATCATAGGAGAGGAGCAGGTGCAGCATAGCGCTGTCGATACGCTGCGCATCGCTTGAATCGAGCCACAGCGGCGTCGTGCCGAGGCGCACGCTCAACTGAGGTGTGCCGATGCCGCCGCGCAGCACGACGAAATTGCACAGTGTATTCTTGCGGCTGATCAGCGTGCCATCACCCGCCGCCGTGAACGCGCCGCTCAACTGGAAGGCGTTCCACCAGATCGGCGCGACGAGGATGCCATCCGGCTTGAGCTGACGCACCCACATTTTGGGCACATCCCACACGCCCACCGTCGCAATAATGCGATCATAGGCGGCGCGGGGCGCATAGCCGAGCGCGCCGTCACCCTGCACGACATTGACCGAACGCATGCCCGCGTCCGCGAGGTTATCTTCAGCGCGGGCGGCCAGTTCTTTGTCGAGTTCCATGCTGGTGATTTTGCCGCCGTAGCCGACGATGTGCTGCATGATTGCGGCGTTGTAGCCCGATCCGGTGCCGATTTCGAGTACGTTTAAGCCTTCGGTCAAACGCAGCTGGTTGAGCATGATCGCCATCATGCTCGGCTGACTGGACGAACTGATGACTGTGCCATCCGCGCCCTGCTTGATGGCGACCGCTTCATCGAGGTAAACCTGTTCGTGCGGGACTTTGGGCAGGAATAAATGACGCGGGACGGCGCGGAAGGCCCGTTCCAAACGGGGATCACCCAGCAGTCCCGCGTCTTTAAGCGCGTTGACGAGTGTTTCGTTACCGGTCATACCATGCTCGACGCTTTTTGAGCGAAACGCCGGCTTCGGCGTCACTGCGGCGCGTGGTTTTCACGCGTCCGCGGGCGTCTATGTGGACTTGTCCGGCTTTTTGCAGGCGCGCGAACTCCTCCGGCGTGATCGCCGGAGCCGGCTCGCCGCCGAGTCGTTCCAACCTTTCTTTGTAGCCCTCATCGGTCGGATTCGCGTTGTGATCAGTGGTTTCGGGGGGTGTCGTTTCGCCGCCCGTCAGGTTGTTTGGCTCGTCCGTCACGATTTTTGTTCCTTTTCATCGTCTACAATCATACCCGTCGCCTGCATCAAGTCATCCAGCGAGACGCTGCTCTCTTCAGCGAGGCCTGCCTGCCGCCGGAAGTAGTCCCCGCAGATTAAACAATCGGGGTTGCGGTCCACTGTCACCCACACCGCGGTGTACGGTGGGCTGATCTGACCGTCGATGATCTCCAACGCCGCATTGGCAAGGATGACCGTGTTGCCGGGCATGTCTTTATAAATGGCACTGTCGCGCAGCAGCTCGTTGAGGGCGAGATCCGCCTGCACCGAAGCCACGCGGACGACATGCATCCAGAGGGCAGGCTCAGCTTCGAGCGTGCCACTTTCACCGATCATACCATAATCGAGTTCTCGCTCACCGAAATTCTTCACGGAGGCTAATTCATCGCGCAGCTCCGCCGCCCAGCAGGCGTAGCACGGGCCGTCGTAAGGCTGGATGGGCACGACGTCGCCGCCTTCGCCGCGTTCGTAGACGCCCGCATAGACGGCGGGAATGAGCTTTTCGAGCGCCACCTGATTGATGACATACTTCGGGTTTTCGCCGTCCACACCCGCGATGATCAGATCCACGCCATCGAGCGCGTCCTTGTGATCTTCGATGCGTCCGATCACCGTTTTGACATCAGCGTGCGGGTTGCGGTGGCGGATCAAGTCCGCGACGGCATCGACTTTCGGCTGACCGAGATAGCGCCGATCCGCCACATGGCGCACGATGTTGGTTTCCTTCAGCAGGTCGTCATCGATCAGCACGAAGTGGCCGACGCCGCTCATGGCCAGCGTGAGTGCGACGAATCCACCGCCTGATCCGAGCCCAATCACTGCAACTCGCTTGTCGGCCAACCGCGCCAGATTATCCGAGCCGATCAACCGCTCTACCCGATCCCAACTCATGGTTTACTCCTAACGGTTGCTGTCAGGATAATTCCATCGCTTCCCCTGACGACCGCATTCCATTTGTGCTGCACCCCATTTGACCCCACCCCCGGCCCCTCCCCGAATTCAGGGAGGGGAGCCAACCCCGTTTGCAATGCCGCCTCTCTCCTTTAGGAGAGGAGCCGGGGTGAGATTGTTACTTCTCTAACTTCGCTTCTGCCGCCTTGATGACGTCGATGAGTAGGTGATCTGCCGTCCAATCGAACCCAACATCGAGCGGCGTTGAGCTTTTCCAGGCTTGCTCAAAGACCTTGTACATGTCGTCCTCATCATTGATGTGGATGAAAGGCGCGACGCGGACTCTGGGCGCAGACTTCGGATAATCGGCTTTGGTGATCACGATCAGCAGTTTGTCACCGCCCATGCGTCCCACCAGATAGCACACTTCGAGCGGCGGTGTCTCATCGGTGTCGTACAGCGTCACCGAGACGAACAGCTTTTCTGCTTGCAGCGCGTCGTTTTCGCGGGAAAAGCGCACATCATCGATCAGATGCCACGGGTAGTCGGCCAGCGTCGGCAGTTGATCGTTCGGGTAAATCGTCGGCGCGATCGGCAGAAAGCCTTTGGCGTGCTTGTCGATATACCAGAAATCCACCCGCATCGCGTCACCGTTGGCCTGCGGAATCATCAGGAAGTTGGTGGTCACCGTCGATGGGATAATCGTATACGGATGATCGAGCGTGACGATCGGCGCGAGCAGAAAATCGGTGTTGTT
>CALKIA010000141.1 GCA_937988705.1 uncultured Chloroflexota bacterium | reverse complement strand
CCTCACCGCGGATCAGCGCTTCAAACTCGGCTTTGATGCCGCCGTCCGCGCCGCCATCCGTGACTTTTTGAGCAGCCCCGCCGGCCAACGCTTCCAAATCAGCGAGAACGGGCGCCACTTCCAGTGCGCAACCTGTGGCGCGGAGCAAAAAGACGCCCGCATCATCGAACTGAGTGAACGCGTCCGGCAGGGGCTGGGCGATATCAGCGCGCGCACCCGGCCCGATCTCACCTTCGCGCGCCCACCGACCGTCGCACTGCCCCACTGGTGTTTTCCCCGCGGTGCCTCCGCCTGCTGTGACGCCAGCGCCCCCTAGGGTAACCTGAGTTTCGCATAGCTTTTTCTCCCCTCAACCCCCCGGCCCCCTTCTCCCACGCAAGCGGGTAGAAGGGGGAGACAAGTCCCCTCGCCCCGTTTACGTGGGAGAGGGGATTTAGGGGTGAGGGGTGGTCACACGAAAGACCTATTTGCATCAGCGTGCTATCCAAAACTCAAGTTAGTTTAAGACCATTGTTATACTTGTAAGAAAGTCAGCAGCGCTAGAATTTCCGTGATACCATAGCAACGTTAGACTGTTCTTACCGGTTCATCGAGCAGCCCACCATGAGTCAGGCATCCGATCCCTCTATCTCCTCCAGCTCGCTCGCGGCGCAGTACGCACGTCTCGAACAGCTCATCGATTACGCCGCGCACGGGCAGGATATCTCCCGCTACGGGGGCCATGCCGTGTTGCATGTCGATCCCCGGACTCGACGCATCATCGACATCAACGACTATACGCTCCATCTCATCGGCTGCACGATGGACGAAATCGCCGCGCTCACCTTCGATGATCTGGAAGTGCTCACCGAAGGTGCCGATGCGCCGCGCACCTATGTCGAAAATTCGGTGGTGGAACACGTTTACAGCAGCGCTTTACGGCATCGACAGGGCTTTCTGATCCCGGTTGAAATCCACCGCCGCGTCCTCTACAAAGACGACCAGCGCGTGCTGTACTACCGCATTGAAGATCGTTCGGCGGTCAACCGCTTGTGGCATGAACTCCAGCGGCGGGAAGACATGGGGTTTCAGTTTCAGCAGCGCCTCAAGGCCCTCAACGAGCTCACCGTTGAACTGAGCCGCCTCGACGCGCAGGACGCCCTCTACCGTCACACTGTCAAGCTAGGCGTGGAACGCTTGGGCTTTGACCGCCTCGGCCTCTGGTTCTGCGATTTGGAGCGCGAGCTCATGGTGGGCTGCTACGGCATTGACGAACGCGGGGAAATCCGCGACGAACACGACCAGAGCTGGTCGTATGCGAACACCTTCGTCGCCGACTTCATCGCGGGTCAGACCGAAGTCACTTTGCGCTATGCGGATACCCCGCTGCTCAACGACAAATCGGAAATCGTCGAGTATGGCTGGCATCTGGCCGCCCCGCTGTTCCACGGGGGGCAGCTTATCGGTATTCTGACGGCGGACAACTTGCTGCGCAAGCAGCCGATGAAGAATTATGAGCCGGAACTCCTGCGTCTGTATGGCATGACAGTGGCGCATTTGACGCAGCTCAAACGCGTGCGTGATCAAGCCTTTGCCATGCGTTTGGAACAGGAACGCACGAAAATGCTCCGCGAATTCATCGCCAAAGTCGGGCACGATTTCAAGACACCGCTCGCCGTGATCAACACTTCCAGCTTTTTGCTCCAAAAGCTGGAAGATACCGAAAAACGGGCAACGCAAGCCAGTCGCATTCACCAGCAGGTCAAGCACATCAGCCAGATGATCGACGATATCCTCGATTTTGTGACGCTCGAAAGTGATCTCGTGCTCAAACCAGCCGTCACCGAGCTCCAACCGCTGATTCAGGATGTGGTCGACGAATACCGTCCCGCCATGGAAGAAAAAACTTTGCAGTGCGAGGTACAGCTGGAGCCAGTGCCCAGCATTGAAGCCGATAGCCAACAACTGCGCCGCGCAGTGGGCGAAATCCTCAAAAATGCTATTCAATATACCCCGGCCGGCGGCCACATACGCATCAGTGTCGTGCAGTATCCTCAAGAAATTGGCATTCGCATTCAAGACAGTGGAATTGGCATCAATCACAACGCGCTCGACAAGGTATTTAAGCCGCTGTACCGGGCGGACGAAGCGCGCACCGAGCGCCGCACCGGCTTAGGGCTGCCCATCGCCAAGACGATCGTCGAGGCGCACCAGGGAAACATCACCGTGCACAGCACACTTGGCGAAGGCAGCACGTTCGAGATCATCATCCCACAGTCGTTATCTCAGTAAGAATTGAGCATGCTGCAACCGTGCCGACGATGATATCCTCCCGCACGCTGCCTCACGGTCACCTATGCTGAACGTCACCTAACCGGGCGGACAGCCATCCAATGCCCGATTGTCGATCAGCCAGAGGCAACCATGATCACCTATATCACGCAACGCCAAGCCACGCTCGCCCTGATGCTGGCCAGCGTGGCCAGCATCTGCCTAATGCTGATCTACACTCTGTTCAGGCAAGATTTCCCCATCCCCTCCACCATCGTCTATCTCTGCGTACCGGGGATCACGGTGATGACGGTGATCTACTGGCGCGGATGGGAACCCATGCGCCGCATCTTCGTCGTCGCGACGACGCTGTTCGTCGGGTTAGCGCCGTCGCCAACCCTGTTCGACCAATCCATCGTGCAGGCCATCCTGATTCCGCCGATTTTCGCATTGGTCATGGGCAGCTCGCGGTCGATCATCGCGTCGGCGCTGACCGTGTGGCTCCTGCTCGCGTTCCGCACGGGTTGGCAAGGGCCGCTCGTTCAATACGGGCTGCTGGTCAACTTTCTCTGTGTAACCGGGCTCGTCGTCGGTCGTAACAGCGTGGAAGCAGCGCGCCGCAACGCCGAGCGAAACGCCGCCATCGCGGAGCAGCAGCTCGCCGCCATTCGCATCAGTGAAGAACGCTACCGCGCCATCTCCCAACTCATCTCTGATTACACCTATGGCTATACCGTCGATGCGCAGGGGGAAATCGAGCGGGAATGGACAACCGGAGCCTCGTTTCAATCCATCACCGGCTATCAGCACGAAGATCTGCACCAGACCGATCAATTCACGCTGTACCAACCGCAGGATCAAGCGCAGGTACGCGCTGAAATTCAACAAGTGATCCGCGGCCAAACGGTGTTCAGCGAACACGAGATCATCACCAAAAACGGTGAAAAGCGCTGGTTGTCTATCCGCCGTATCCCCATCTGGAATGAGGGCAAAACGCGCGTCATCCGCTTTTACGGGGCGGCCCAGGACATCACCGAGCGTAAACAAGCCGAGGCGCAGCTCCAACAGTTGAACGAAGAACTCGAACAGCGGGTGATCCAGCGCACGACCGAACTCGAAACGCTCAACGCTGATCTGGAAGCGTTCACCTACTCGGTTTCCCATGATCTCCGCGCCCCGCTCCGCGCCATCGAAAACTTCACGCGCATCATCGCGCAGCAGCACGCCAGCGACCTGCCGGAGCAAGCACAGCACTACTTCAGCCGGATTCAGGCCAATGTCCAACGGATGAATGTGCTGGTCGAAGATTTGCTGCAGCTCTCGCGCACCAGCCGGCAGCCGATGCGCCGCGATACGGTGGATATGAATCTGCTGGTCGAGTATATCCTCAGTGATCTCCGCGCCCACACCGAAGTGGCCAAAGTGACCTTCACCGTGAAGACGCTCCCGCCCTGCTGCGCGGACGAGTCACTGCTGCAGCAGGTGCTCATCAACCTGCTCGAAAATGCGATCAAGTACTCGTCCAAAGTCGAAAGCCCAACTATCGAAATCGGATATATAATCAGAGACGATCAAACGGCTTACTACGTCAAAGACAACGGTGCGGGGTTTGACATGGAGTATGTGCACAAGCTCTTCATGATCTTTCAACGCCTGCACAGCGACAGTGAATTTGAAGGCACCGGCATCGGTTTAGCTACCGTGAAGCGCATTATCACCCGCCACAACGGGCGCGTTTGGGCGGAAGGTCAGATCAATGGCGGTGCGACCTTCTACTTCACACTCGGCCTGAGCACCACGGTTAACGGATCCACCAACATCGATCTGTGATCGACCGGATGTCACGCTGGGTTGCCTGCTGGAGCACCCACGCGCTGAGCAAGCCGTTCGACTTTAACTGGCAATTTCTCATCATCGTACCCGAGACCTATCTCTAGCTCTCACTGAGGTTGCTTCATGCCAGAACCCATCCAAGTGCTCATCCTTGAAGATCGGCTGGACGATGCCGAAATCATGGTGCTTGAACTGGAGGCCAACGGTTTTGCGGTGAGTTGGACGTGTGTGGAGACCCCAGAAGCATTTCTCGCGCAGTTAGCTTCCACCCCAGATATCATTCTGGCGGATTACACCCTCCCACGTTTCAATGCGCCTGACGCGCTCGCCCTCTTGCAGCAAACCGAACAGGATATTCCCTTCATCGTCGTGACCGGCAGCATCAGCGAAGAAGCTGCCGTATTCTGCATGAAACAAGGCGCTGCCGACTATCTCCTCAAGGATCGCTTGGGGCGCTTGGGGGAAGCCGTCCGCCATGCCATTGAGCAGCGCAACCTGCGTACCGCGCAGCGCGCCGCCGAGCAGGAACTCATCGTGCTGGGACATGCCGTCGATACGTCGATCAACGCGGTCGTCATGACGGACACGCGCGGTACGATCACCTTCATTAACCGCGCGGTGCTGGCGCTCTGGTCGCTTGCTTCGGACGCCGAGGTGATCGGGGAGCAGTTGAGCGATCTGCTGCAAGCATCAGCCGAAGGTGACCGCTTGCTGGCGCACCTCGCCATTCAGCGCAGCATCAAAGGTGAACTGGACTCCACTGCGCGCGATGGTCGCAAGATGGTGCTTCAGTACGCCGCGAATCAGGTGAGCGACCCTACGGGGAAACAACTCTGCCTGATGTTCACCTTCATCGACGTGACCGAGCAGAAAAAAGCCGAAGGCCTGCGCGCGGAACTCGAACGCGAACGTGAACTGCGTGAACTGAAATCGCGCTTTGTGTCGATGCTCGTACACGATTTCCGCAACCCGCTCACGTCGCTGCAAGTCAGCTTATCGCTCATCGAGAAGTACGCGGAATCTTTCACGCTGGAACAAATCCGCGAGAAGCTGAACACCGCGCTGCGGCAGTCGTCCAACATCAATCAACTGGTCGACGATGTGCTGATGATCGGCAAAATCGAGCATCTGTCGAGCATTTTCAGCCCCGAAGAAGTCGACTTGGTCGGGTTGTGCCGCGCCCTGTTCGAGGAATTCGCGCAGACCATCTCGCAGCACCATACGCCGCGGTTCAGAGCGACCATCGACGCCTTCCGCTACCCGGTTGATCAGGCGCTGCTGCGGCGGGCCATCACCAATCTGCTCGCGAATGCCGTGAAATACTCCCCGCTGGGAGGCACGGTTGAGATGACCGTCGCCGCGGAAAACGCGGCTTTTATCCTGCGCGTCGCTGACAGGGGCATGGGCATTCCGGATGCGGATCAAAAGCGCATCTTCGACGGCTTCCACCGCGCGAGCAATGTCGGCAGCATCAGCGGGACAGGCTTAGGGCTGGCGATTGTCAAGCAGGTGGTGGTGACGCACGGCGGCTACATCACCTGTGAGAGCAAGCTCAACCGGGGCACGACCTTCACCATCACCCTGCCGCTGGATGAATAGAAGCTTCCCCTCTCCCACGGGAGAGGGGACTGAGGGGTGAGGCACAACACCTTTACAGGTGATAGCGTTCTTTCGCCTTGTTCTGTTCGTACTGCTCACGAGCTTCCTGCACCGCCGGGTTGTCGCTGACCTCTGCGACCGCCACATCCCACCATGACTCATAGCCGCCCACGCGCTGCCGCCGATCGGTTTCGGTGATGATGCACACGGGTTTCCCCTGAATGCCCTTCGCCGTCTCCAGCCCCTGCGATAATTCCTCACGGGTGGTCGCCTTGATGACGTGCGCGCCCATGCCCGCGCACAACTGCGCGAAATCGATGGGCAGGTTTTCGCCATCCAGCTGATCGTTCTCCGAGCGGAAGCGATACTTCGTCCCGAAGCCATCGCTGCCGAGCCCCTTGCTCAACCCGCCGATGCTGGCGAACCCGTGATTGTCGATGACGATGATGATGACCTTGATGCCTTCCTGCACCATCGTCACGATCTCGCTGTTCATCATCAGGAACGAGGCGTCGCCGACCATCACATAGACTTCGCGTTCCGGGTCGGCCAGTTTGACGCCTAACCCGCCCGCGATCTCGTAGCCCATCGTGCTGAAACCGTACTCAAGGTGATAGCCGCGCGCGTCACGCGTACGCCACAGCTTATGCAGATCGCCGGGGAGACTGCCCGCCGCGCACAATACGACATCCTGCGGGCGGCTCTGCGTGTTGACCATGCCCACAACTTCGCCCTGACTCAGCATCGGCTCGTGTTCGAGGTTGTAGATGCGGTGGACTTCCATATCCCATGAGCGGTTGAAGTCGTGTGCGCGCCGCTGATACACGTCCGCCGTGCGGTGATAACCGACGAGCGTCAGCAGTTCTTCGAGTGTGGCCTTCGCGTCGCCGACCAGTGGCAGCGCGTTCTGCTTGTAGGCGTCGAACTCCGCCACGTTGATGTTGATGAAGCGCACGTTCGGGTTCTGGAACGCGGTCTGGCTGGCCGATGTGAAATCGCTGTAGCGCGTACCAATGCCGATGATCAAATCAGCTTCGCGCGCCATAACGTTCGCGCCCTCCGTCCCGGTTGCGCCAATCGCGCCGAGGTTGAGCGGATAATCGTAGGGCTGCGCGCCCTTGCCCGCCTGCGTCTCGCTGATCGGGATGCCCGTCTTTTCGCTGAATGCCCGCAGCGCCGCCCACGCTTCGCTGTAATGCACGCCGCCGCCCGCTACGATCACCGGAGCTTGCGCTTCGCGAATCCAATCGGCGGCGCGCTGCATCAGCGCGGCATCCGGTCGATTGCGCGGGATCACCCATACGCGCTTCTCGAACAACGCCGCCGGATAGTCGAAGGCCATCGTCTGCACGTCCTGCGGCAGCGCCAGCGTGACCGCACCGGTGTCCGCTGGGGACGTGAGCACGCGCATAGCTTCCGGCAGCGCCATGATCAACTGCTCCGGTCGATTGAGCCGATCCCAGTAGCGCGACACCGGCTTAAAGCAGTCGTTCACGCTGACATCCTGCGAGTGTTCGCTTTCCAACTGCTGCAACACAGGCGCCTGCCGCCGTTCCGCGAAGATATCGCCGGGGAGCAGCAGCACGGGGATGCGGTTGACCGTGGCCACCGCCGCGCCCGTCAGCATATTCAGCGCGCCCGGCCCAATGCTCGATGTACAGACGAAGGTCTGCATACGGTTTTTGTGCTTGGCATAGGCGATCGCGGTGTGCACCTGCGCCTGCTCATTACGACACTGGTAGTAGCGCAAACGGTCGCTGTACTGCTGGAGCGCCTGCCCCATCCCGGCGACGTTGCCATGCCCGAAGATGCCCCACGCGCCCGCAAAGAACGGCACTTCGACGCCATCCCGCGCGACATACTGCTGGGTCAGGTACAGGACGAGGGCTTGCGCCATCGTCAAACGCTGTGTTTTCATAAAAGAACCCTCCTCTATTTGGTCGAAGGACACACCGCCGTGTGTCCATTATTGTCACTTTTGCTGAGACGAGACGGACGCGCTAAATCGCGTCTATCTGGCCCTTCACCCTGCTTGTTGCGCAAGCCGTCCCTCTTCGTAAACGGGGAGAGGGACAAAAACAATCGTTTTCTCCCCTTCTCCCCGCTTGCGTGGGAGAAGGGGTCGGGGGTTGAGGGGCTTACGAGAGAAAAACCTCCCCCTGTTGGCTCCCCGCCCTGAATTCAGGGGGGGGAATCGTTTTACTTCACGTCCGGGTTCGGCAGCATGAATTTATCGCGGAGCAGCCCGATCAGATCGTGATACGACCCGATGAACCCTCGCAGCGTCCGCACCGTCGCGCCGTAGCTGTCGAATTCCGCAGGCGTCATGCCGTCAGCATCGAACGCTCGCCGGAAATCGGGGATGTGCGTGTACAGGTCATCGATGATCGCCGGATCGACCGGAATGTGCATGCGATCGATCACCTTCACGTCCGAGGCGTTGTAGCGCTTCGCCCAATCGTAGGGGATGGTCTGCGCCACATCGCCGCCGATAAATTCTGACCAGTGGCGGTGATGCCGGTACGCCGCGACGAGCAAGCGCGTCCGGTAGCCGCGTTCCTGAAAGATACGATACGCGTTTTTCAGCACGGCAACGCCCGCCCACGGGATCGACTCCGGATTGACGATGATCCGGTCGCGGGTGGCGACCGCCGTCATCCAGTCGTCCACGCGCCCGACCATGAGTGTACACATGGGCACGAGTTCAGCATTGGATTTGCCCTCGGCTGCGCGGCGCTGGAGCCCGCGTTCCACCGCTTCCGCCACCGCCAGCGCCTGCGGCACGGTGAACGACACCGTCGCGTTGATCGAGGCGCCGTTGTAGGTTACTTCTTCAATCGCCTGCACGCCCGCCGCCGTCACCGGCATTTTGATGTGCAGATTCGGCGCGAGCGTGCTGAAATGCAGCGCCTGCGCGACCAGCGCTTCGGGCGTGCGGTAATTGGCCGGGTTCGTCTGAATTGACAAGCGGCCTTTCTGGCCATCGGTGCGCTCGTAGACAGGCAGCAGCAGTTTCGACCCATGCACGGCGACCTCTTCGATCACCTGCCATGTGATCTCAGTTTCCGTCCAGGTCGGGTTCTCCGCAATGATCTGCTTGATGCGATCCGACCACAGGTGCATCTCCTGTTTCAACACGGTGTACACGATGGTCGGGTTGCTGGTCGCGCCGACCGCGCCGTGATCAATGGCATACGTCAGTTCTTCCACTGCGCACGAGTCATTCCAGTAATCGGTGCTGGTCGTTTGCGCCATCTCGTGCAGTGGACTCTTGTAAGTAGTACTGATGCTCATCTCGCCCCTTTCCAACCTCAAATCCCAACTTATTGCTTCATCCGGCTATTCCAGATCGTTCGTAGGGACAGCGCCGGCGCTGTCCGTTTGGAGTGGACAAGGCAGGCCTTGTCCCGACGAGAAAAACATTCTTTCGTAGGGACGCGATTTATCGCGTCCGCCAACCCCAAATAACCGCCACGCTCTTCTACACACCGACCGGCCAACTTCGCCCACAGCGACGGGCGGGACGAGTCCCACCCTTACTTTCCTCATTTGTCTGGCAAAACCTCACCCATGAATCTAACGGTTCGTTGCTCCTCTCCCTTGGGAGAGGGGCGGTTGAGCGCAGCGAAACGGGGTGAGGTTGGCTCTACAGCCCCAACTGCTTGATGTAGTCGCGGTTACGCTTGGCGCTGTCTTTAGGCGTGCCCATCCCCGGCAGCACATCCTGTTCGACGACGATCCACCCGCTGTAGCCGATCTCACGCAGCACGGCGATCACTGCCGGGAAGTTCACATCGCCTTGGCCAAGTTCGCAGAAGACGCCGTTCCCGACGGAGGTCGGACCATCCCAGCCCTGCAACCGTGACTGGCGGGCGATCTCCGGCTGCTGATCCTTGAAATGCACATGCCAGATGCGATCTTTAAACTGGCGAATGCCCTGCACTTCGTCGCCCCCGCTGAAGCGCCAGTGCCCCGTATCGAATACCAGACCGAGGATCGAGGCGTCAGTCATGTCCATGAGGCGCTGCGTCTCCGCGGGCGTTTCGATCCATGTGCCGATATGGTGATGAAACACCGTCCGCAGCCCGGTTTCGTCCATCACGCGCCGCGCGATGGTGTTCGCGCCCTTGGCGAACACCTGCCACTGATCTTCGCTCATGCCCAGTTCCGGCGTGATGCGTCCCGCATACTGCGTGCGCACCGGATCAGCGTAGGGGTCGTTACCGAGGACGATGAAATTATCTTTTCCGCCGACGGCCGCCAGCAGTTTCGCCGTGCGCACGCAATCTTCGGCGCTCTGCTCATGCTGGCTCGCATCATGCAGCTTGACGCTCACCCACGACGCCAGCAGGTCGAGCTTGCGCGCCGCCAGTTCCCCGGTCAGCGCGGCGGGATCGGTCGGCATGAAGCCCCAATCGCCGAGTTCCGTGCCGCTGTAGCCGGTCGCCGCGATTTCATTCAACACGCGCACATAGTCGTAGCGTTCGCCTTCGATGCCTTCGATCACGCCCCACGAACAGGGCGCATTCGCGATCTTTAAGCTCATTTTTGCCTCCAAAAGGATCGTAGCAAATTTATGCCAATGATACGTCGCAACCGCGCGTCTGTCATCAGTGCGGGGAACAGCTTGCCCATCCAGCCACAATTTAAGAATTGGGGAACACTATAAGGAGATGATCGCAGTCAACGGGCAGACGACTGTGTCTGCCCGTTGGTGTTCAACGTGGATTAGCTCGCGGCGGGCAGCGGCGCGCCGCCCGTATCGTAATTCGGCCCCAGCGACTCAGCCGGAACCCACAAGGCGTTCGCGGGACAGGCGATCCACAGGCGATAGTAGCCATCCTGCGCGCCGATCACCCACCACGCTTTGCCGCCTTCCAGCACAATGTTGGTCACAGCGGCGGGATCCGGCGCGAACAGCGCGTTGGTCGTTACCAGCAAACGTCCCTGCACGGCAGTTGACGGCAGACTGACCACACATGCCGGCCCGGTCGCGGATGCCGATCCTGCCCCAGAGCCGCCCGGCGGGCCATTGATCGGCGTGACACTCCCGCTGGCATCAGCCGTACAGTTGATGATCAGGCTGCTCTGATACACAACCACGCCGCTGATTAACGTGTCGATGCGGAACTCAAACGTGAACGGGTAAGCGGGGAACGGCTCCAGAAATGCACCATAGTTGAAGACGCCATTGCTCGCTTCCACGGGAAACGGGCCAGCGGTCGAAATGACACCATTGTCGATATAGTTGAGCGTGAATTCGGCGCCGACTGGCAGGTTGTTGAGCTCGACATCCTGATTATTCAGAAAAGCCCCGACGCCTCCGCCATTTGGCGCGCAGGTAAACGTCTTATTGTTCACCCAACGGCGGTAAGCGAAGCCTGTATCCACATTGACCGGGGTCACAGGGGTACTCGCGGTATCCCCGGCACAGTTGATAGTCACGCTGCTGGTGTAGACCACTAGGCCATCGATCAGTGTGTCGAGGCGGAACTCAAACGTGAACGGGTAAGCCGGGAAGGATTGAGCAAACGCGCCATATGCGCGCGTACCGCTCGTCTGTTCGACGGGATACGGGCCATCGACGGTGAGGACGCCATTGCTGATGTAATTGATCGTGAACTGCGCGGTAGCGGGCAAGTTGTTAAATTCGACATTCTGATTATTCAAATTGGCGTAAACCACGCCGGCACCGGTCGTGCAGGAATAGGTTTTGTCGGCCACCCAGCGGCGATATTGATTCCCCTCCGCGCTGACTGAGAAAATCGGGAGCAAGACCATCAGTAGAAGCGACAGTCCAACACTACGTGTCCATAAGTGGCGCATAAAAGTGCTCCTTGAAGTAGGTATATCTCCATTTTAGTTTGAATGCATCTACAGCGAAAATAGCCCGCATCAAACCGGGTACTGCTTCGCTTTGCGTTAGCGTCCGCGCTATAGTGGGATTGACATCAACCGCACAGGAGTTATCAGCATGAATTACCGTCTGTTAGGGCGTACGGGCGTACGCGTGTCACCGCTGTGCATGGGCACAATGACCTTCGGCGACAGCGCGGACGAAACCGAATCCGAGAAGATCTTCGCTCGCTGCCGCGAAGTGGGCATCAACTTCTTCGACTGCGCCAACGGCTACGCGAGCGGGCGCTCGGAGATCATCCTCGGCAAATTGATCGCCAACTGTCGTGACGAGGTCGTGATCACGTCAAAATCCGGTTTCCCGCAGAGTGACGAGATCAACAACCGGGGATCATCCCGGCGGCATCTTCAGTTACAGGTCGAAGCCAGCCTCAAACGCCTGAACACTGACCGGATTGACGTGTACTTCATCCACCGCTTCGACCCCGACACGCCCATTGAATCCGTCGTCCGCACGCTCGACGACCTCGTGCAGCAGGGCAAAATCCTCTACCCGGCGATCAGCAACTGGGCGGCCTGGCAAATCGCCAAGGCGCTCGGCGTGGCGGCCGGTGGCGGCTTGGCGCGCGCGGAAGTCTTGCAGCCGATGTACAGCCTCGTCAAACGCCAGGCCGAAGTCGAAATTCTGCCGCTGGCACAAGCCGAAGGTCTCGGCGTCATTCCGTACAGCCCCCTCGGCGGTGGTCTGCTCACGGGCAAATACACCACCTCACAGAAAGCGGCAGATGGCCGCCTCGTGCAAAACAAGATGTACTCTATCCGCTACGGCGACGCCTACAACTATGAAGTCGCGGAGGCATTCACCCAGTATGCTGCCGACAAAGGCTATGCTCCGGCGACGCTGGCCGTCGCGTGGGTCATGTCGCACCCGGCAGTGACCGCGGCCATTGTCGGCGCGCGCAGCGTCGCCCAGCTGGAATCGTCGCTGGCAGCACTCGACGTGCCCATGACGCCGGAATGGCGCGCAGAAATCTCGGCGCTGTCCGCCACGCCGCCGCCCGCCACTGATCGTTCGGAGGAAGCGCGGTAGATCCGCCTCGCCTTTTGCCTCCCCCTCGCCCCCTAGCCTCTCTCCCACGCAAGCGGGGCGAGGGGGAATCGGTCTCCCCTCCCTGAATTCGGTTGAGGACAGGATACTTTTAACAATCGAGAGAATTGTAGGGACGCCCAACGGGGCGTCCGCCGGATTG
>CALKIA010000140.1 GCA_937988705.1 uncultured Chloroflexota bacterium | reverse complement strand
GTGGTCATATCGACGCCTGCCACCTTGAGCGCGTCCAACGGATAGAGCGCGTTGCCCGTGCTGAGGAATTGCAGATACTTGTCCGTCGCACCGCTTTCGCCCTTGAGGATGCGCGCCGCCAGCGCGTGCGCCGCCGAGATCCCGGTCGCGTACTGGAAGGTGTAGTACGGCACGTACAGGTGGCCGAACTGCGCCCACGTGATGCCGACGCGCTCCCGGTCGACGGCCATTTCGTCGCCGTAGCCTTCCGCGAACAGATCGGCCATGAGTTCGCTCAAATCTTCGGCAGTCAGGCCTTCGCCCCGTTCCACACGCTCATGCACTTCCAGTTCGAAGCGCGAGAGCGTCGGCATGATGAAGAAGTAGCGGTGGATGTTATTCATCGTCTCGTCGATGAGCGCGAGCTGGAATTCGCGATCCGGGTTGGTCGCGAGCAGATGCGCGCGCACCATTGCCTGATTGAAGTTGGAGGCCGTTTCGGCCACAAACAGCGAATAATCGGCGTAGGCGAAGGGCTGATTTTGCCAGGTGTAGTACGAGTGCATGGAGTGGCCGAGCTCGTGCGCCAGCGTGCTCATCGCACGCAGATCCCCATTGAAGCTCATGTTGATGAACGGGTGCGTCCCCTGCCAACCGAACGAGAAGGCACCTTCGGTCTTGCCGGCATTCGGCTGGAAGTCCACCCAGCGCTGTTCGAGGCAGCCGCGCCGCAGCGTGCTCACATAATCCTCGCCGAGCGGCGCTAGACCCTCGCCGATCATAGCGACGGCCTGCTTGAAATCGATTTGCGGGCTGTGCTGGGTGAGCGGTGCCCAGATGTCATACGGATGCAGTTGGTCGACGCCGAGCGCCTTTTTGCGCGCGCGCCAGTAGCGGTGCCACGTCGGGATATGCTGCTTGTACGTCTCGATCAGGTTGTAGAACACATTGGTCGGCAGGTTGTACTGGAACAACTGGGATTCGAGTACGTTGTCGAAGCGGCGCGCGCGCATGTAGAACACGTCGCGCTTCATCGCGCCCGCTAAGCCCGCCGCCAGCGCGTTCTTCACGCTGATGAAGCCATCGGCATAATTTTCCCACGCCGTGCGCCGCACTTCGCGGTCTGTGCTGTAGAGCAGCGAGCCTTCTGTCCCGTGCGTGAGGGGCAGTTCTTCGCCCGTGCTGCTGCGCGCTGGCTTGAACTTCAAATCCGCGTTGATCAGCGAGTCCGGGGAGTTGCTGAACGCATTGAACGGATCGCTCACGAAGCCGAGCAGTTCTTCGACTTCGGCGGACCGCACATGCGCCTGCTGACGAAACAAATCGTCGATCATCTGCTGGTAGACTTGCAGGCGGGGTTCGCTCTGCAGCCACTCGTTGAGCTTGGCTTGCCCGACGGCCAGCAGTTCCGGGTTGCTGAACGAGAAGGCCGCCTGCCAGCGTCCCATCATGCCGTAGGCCATGTCCGCCATCGCATTCGCGGCCTGATCGGTCTTATCAACCGCCTGTTCCATGAGCGCGTAAACGAACACCTGCCCCACGGCCAGGGCGACATCTTCCGAGTAGCTGAGCCACCGGACCAGCGTCGACGGGCTGTCGCCCAAATGTCCCTTGAACTGGTCGGCTTCAGCGAAACGGCTGATCACGCGGTCGAAGGCGGCGCGCCATTCGTCCGGTGTGCCAAAGATACTTTCCCGGTTGTAGCGATCTTCGTCAGGAATTGCGCTGCGGAGCGGAACTGTGCTCATGTGTTTCACTTCCCATGCTTGCATTTGAAATTTTTAAAACGATAACCGATCTGCGCGGGGCTGTCAATCGTTCCGCAAGGAGGTGTTTCATTACAGAATCTTGGTATAATAGTAATAAGAGTCGCACACGAGTATTGCTTTCAGAAGGAGGCGGAGGGTGTATGGATCTTTTCAGAAAACTCCGGCAGCGACTGGACTATGGTGATTACCAGCCGGTAAAGCGCTACAAACAGGTCTACGCCGAAACACTGGGACGCGATGATTTCGTTCTGCACTGTACGCTGCTGCGTGGCCCCAAGGGCTGGGGACTGCGGCTGGAACTCGTCCGGCAGTGGGGGACTGAACGCAGCGAACGCATTCCGGTGACGATCTATTTCACGACGGTGGGCGAGCTGCGCAAACCGTTTCAACAACTCGTCCACGATGTCGAGACAGGCGTGACGCAGACGAACGTCGTGCGTCAGGCGGGCACCTTCAGCAAGCTGATGCAGACCACTTCGATCGGCAGTATCGTGCGCGCCTATGGCCGCATCGACAATCATCCCAAAACTGCTGGCCGGCAGCGGCTCGAATTGTACCTCGCCTGGACGGGCAGCCAATACTGGCTGGTACTGGCTGCTGGTGAGCGGGGCGACACATGGCATAAATTCCCGGTGGGCGGGGCGGAACAGCTCCTAAAGCTGATCCCACTCCTCCAGCGCGAGATGGAAGCCGAGGCGGAACGCTGATTTTGGCACACTGTGCGCTTCCCAACGCATATCAATGAAAGTTAGCGGCCCGAGGCGACCATGATCCACCTGCGTTCCATCAGCATCAGCGGAACGGCGAATGAAACGGGTTTTCCGTTTAGCGTGCCGAGTTTGCACGCCTTAAGCGAGCTCACCTTTGATTCCGAGATCACGTTTTTCGTCGGCGAAAACGGATCGGGCAAATCAACCCTGCTCGAAGCTCTCGCCACTGCCGCCGGTTCGATCACGGTGGGCAGCGAAAGCGTCACCACCGACCAGACGCTCACCGAGGTGCGCCGCTTTTCACGCTGCCTCAAGTTGGTGTGGAATCAGCGCACGAAGAAGGGCTTCTTCATGCGCTCCGAGGATTTTTTCGGCTACGTCAAGCACATGAACGCCGTCAAAGCGGAGATGCTGGCCGATTTGCAGGAAATCGAAGAGACCTACAAGGGACGATCCAAGACCGCCAAGGGGCTGGCATCGATGCCGTATGCGCGGGAACTCAACGACATGCAGCAGCGCTACGGCTCCGGGCTGGACGCCTATTCCCACGGCGAGAGCTTTTTCACGCTGTTCCGGTCACGCTTTGTGCCGAACGGCCTCTACCTGCTCGACGAACCGGAAGCGCCGCTCTCGCCGAGCCGTCAGCTCACGCTGCTGGCGCTGCTCAAACAGATGGTCGATCAGGGCGCGCAGTTCATCATTGCCACGCATTCGCCGATCCTGATGGCCTACCCCAACGCGACGATCTGGAGCTTTGACGACGGCGGCCTGCAAAAGATCCGCTATGAAGACACCGAGCATTACACCATCACGCGCGGCTTCCTAAATCACCCCGAAAACTACCTCAAACACCTGCTGGAGTGAGAATGTGTTCAATAAGGCGCTTCCGTGCGCTCGCCTTCGATTCGGTATTCATTGTAACATTGCACTTGACCGCCGTTCCAATAGGCTGGCTCTTGAATGTCGACTGTCATAGTGGTTGGGGATGTGAATGTCAACAGCAGCACTGTATAGTCACCCGGATCGCTGGAATTAGTGTCGACGGTTTCATAAATATTGGTTGAGTTCTCTATCCAGTAGTTATCCCAACCGCTGTAACCGAAGCCGCTGAATTGAAGGCGATTGTCTGGGAACTTAATGAGAGGTGTAACTCTTTCCGTTGAATCGAAGTGCCACTGTAAAGCAGCTTGAGGATCACCATCGGGACAGCCTGATAATGCCACGTAATCGGTGAATGTCCAGAAACTGGTTTCGGGCAGATCATCAAGAAAACTGTGGTTATCTATTTCGTCATGAATAGGGGCTACAGTGGTCGCTTGCTGTTCAACTCGATTCATTTGGGTTTCGACAACGAGATTGAGGATGTAGTTGTACAACCCGGCAAAGAGATCAGGGCGGCTTTCGGCAAGCGCCAAATCAATACCTAAACTAACCTCATTGTCCCGGTCTCGCCCAGATT
Source organism: uncultured Chloroflexota bacterium (assembly GCA_937988705.1). Lineage (GTDB taxonomy): Bacteria > Chloroflexota > Anaerolineae > Aggregatilineales > Phototrophicaceae > Flexifilum. Next base: position 1,036 of record CALKIA010000140.1, on the reverse strand, counting down.
GTCCAAAGATCACCTCAGTTAAATTGTTAGGTCCAGTAAACGCTCGTTCGTTCAGCCGCGCATTTGTTATATCGTTGCCACCTGAGAACATACGCAAAGAGCCATCCGCGATAATTAATGCTCCCGCTCCAATAATCAATATGGGGATAATTACTGATGACCCTGCAGCTAACCCTAAGCCCACAAAAACTAAGCTCACCCCAGTTAGAGCCTCAAACGCGCCGCCCGCAATCTTATTGGGAGCTAGTGCTGCCGCGCGGAGTAGTTCTGGATCTGGATCGTTAGAAATTCTACCTTCTAGAATAATACCTTCACTAGGCTCTGGGGTTATATCTTGAGCAATCACAAGGCGGGCAGCGGGCATTAGCACTAAAGTCAGGGCGCTAAGCATCAAGATGATTCTACGGAGAAGAGTAACATGGACTGCAAAGATAGAATTGTAGGATGAATCAAAATGTTTCATCGAGAGTTATGCCTACCGTATCATCGAAGTGATAGTGAAAAGTTTAACAAGTAGCCTTTTGAATGCCAACATTTAGGTGTAACCACCCCGAAAACTACCTCAAACACCTGCTGGAGTAACACGCCGTCGCAGGTCAAAAGATAGTGGGGTTGTCCCAAGCCGTTCAGGACGCAGTCCTCATGACAACAGGACGCTGTCGCGCATAAATTATGAGCATGCGTGAAAGGAGAGGGGCATGTCGAAGGAATTGTTCCCGGACTACATTCGCACCCATTACCAGCAGCGCGCCGATCAAGCCCTGCGCGCGGTGGAACATGAGCGGTTGGCCAAGATCGCGCGGTCCAACCCACACGGTGTTCGTCGGTTCTTCTTCACCCGCCTGATTGCCCTGCTGCGCAAGGTGAAAATCACCCGCGCGCCGAGCCGGGTTCAGCCCCGCCCGACCATTCGTCATCGCCGAACATGACATATGTAAACCGCGGCGCAGTTAGCCTGCGCAGGCCTGCGCCGCGGCGTTATAATGGAGTTCTAGTCCTCTTAGTTTGACCAGCCTCAACCATGAACTCACAATTT
>CALKIA010000139.1 GCA_937988705.1 uncultured Chloroflexota bacterium | reverse complement strand
TGGGTGCGCCTGAATGTGGACGGCATCGAGCAGTTTGTCGGTCTGGTCCGCCCCGGCACAGTGATGGAATACTCCAGCAGCGACCGCATTACGCTCACGGCCAGCAACGCCGAAGCGCTCAACGTCACATGGAATGGCCAGCGGCAGCCGCTGTTAGGGCAGCGCGGGCAAATGGTCGATGTGGTCTTCACCCGCGAGGGCGTACAGGTGAGCTCCGGCCCCGGCTTTGAGCCGACGCCGGTTCAGAGCAATACGCCACTGCCGACGCCGACCGATCCAGCGGGCGCGATTATCGCACAGCTGACGCCGACGGACACGCCCGGCCCCAGCCCGACACCCAGTAACACGCCGACGCCGACCGATACGCCGAGCATCACGCCGACGCCGTCGAACACGCCGACGCCGAGCGACACGCCGACGATCACGCCGATTCCGAGTACCACACCGTTACCGACGAATACACCTACGGAGACGCTGACGCCGAGCGCTACCTATACGCCGACGATCACCAACACCCCGACCCATACGACAGTCCCAACGGCGACGGCTATTCTGCCGCCCCGTATCACGCCCGTTGATGTTACGCCTACGAAGGCAGGAAGTTAAGCCAGCCGTGTCCGCACGCACCAAAGATAAGTATTATCTCGTCAGCCTCGGCTGTTCGAAAAACACCGTCGATTCAGAGAGCATGGCGCAGGTGCTCAATGCGGGCGGTATGCGGGGCGTGGGCGATCCGCGCAGCGCCGAAGTGCTGATCGTCAATACCTGCGGTTTCATCGACAGCGCCAAGCAGGAATCGATTGATACGCTGCGCGAGCTGGTGGATAACCGCAAGAGCCATCAAATGGTGATCGCGGCGGGCTGCCTGTCTCAGCGTTACGGCGCGGATCTGGTGCAAGAAGTGCCGGGACTCGATGGCGTCATCGGGACGCGGCGCTGGATGGATATTTTCGACCTCATCAGCCGCCTGCGCGTGCGCAAATACCCCGAACCGCTTTATCACCTGCCGACCGACGCCACCGTCGTGGGAATGGACGAGCGCGGCGTGCTGCGCGCCAGCGTGCAGGGGGCCAGCGCCTACCTGAAAATTGCGGATGGCTGCCGTCGTCCGTGCGCCTTCTGTGCTATTCCCAAAATCAAGGGGACGGCCGTCAGCCGCCCGATCCAGTCCATCGTCAACGAGGCGGTGCAGTTGGAGCAGATGGGCGTTAAAGAGGTCATGCTGATCGCGCAGGACACAACCGATTACGGCTACGATCTCGGCCTGAAAGACGGCATGGCCTATCTGCTTGATGAGATCGTGCAGGCGGCGCCCGGTCTGCGCTGGCTGCGCGTGATGTATGCCTATCCCGGCTACGTCACCCCGCGCCTGATCGAAACGATGGCCAAGCACCCGCAGGTGCTGCCTTATCTCGACATGCCTTTGCAGCACGGTCACCGTGACACGCTGCTGCGTATGAAGCGCCCCGCCAAAATCGAATGGGTGTATGAAACGCTGGCCAATATGCGCAGCGTCATGCCCGATCTCACCGTGCGCACGACGTTTATCGTCGGCTACCCCGGCGAAACCGACGAAGAATTTGACGGGCTGCTCAGGTTGGTGCGTGATCTCGAATTTGACCGCGTCGGCGCGTTCAAATACTCGTATGAGATCGGCACGCCGAGCGCGACGCTCCCTAATCAAGTCCCGGACGATGTGAAAGAGGCGCGCTACAACGCCCTCATGGAACTCCAGCAGGGCATCAGCCTGAAGAAGAACCAGAGCTTCATCGGCAAAACGCTGGATGTGCTGGTCGAAGGGCATGGTGAAGGCGAAGACGAGGACGGTGAGCTCACAGGCGACATGCTCACGCTGGGGCGCAGTTACCGCGACGCGCCGGAAATCGACGGCTACGTGATCGTGGAAGGCGAACTGCCCACAGGCGAAATCGTCCCAGTGCGCATCACCGGTGCGACCGCCTACGATTTGATCGGCACGCCGGAAATCAACGCGCCGATCATCATTCAGCCGGGTACGGTCTACGGCGCAGGCATGCTGCCGGACTAAGGCGCGCGGCATCTGAAATACAACTTAACGTCAAACGGCACACCCGCATGGTGTGCCGTTTGCTTTGGGGAGCACCCGACTTAGGGGGCGACGGCGTTGGACGGTACCCAAACGCGGTTCGCCTGGCAAGCAATCCACAACTGCGTGAAGTCACCACTGGTCTGCGTGACATACCACGTCCCCACCGGAATGCTGAAACCGGTCGCCGTAGCGAGATCAGCCGCATAGAACGCGGGCGCGCCTTGCGGCAGACTGTGAATCACCGCATCCGTCGGCAGCGGATCGGCACAAGCGCCCGCCAAGGGAAGCGGCACGATTGAAGTGACAACCCCGCCATTGCATTTATCAAATGTGACAATCGCGCCTGAGACAGCTGGACCACCCGAGCCATTGGTCAGCAGCAGCTGCACCGTGATCGGCGTGTCGTTGGGTAACGGGAAGGTGGCTGTGACCGGACCAGCGGAGCTGCTGTTATACAACGACCAGCTATAGGGTCCGTTATCCGCCGCGCTCGGATTTCCGGCATTCTCGTCCATATAGCGGTTGCCCCCGGCGTCCACGATCGTCCGCCAGTAATTGGAAGATGGATCAGTAACGCCGGCCAGCTCCATACTGAATTGGGTTGCACTACCGGCACAATCAATCGCGTCTACGCTGACGACGGTCCAGGTTGGTCCGGCGGCAAACACGGCCGACACTCCGAGACCGCCAAGCGCGAGTAGGAGAAACACGAAAATAAGCTTTGATTTGCGCATAGTTGTCCTCACGATATAAATGTTAGTTTGCAATGATGCATGGATTATAATATTACGACTTATTTATTTACACAACAGGGATAAGAATCCTAACCCACACCGTAGAAATGCCGGACATAACCGTTCCTTTCAGCTCAGTGAAGTTGACGGCGCGGGCCGACTGCCGGACTAATCCCCACTTTTCCGATCCGCCCGCTCATCTTAATTCTTCTTCATCTCTTTATGCTTCCATAGGCGAGGCAATGAATTTTTTCCGAATAAAATCCAGAAACCGAGAATCCGCAGATATACTTGTTTATAGAGTACATTGCCGGAGAAACACACTCTTTCACTGTAAAAACTCTCCGACAATGTACAAATAAACCATTGCCTAAGATGAATGAATTGTGAATACCTTAAGCTATAATTTACAATTCTCAATGTGATACTTAGGTAATTCTCAAGCTCTTTAAACATAAAGTAAGACCAGAATCATTTGTTTATATCATCTGTAATTAAGCGGAGATTGACCGTGATCCCGGGTGAAGATAGCCTCCATCAGGACCCCAGTAAAAGTGTGGTCGAACTCGTTCAGGAAAGTATGAACCTCTGGGATCGTACCGTCGTCCGGTACGATGCTTCCGCTACCCGGGAACAACGGAGTGACTTCGCCGCCGCCGCCGCGCGGTTTGTGGGGGAACGCGATATGTTTGCCCGCACCAACACCGCCGACGTGGCCTTCGCGCTGTAAGGCGCTCGTTCGCCCCTGAGCGAACGGCCACAATTCAACCTGACTGTGTGGGGACAAGGGCCACCTTGTCCCTTTTTGTTGCCTGGTGCGGTGGGACCTTAACCCTCTTTGTGATCTTCCTGCTCCACTTGCACGGCGCGGGCGCGCACCACTTCCGGCGCCAGCTTCTCGATCGGCTGATCGCGCCGGATGATGAAGTGATCGAGGTCGCGCGCGACATAGGTTTCAGGGAAATAGCGCCGCGCTTCTTCGATGATCGCGGCTTCGCGGTAGCGTCGGGACACATGATTCAAAATCAGTGATCGGACGCCGGTTTCCGCCGCGAGTTCCGCCGCCTGGCGCGCGGTCAAATGGCCAAAATGCGCCGCTTCTTCCGCCTCACTGCTCAGGAACGTCGATTCGATCACAAGGGTGTCGGCATCCGCCACATAGTCGCGGATGTTGTCCGTACGCCCCACATCGCCGATATGCACCAGCTTGATGCCGCGGACGAGCTCGCCTAAGACCATGTCCGGTGTGATGGTGCGCCCATCGTTGAGCATGATCGTGTGTCCGGCGACCAACTGGCCGCGCTCCGGCCCGGCTGCAATGCCGAGTGCTTCAGCCTTTTCGACCAGAAACGGCCGGCGGCTTTTCTCCTGAAAGACGAAACCGAAGCAGCCCGGCCCGCGGTGCGTGACCGGGAAGGCGCTCACGCTGAAGTCCTTCGCCTCGAAGAAGACGCCCGTTTTCAACTCTTCCATCTGGATATCGAGGTCGAGCCGTTCGTAATCCAGCACCACACCATACAGCAGCGCGTGGACGCGGGCCAGCGTCGGCTTGCCGCCGAAAATCTTCACCGCGTCGATGCTCTCCCAGCGGGCGAATGTGGACATCAGCCCGCCAAGGCCGAGAATGTGATCGAGGTGGGCGTGCGTGAGCAGAATGTGATTCAGCCGCTTGAAGCCGATGCCGCTGCGCAGTATCTGGCGCTGTGTGCCTTCGCCGCAGTCGATCAGGAAGCGATGCTCACCCGCGAGAATGGCTTGCGCCGTCAGGCCGCGTTGAATCGAGGGAGCGGATGCTGATGTGCCAAGAAAGACGATTTCAAACATGGATTCTCACCTCACCACGCCGATCTGACCAATGAATACGCGCGTGCCGCGCGCTTGTTCGCCTTCAAAGACGGTCAAGCGCGTATCGGTGTTGTCTTCGTATGCGCCAATGGAAATGCTGTAAGTGCCGGTGCGCAGCGCGAATGGTAGTTGAATGTAGCTCACTTGCAGCCAGATATCGCGCGCGACCATGCGATCGGGGCGGATGCTGCGCGGGTCGGTCTGTGCGACCGGTCGCGCGCCGGGATCGGCGAGGATGTGCGTGAACAGGCGCAAATCCGGTGGCGGCGTGCCATCCACGCGCCAGTAGGTCAGGATCGGGACGAGGTCGCCCGGTCGGTATTGATCGGCCCAGATGTGATCATAGCCGAGGAACGCGACATTCCCGCCCAGCCGAATCGGCGGCGCGGTCACGCGATTCGCACCGGGGCTTTCCGGGGCGAAGGCGACGGGCGCGGTCGTCGTGAAAGCGCCGACGCGGTCGGCCAGTTGATTGGCGACATCCAGCAGGATGACCGAGCGTTCGGGCAGGTGAGCGCGTTCCACAATCTCACCTTGATCCAGCCATTCGCGCAAATACGGATTGAATGCTTCGTAACCGTTCGGGTCAAGGAAGATGATGCGCTCGCGTTCCCCCGCCGAGCTGAGGATCAGCGCTTCGCGACAGTTGGCATAGCGCAGCGAGGTGCTCGGACGCTGGAGCATCAGCGCTAGCTTGAGCGGTGCGCTCAGTTCCAGCGCGGACGAATCGGGGAACACATCTTCCGTGCAGATGACCGTTGGCAGATCGGCGGGCGTGGTGTCGATGTAGTGCGCCAATTCGCCGATGCGGCTGTCATAGGCGGCGCGCATGCCGGGCAGATCACGCCAGTTGCTGAACAGATCGCGGACGGTCCACTGCATGTTGAACAGGACGAGCGTGACCAATCCCAGCGCGCCGATCCAGCGACCGGCGCGGGTTGGCAAGCTGTGATACAGCGTGCTGACACCCAGACCGAACAACAGCGCCAGCACGGGGAGTAAACCCGCCAGCGCGGGAAAATCAGGACCGACGTTCGCTGCCAGCGCCGTCGGTGTGAGAAACAGAATCGCCAGTAGAACGAGGACGAAGCGCGATTGCCGCCATGAACGCAGCGCCGCAATTAAGCCGATGACCAGAAACAGCCCACTCACCAGATCGAGCAGCGGGCGCCCGGGCAGGTTGTGCACAGCAGACAGGTCGCCCTGAATGAACAAGCCATTCAAGCCGCTCAAGAAGGCCGTCAGCACGCGCGGCGAGATTTGCAGCACCCGGTTGGCGCCGGACAGCTCTGGCGCTTGCAGGCTGGCGATCAGGTAGGGTGTGGCGAACACGATCATCACCACGACGGCGAACCATGTAAACGAAATTGTCCGGCGCGTCATCGAGCGGCCGTTGAGCACCATATAGGCGATAAACGCCATGCTCATCAGCACGATGATGAAATTCAGGGGATGAATGTAAAAGCCGATGCCGAGCAGCAGCCCCAGCGATGCGAAAGGTGTCGCTTTCGGCTCACGATACGGGCGTGAGCCGTATACGGGCAGCGAACGTGCCAGCGCCAGGAGTACCGCCGTCACGAACAAGGGCAGCAGCATATCGGGCGAGATGCTGCGCGTGAGGATCGTATGGGCCATATTGACGGCCAGCAGCGCCGTCGCTGCCACGCCCGCCAATGTCCCGAAGAGTCGAGTGCCCAGCGCGTAGACCAGCGCCAGTGTAATCATGCCGATCCACGCGGAGAAGATGCGATAGCCGAGCAGTCCCGCACCCGTCGCGCTCGTCGTCGCGGCCAGCGCGATGCCGTAGCCGCTTTCGCGTCCCTCGCCGCCCACATCGTACAGCAATTCCAGACGCCCTTCGCGCACGGTTTCGGTGATGCGCAAATCGAGGATTTCACCCTCATTTAAGCCGGGGGGGAGGGTTGTTAAATCCCAAAGCCGCAGAATCGCCGCGAACAGCAGGATCACAACAGTGATAGCGTAACTCAGGCGGTTGGACAAACGATCCCCCGTTCTAAAGCGCAGTCGCCCACGCGGTCAAGCCCAGTACAAGCGCGCCGAGAATCACGTTGATCCATGTCAGTTGGACTTCGGTGCGGTGCAGGCGCGCAATTACGGCAGGGTCCTGTTTGCCCCGCTGCGCCAGCAAATTCTGACGGTCGAGCGTGGGGGTAATGCCCCACTGAAGGATGCCGCCCGCAATCAGCATGCCGACGATCACGACGTGCTTCAGGAGAATCACCACGCTCCACGTATTCGTGAATTGTAACACACCGTCGTAGTTGGGGTCGCCCGCCATTTGCGTCAAGCCCGTGAAGATGAGCACGACGAGGCTGAAGTTGGTCAGCGGGAGAAAGCGTTTGCGCAGCCGCGCCCGCAGTGCGTCGGGCAGGAGCGCACCTTCCGGGAAAAGCAGCAGCGCGAACACCGCTAACCCACCGAGCCAGATCACGGTGGCGATCAGATGAAAGAAGTAACTAACTGCAAGGATAGACGGGGACAAGTCCGAGAGCCTCCGGGCTGCTGGGGTCGCGCGCCGGGAGGACGCGGTCACCGCAGTATTTCGCCATATTCGCTAAATCGACATATGACGGGCGAGTATACCCGGTTGGCGTTGTGATCGCCCACCACCATTCCTCATCATTTTCGGTCCAATCGGGCGCGGCGATGTAGATCGCGCTCATCAGCCCAACCCACGGCCGCCAGTTTTCCGCGGCGTACTGGTACGCGGCGACGAGGTTGCGCGCCTG
>CALKIA010000138.1 GCA_937988705.1 uncultured Chloroflexota bacterium | reverse complement strand
GGGAGAAGGGGGCTGGGGGGTTGAGGGGAGAAAAAGCTATGCGAAACTCAGGTTACGTAGTTACCGGCATGCCTTGTCGCTACACAAATTCGCTTTCGTCGGGACGCGATTGATCGCGTCCGACTGCTTTTAAAGAGAACGGACGCCCCGTTGGGCGTCCCTACTCCTGCGCTTTTCCGATCACAGCGGACAGCATTCTTGACTGCGAACTGTCCACTGTAAACCGTGAACTCGTTAGAACTTATCCGGGAAGACTTCACGGGCGAGGCGTTCTTCTTCCTCGATCATGCTGCCCAGGAACGCCAATCCCTCATTCCAGAAGTTCGGGTCGGTCAGGTCAACGCCGACCTTCGCCAGAATGCGATCCGGGTAATCGGAATCGCCCGCCGCCAGCACTTCGAGATACTGCGGCACGAAATCCGCACCGCGCTTGCGGTACACGTTGAACAGCGCCAGCACCAGCAGTTCCCCGAAGGCGTAGGCGTAAACATAACCGGGCGTGTGAACAAAATGCCCGACATAGCTCCACCACCACGCATAGTTGTCGCCGAGATTCACGCTGTCGCCGAACATGGCGCGCTGCGTCGTCAGCCAGATTTCGTTAATGCGTTCGGTTGGCAGTTCGCCTTCGGTGCGGCGCGCCGTGTGCAGGCTATCCTCGAAGCGGTTCATGCTCACCTGACGGAACACGGTGGCGAAACTATCCTCGATGCGATGCGCGAGCGCCTTCAGCCGCACGGCGGGATCGGGTTCGCGGCGCATTAAATCTTCGAACGTGAGCATTTCGCCAAAGACAGAAGCCATTTCGGCGGTCGTCAGCGGGGTGTACAAGCCGGTCAAGCCCTGCGCTTCCGCGGACAGATACATGTGCAGGCCGTGACCGAGCTCGTGCGCCAGCGTCATGATGTCGCGGTCTTTGCCCAGATAGTTGACAAACACGAACGGATGCGCGGACGCGACCGTTGGCGAAGCAAACGCGCCACCCCGCTTGTTGGGCAGCACGGGCGCGTGAATCCAGTTTTCGTCAAAGAAGCGGTTGACGATCGCGCCGAGGCGTGGGCTGAAGGCCGTATAGGCGTTGTACACGATCTGACGCGCTTCCGCCCACGAGTAGGCAGCTTCGGGCGCATCGATCTTGAGCGGGGCATAGCGATCATAATCGCGCAGTTCGTCCAACCCGAGCAGTACGCGCTTGAGCTGGTAATGCCGCGCCACGAGGGCATAATTTGAGGTGACCGCCTGGATCAGGGCGTTCACGACCGAATCCGGCGCTTTATTCGACAGATTGCGCGCTGAAATCCAGGTGGGGTAGCCGCGCCGCTGATCTTCATTCGCCTTGTCGAGCATCAGCGTGTTGAAAATGTACGTCAGTTCCATCTGCTTCTCGCGCAGCCCCGCCGTGACCGCTTCGGCACCCTGGCGGCGCGTTTCACGATCCTCGCTGTGCAGCTTGTCGAGGATCTTCGACTGGTTAACCTTTTCGCCTTCCCAGTCAAAGCGCATGGCGCTGGTCAACTGGGTGAAAAAACGCACCCATGCCCCCGCCCCGGTGACATCTTTCTCCACGATGATCTGTTCTTCGATCTCGCTGAGGGTATACGGCTTGTAGCGACGGTCGGCTTCCAGCGGGTGCTGGTACTTGCCGAGCGTGGGATTGGCGAGGAGCTGGGCGGCGACCGTATCGTCGACCGCTTTCCATTCGAGGTCGAAGAACATCAGCATCTGCGAGAGTTTCGCGCCTTGTTCGCGGACGCGCTGCAGCAGCCGACCAACCTGCGGATTGGTCGTGTCTGTGCTGAAATTGAGCGAGGCAAACGAAGCAATCCGCCCGCCAAGATCCGAGATGGCTTCCATTTCGACCATGGCATCGACCATTTCTTCGGCATCAAGCTGGGCTACGCGTCCGCGATACTTGGCCGCGAACTCGTTCGCCATGCCCACAACGCGTTCCATATCCTGATCAATGGCGGGATCATCAAGAGCCTTATAGAAGACTGATAAGTCCCAGATGACAGCTTCCGCGCCCGTTTTCTGTTCCAATACTACGTCCGCCATTCTACCCTCTTTCATCATTCAACTTTCCTCCAATGGTAATAGAAAGTGGCGGAGAGATCAACTTATGCAGAGATCAAGTTTGCCGAGTATAGTAAATGGACATGTGTCTATATTCGTTCGTTTGGAAAAGACGCGGAGGGACCCTATGCCTCTGCAACCGGGCATCTATCCTGTCCACGCTGCCGACTATCCGCGCGTGGTCGAAGTTTGGGAAGCCTCTGTCCGCGCGACGCATGGGTTCGTCGCCGCGGCAGATATTGAGATTTTTCGCCCGCTGGTGCGCCGCGTGCTGCCCCATTTGATGCTGGCCTGCGTCCGGGACGAGGCCGATTGCGTCGGTGGGTATATTGCCGTCGGCGGTCAAAAGGTCGAGATGCTGTTCATGCATCCGGATTTTCGCGGGCTGGGCGCGGGGCGGCGCTTGATGACTTACGCCATTTACGTGCTCGGCGCGACCGAAGTCGATGTGAACGAGCAGAATGAGCAGGCGGTCGGATTTTACCGGCATCTGGGCTTTGCCGTCTTCGCCCGTTCGGAGCGGGACGGGCTGGGCAAACCGTATCCGATTCTGCACCTGCGCAAAATCACGGACGCCGCGTCGGATGAGGCGTGAAGGGGGCTTTTGCCGCCCGTCCCGTTGTGGGGCGGGCGGCGGTCGTCCGTCAAGCTTGTGCTTGAACAGCAGATTGTAACTGCGCCATCAGGCTGGCATTGTCCTGCACAATCCACGCCGCGCGAATTTTCCCGTCGTAGATCTGCACAATCTCAAAGCCTGTGATCTCGACGCGGACGCCGGTGGCCGGAATGCCGAGAAAGTCGCCGGTATGGCGGGCGCTCCACGTCCAGTGCATCCCGATCTTGTCGCCGTCGACGATTTCCTGATCGACATTCAGCGCCATGTCGCTGAACGCGCTGGCCAGAAACCCGTAGTGACCACGGACCGCGTTTGGCCCATGCCGCAGATAGTCCGGCAGGCCGGGCGAGTAATTCACGAAATCTTCGCCATACAATTCATCAATGATTTCCAGTTTCCCGGCCAGCATCGCTTCGTCGTGCGAACGGTAAATGAGTTTGATTTCATCGCTGTTCATGCGCGTGCGTCTCCTATTGGGCGCTCAGTTGTTGAAAAACCCCGGCGGCGTCGATGATGCTCCACGTTTCCACGATGTGCCCATCCCGGATGCGGAAGATGTTTTCGCCCGCGATGGTCAGCGTGCGACCGGAGGCCGGGAAGTCAAACAGCGGGCTGCCGGTATGCGTGCCGCTGAACGTGTAATACTGCATGACGCGGTCATCTTGACCGAAGATCAGCGATTCGCTCACGGTCAAATCGGGGAGCGCCGCGCGAAAATAGCCGGCGGTTTGCGCCAGATCGCTGACGCTGCTGGGCGAAGGGAGCGGATGGCTGATACTGTCAGACGCGTGAAACGTCGCATCCAGCGCTGTACCTTGCCACACGACCTCGGTGTAACGCTGAATCAGCGCCTTGTTGTCGTCTACACTACTCATGGACTGCTCCATCTTCTCAGTTAACGCGATTGAACGAGACGAGCCAGAGCTTCACTGCGGTCGCTCAGCATCGATGAATGCCGTTACGATACATGAGTTTTTAGGAATATGATTTAGACTTTTGCCTGATCTTTGTCGGGACTAAATCTGTAGTTTTTGTGGCCAACTGGCGCGATTCGTTCATGTGGGTTTCAGGTTTCGTTGTTAAGCTGTAAGCACCGGATAACGTATAGGCTCGGTATGAACAGGAGAATTCCCGATGGCCTTAACCGATGTTGAAATTAGCGAACGGCTCGCCGCGCTGCCCGGTTGGGCGGTAGACGGTGCCGTGCTCACTAAAACGTATACACTGGACAGCTATGTGGCGGGACTCGCGCTGGCGACCGCGATGGGCACAGTCTGTGAAGGGCTGGATCATCACCCTAACCTCTATATCGGCTACAAGAAAGTGCTCGTGAGCTTCACCACGCACAGCGCCGGGAACCAGCTCACCACCAAAGATTTTGAGGCCGCCGCCGCAATTGAACGCTTAGGCTATCCCAGAGCCAAATGAACACGCTCACTCAGATTCTCGGTTTACCGCATGAACTGCTGCATCTGTTCGGCTTGCTGTTGATCGGTCGGCGCGCTGTGGGGTGGACGCGCACGCACGTCGACCTTCCGCCTGATCTCACCGACCGCCAGTATGTACTCGTCGCGGGTCTGCCGGCGTTCGTGTTCGGCTTCCTCGCGCTACTGGGCGTTTACGGGTTGGCGAATGCCCGCAGTTATGCCGAGGCGATTCCGGCGATCATCGTCATGCTATTCGGCAGCTTATCATTTTCGGGCACGGCCGGCGACTTGCAGCTCATCGCGGATCGGCTGAGCACGAAGAAGTAAAAGAGCGTTAACCGCAGAGAATACAAAGAGCGCAGCGGGACAGCACAGGTGTAGGGACGCGATTTATCGCGTCCGCTGGTTTCCCCAGTTGAGCGAACGATGCAGGCCCATCCAAAAGGATAGCGCTCAGGTCTGCGTGTTCCCTTCGATGATGCGCTGGCGAAACTCGAAGCCGCCGAGCAGCGCCATGATCAGCGCTCGATCCTGCTCAAAATGAGCCTCGCTGATGCTGACGACGTCGATTTTGTACAACCATGTGCCGTTCAACACGAAGATCTGCATGCCATAACCGCTGTAACCTCCGTTACTACTGCTGTTGGCTATACCGCTGAGGACACGCGCAACAGCCGGTTGGCCACCGATCGTCAGTTCTTCCACACGAATGAAACGCGCAGTTTCGTTCGCTTCCAACCATTCGTCACGCGAGGTTATTTCGAGGTCTTCAGCTTTGTTGGCGGAGAGTTCGATCGTGAACCGAGTAATTAGAGCATCCGTATACTTACTCGAAAGCGCGGCGTCACAATCCCATATTCCCTCGGTTTCACAGGATGACCAATTAGCTGTGCCGGAAAGCAACCACGGAAAACTATAGACGAGGCGGAAATCTTCGAATTCGATCGATCTTTCCACTGGTCGTAACCACAGAATGCCGAATACTATCCCGGCGAGCACCAGGATGATGATTGGAAGAAATGTCGAACGGCGCCGTGACGGTGGCAAGAGCGGTGTTTCGGGTAAAGAATCGCTCAGTGGTATAGTCTCCATATGCTGACCTCTCTTCAATACCGGGTGCTGGCGCCGCCCGCGGTGTTACCCCCATCGACGATGAGCATTTGCCCGGTCATGTAGCTCGATTCGTCGCTGGCGAGGAACAGCACCGCCTGCGCGATCTCCTCGACCTGCCCGACGCGCCCCATAGGCAGCACCGCGCCCATCCGGCGCAGGGCTTCGTCATCGGCGGCGCGCCCATTAGCGCGCCAGCGCTCGACGAACGTGTCGCCGGGACACACCGCGTTGACGCGAATCCCCTGTCGCCCGAAATCCAGCGCCATCGAGCGCGTCATCTGCACGACCGCGCCTTTGGTCGCCGCGTAGCAGGTGGCGTCCTGCCCGCCGACGATGCCCCAATCCGACGCATTATTGACGATCACGCCGCCCCCCTGCGCGATCATATGGCGTACGGCGGCGCGGCTGATATAAAACGTGCCGTGGACATTCGTGGCGAACGTGTCGAGCCACGTTTCGTCGCTGGTGTCGAGGATACCTGTGTAGGGGACAATCCCCGCGTTATTGAAGACGATGTGCAGCCCACCAAACGCGCGGATCGTTTCGGTGACGACGCGCTCGCAGTCCTCGGCGCTGCGCACATCGCACGGCAGCGACCAGGCGGTGCCGCCTTCCTCAGTGATGAGGGCGACCGTGTGCGCCGCTTTCTCCTGATTGCGCGCGGCGATCATCACCTGCGCGCCTTCCCGCGCGAACAACCGCGCGGCTGCCTGCCCGATACCCGAATTCCCACCTGTGATCAGCGCGCTTTTGCCCTGTAAGCGATTCATGGGTATTCCCCTCTGTCAGCGTAGTTCTCTAGTCCTTATTCTAACACTCTCTCCGCCCTTAGCCGGATTGCGCCAGCCGAGTTTTGTCGTACAGTTATGGTAGAGCAGCACATGGTCAAGTGGAGACCCAAACGATGACAATCCGTAAGCTCGTAGTAATTTTATTGATGCTGTTGTTGACGGCGGTGTCAATCACCGCGCAGGCCGATGTTGTGCCGGTAGAAGTTGGCCAGAATGTGACGGGCGAAGTGAGCGCTGCGCTCCCCGTCTCCATGTTTGGCATTAATGTGCGCACACCGCAGACGTTACAAATTCAAGTGTTAACGATTGGTTCTGGTTTGGCGCCGGCGTTTCGCATAATCGATTCGTCGGGGCTGGTGCTCCAAAGTGTGGATAACAGCGCCGGACGTTCGACGGTCGCCGGTACAGTGGCGGTTTCGACCCCCGGCCAGTACCGCATCGAAATCAGCGGCACGTTCGGCACGACGGGCGCATTCTTGCTGAGCATTCAGGAAGGTGAACCGCTCGAAGCGCCGGAACCGCTCCAACCCGGTGAAGCGATCACCAGCAATGTGAGCGACCAGCAGTCGCGCCAAGCGTTCATCGTCGCGGGCAACCCGACGACCTTCCAACTGCTGACGGCGGAAGCCCGCAGTTTGGGATCAAGCCCGGTGTTCGTGCTGCGCGATTCGGAAAGCGGCGAACTCCTCGGCTCGGCGGGCGCGTTGATCGGGGGCGCACGTTTCCGGCTGCCGCCCGGCGATGCCTCGTATTTGCTCGAAGTTTTGTTCAGCGGCAATCCCTCTGATTTCTTTGTGTGTCTGGAAGCCGAAAACGGGACGATTCGCTGCCCCGGCTCGACTGGCCCGGTGACGCAGCCGACGCCGTTCGTCGCGACCGCCGTCGCTGTGCTGCCCACGCCGACGCTGTTCGTGCCCACGCAGATCGCCTTCCCGACGATTAACCCCCTCGGCCCGTGTACCGTGGCGACGAATGGCGGCACCGCCGTCAACGTGCGCAGCGGCCCCGGCACGACTTTTGGCATTGTGACGCAGCTGTCCCCGCTCGCGACCGCGTTGGTTCTGGGTCGCCTGCCCGATGCCACGTGGTATCAGGTGACGGTTAACGGAGTGACAGGCTGGGTGTCGGGTACGGTGGTGCGGGTGGGTGGTAACTGCGGCGCGGTGGCCATCATCATTCCGCCAACCCTGGCGCCCACTATGACGACGCTGTTCACGGCCACGCCGACGGTCGGTATCCCGACCGCCACGCCGACGGCTACGGCTACGACTGCACCGCTCCCAACCCCGACGCTGAATTTCAGCCTGCCGCCGAACTTTGGCTCGACGGCGCTGACGTCCGGTTTCGTGCCGGATCCGTTCACAGCGGGTATCACTTCGGGCGGCTCGGTCAATGTGAACTATCTCGGTGGCGGCTGCACGGGTTTTGCGACCTCTGCGCCAGATTTCAGCGTGAACTACACCTCGGGCGCGTTCCCGACGCTGCGCTTCTATTTTGTCGGCAGCGGCGATTCCACGATGATCATCAACGCGCCGAGCGGGGCTTTCTTCTGCAATGACGACAGCTTCGGCACGCTCAACCCGTCGATTGATTTCAACTCGCCCTCCAGCGGTCGCTATGACATCTGGATCGGCAGCTTCGCCTCCGGTTCGTTCATCAGCGGCACGCTGTCCGTTACTGAAAACACGGGCAATCACCCGTAAGTGAAAGCGTATCCCGAACAGGGACACCATTAGTTTGCTACAAAAGCAGGGGCTTGGCGTTCGTCGCCAAGCCCCTGCTGGTTTATCTGGATGCGCTGCTGCGCGTTCCTAAAGTAGACTCTCGAAAGTCCCAATGTAGGGATAGACCTCTGTGTCTACCCGGTTTCGGGCGCACACACAGGTGCGCCCCTACATCC
>CALKIA010000137.1 GCA_937988705.1 uncultured Chloroflexota bacterium | reverse complement strand
GCGCCCATAGTTCACCGAGCCAGTAATGCCCGAGTGCGAACTTCGGATCGCAGTACACCGCTTGCGCCAGCGCTTCGAGTGCGCTGTCCGTATTCGACTGTGCGAGCACGAGCGCCCGTACGAAGTGAAAGAGCGGGTTGTAGCGTTCGCTCGTCTCCAGCTGCTCCAGCAGTTCAATAGTTGTTTGCCAGTCCTCGCCATCGGCAGCACGGCGAGCGTCCAGCAGGCGCACCTGTGTGTCACAGGAGGGCTCTGAGACTTTGGGTGGCATGGACTGTACTGGTGACAGCGCTTGGAGTAGATCGGGGGGTGTGGATGCGGGGATCGGCGTGATCTCGATCAACTCTCTGCGCGGTACCAGCGGCGCGGTGGTACCCGGCTTCTGATAGATGGTCGTGCCATCGTACTGACGTGTATGGAACGCATCATAGACGTGGAGTTGAGGTTCAGCATGCCCGACCAACAGCCAGCCGTCCGCGCGCAGCGCGCCGTACAGTCGCTGAATCACTGCGCAGGTTTGCGCGTTGTCGAAGTAGATCGTCACGTTGCGGCACAAAATGATGTCATGGTTGATCGTGTAGTTTCCCGCACTGGGATACTGCGCTTCGATCAGATTGAGCTCGCGGAAGCTGACCATCTGGCGCACTGTAGGATCGAGGTGATACAGCCCATGTTTCGGCTGAAACCAGCGCCCTTGAATATGGAGGGGCGTTTCACCGCGGAAAGACGCGGCGCGATATTGGCCCGCGGCCGCCGCCGCAAGCACGGCTTGATTGATGTCTGTTGCCAGAATGAAGAGTGACCAGTCGCGCCAGTCCGGGATCAGTTCGCGGAGGAGGATGGCCAGCGAATACGGTTCTTCACCGGTCGCGCAGGCGGCGCTCCACAAGCGGAGATAGCGCTGTCCCTGTGCCCGACGCTGGGCGATTAGATTGGGCAGGATATGGTCACGCAGCGCGTTGAACTGGGGCTGGTTGCGGAAGAAATAAGTTTCGCCGACGGTGATTTCCTGAATAATGCGCTGCCACAAGGGGGAGCTCAACCCTTGCTGATCGAGCGTGTGCATTAAGACAGATTCTGATGTTTCGGTTTGCAGTTCCGTGATCAGCCGCTCAATCCGGTCGAGACGGCTGTCTTTCAACTGTGTGCCTGTCCGTTGTTCAATGGTGGTGAGCAGCGTGTTGAGTGCCATGATTCTTTTACTGTTGATGTAGAATAAATTTCAATTGATAGATAACTAGGTTATCTATCTTTTATTAATGTTATGTCGATGTTGTCCCCGGATTCCGTAAGGTTGGCTCTGAACGAAAAATCGCGCGGACAAGTGATAGATGACATAGAATTTATCCGACAAATCACGGCGGCTTGGTCGCTACGTCGTCGTAATACCATTGCGCTAGAGGCCAGAAAGTGCGGATTTAAAACATGGTGAACATGGAGTAATGCCGGTATCGATAAGCATCAGCGTCTAAAACAGAGCACTTGCGCTCTACGGAAACATTTATACACTCGTACGCGTTTGGCTGAAGTCAGCCCGTTAGCCCACAGAAGCACGTCACGCTGGCCGGACGTGTGCAGATCGAGGACGCGACCATGACAACCACACCTGAAGACCAGAACGACTATATGGCCGCGGTTCACACGTGGCGCGCTGAACAGGACACGAAACTCCGCTCAGAAACGGGATGGCTGACGGTCGTAGGTCTGTGCTGGCTGCACGCCGGAGATAATCCGATCGGCAGCGATCCCAATAGCACCGTGCTGCTCCCCGCGCGGATGCCTGCCCAGCTTGGCATACTTACGCTGACCGAGGGCGGGGCCGTGCTGCGAGTAACAGCCGACGGAGTTGAGGTGCTAATCGATGGCGCACCGAGCCATGAGGCAGGGCTGTGCTACGATGCGGAACACACCACGCTCGTGCAGATCGATGGCGTGACGTTTTTCGTGATCCAGCGGGGTGAGCGCCTCGGTGTGCGTGTGCGCGATGTTGAGAGTGAAGCGCGCAGGACGTTTAGTGGTCGCTGCTGGTTCCCGGTGGACGCCGCCTATCGCGTGCTGGGGACGTTCGTTCCACACCCGAGTGCTCGCACCCTTGAAGTCGAAACGGTCATTGGGACGACGGTTGTGTATCAGAATCCGGGGGCGGTGACCTTTGAACTCGACGGCGTGCCGCAACAGTTGGAAGCCTTCGACGGCGGAGATGATCAGCTCTGGTTTGTATTCCGCGATGCGACCAGCGGTCCGCTCACCTATGGCGCGGGGCGTTTCCTGTATGCGCCGTTGACGGCCGATTACACGGTCGATCTCGATTTCAACAAAGCGGTGCACCCCCCGTGCGCGTTTACCGCCTATGCCACCTGCCCGCTGCCACCGAAAGAAAACCGTCTCCAACGGGCCATTCCCGCTGGCGAAAAGTCGAGTTGAGGCGGAGCGGCACCACCACGTGGTGCGCTTCCGACGCTATGGTAAACTCTGCGCGTTGATCGTCACTGCGCAGGTTGGCTATGGAGAGTCCATTATGAAAGCGGCACAGATCACACGTCCCGGTGAGGCTTCAGTTGCGCTGGTCAGTGAACCGAGCGTCGGCGCGGATGATGTCCTGATTCAAGTTCGCGCGGCTGGCATTTGCGGCACGGATTTACACATCTTCAAGGGCGAATACGAGGCAACCTATCCACTGATCCCTGGTCATGAGTTCAGCGGTGAAGTCGTCGCCGTAGGCGCGAACGTGCGGAACTACAAAATCGGCGACCGTGTCACCGCCGACCCCAACATCCCTTGCAATAAATGTGATTACTGCCAGCTCAACCAGCCGAATCAGTGTCGCGATCTGCGGGCGGTCGGCGTGACGCGGAGCGGTGGCTTTGCGGAATATGTGGTGGTGCCCGAGGGCAATGTCTTTCACATTGGCGACATGAGCTATTCCGCCGCTGCGTTGATCGAACCGCTAGCGTGTGGGGGCTGGGGCCTTAAGCAGGTGGAAGTGCAGCCCGGTGACAGCGCCTTGGTTTTCGGCGCGGGGCCGATGGGCGTGCTGGTGGCGCAAAGCCTGAAAAGCGCGGGGGCGGTGCACGTCGTCGTGACCGATGTTGTGCCGTGGAGGCTGGCGCTGGCCGAGCAGCTCGGTGCATCGGCGACGGTGGTTGCGGATGCGGGCCAAGCTGCCAGACTCAAGTCGATCGCACCGGACGGTTTCGATATTGTCGTTGATGCAACGGGGATTCCCGCAGTGCTGGAAGGCACCTTCGCCTATGTGAAGCCGCGCGGCAAGATCTGGGTGTTTGGCGTGACGCCGGTCGGGTCGTCTGTCAGGTTCCCGTCGTACGAAGTTTTCCGCCGCGATCTTAAGATCATCGGCAGCTTTGCCGTTAATCGCACATTTCCGCAGAGCATCGCGCTGATCAAGAGCGGGGCGGTGCAGGTCGAACCCCTGATCTCGCACCAACTGCCGCTGGACGACTTTGCGCGCGGGCTGGAACTGGCAGAAAAAGATCCCAAACGAGTGAAAGTTCATTTCAGTCTTTAGTTTGCGCACCCGTCGTTTGCGGATTGCTCAGTTGGCGTCCGGTGGGACGGCTATAAAAGGGGTCAAACGGCCCCTTTTATTCCTGATCCCTGTCCAGCGCACAACGTGGTAAAGTTGAGACACTTTCGTGCCTTGTGTCTCCCCGTCGCGATGGGGCGGCCCACTGTCCAAGGTCAGAGAATTATGTTGATGTCCCGTTTTCCCCAGAGTACCCCCGAAGCTCAAGGCCTATCGTCCACAGCGATCAGCGCCTTTGTCGACGCACTGGAACGTGAAGTCGATTGCGTCCACAGCCTGATGCTGCTGCGGCATGGTCATGTGGTGGCGGAAGGGTGGTGGGAACCGTATCGCCGCGATGACCCGCACGCGCTGTTTTCGCTGAGCAAGAGTTTCACGTCCAGCGCGATCGGGCTGCTGGTTGCCGAAGGCCGTCTGTCAATCGACGACCCCGTACTGAAGTTCTTTCCTGACGAGACTCCCGCTCGGGTGAGCAAGAATCTCCAAGCGATGCGCGTCCGCCATTTACTCTCGATGGCGACAGGGCACGAAACCGAACCCTCCCTGCACACGCGCGCGCAGGCGCGCAAAAGCTGGGTGCGCGTGTTTCTGGCGCATCCGGTGAAGTACGTGCCGGGGACACACTTTCTGTATAACTCAATGGCGACGTATGTGCTGTCCGCCATCGTCACGCGGGTGACCGGCGAACGGTTGGTCGATTATCTGCGGCCGCGCCTGTTCGAGCCGCTCGGCATTCAAAACGCATTCTGGGAAGTATCGCCCCAACTCATTAACACGGGCGGCTGGGGACTCCACATTACGACGGGGGATATCGCCGCGTTCGGGCAGATGTACCTGCAAAAAGGGATGTGGCAGGGGAAACAGATTCTACCTGAGAGTTGGGTCGAAGCGGCGACCAGCTGGCAGGTGAGCAATGGCGATAATCCGGAGAACGATTGGGCGCAGGGTTACGGGTATCAGTTCTGGCGCTGTCGGCACAATGTGTATCGCGGCGATGGCGCTTTCGGGCAGTACTGCATTGTCATGCCCGAACATGACGCCGTGCTCGTGCTGACCTCTGGCCTCGGCGATATGCAGAAGCCGATGTCACTAGCGTGGGAACATCTGCTGCCCGCGTTCAAGGCGAAACCGCTGCCCGAGGACACCGCGGCACAGGGAGCGCTCACGCGCAAGCTGGCGAGCTTGCAGCTCCCGACTCCGCTGGGTGGGGTCAACGCACGGTTGGCAGGGGAAATCAGCGGGCGTACGTATCGAGTTGCCGCCAATCCTGATCGGATCAAGACGCTCTGCTTTGACTTTGGCGCGGACGAAAGCGTGATCACGTTTGGCCAAGGGGAAGCCATGCAGCGGATCACCTTTGGGCATGGGCGTTGGGTGCGCGGTTCGGAGATCATTCACCCGCGGAATGCGGCTTTCGTTGGCCTCGTGATCATGCGACCGGGCGCGTGGCCCATCGCGACGAGCGGCGCTTGGACGGATGAGTCGACCTACACGGCGAAGCTCTGGTGGCACGAATCACCCTTTGCGTGGACGTTCACGTTCCGCTTCGAAGGTGACAGCCTAACCGTCGAGCAGCGGGGCAATTACGGCTTTAGTCCAACCGAAGGTCCAACCCTGCACGCGGAGTTGACGTAAGGCGGAGATGCCGCAATGACTGGGCAGCGGTAGAGTGGACATAATTCTCGTTGTAAGTTTATAAATTCTACTTTATAATTATTGGGTTATGCTGAGCGCTTATACTGAAGGTTGTGAACATGAGTAGAATGCTCAAACCCATTGATGATGTGATCAAGACTGTTTCCGGCATTGCCCAGGAACGCATTCGTGAGGCGATTTTGCGCGGAACGCTGCCCCCCGGCACCCGCATCGACCAGAATCAACTGGCGGCTGAACTTAACACCAGCTTAATCCCGGTCCGCGAAGCCCTGAAAACACTGGCCAGCGAAGGCCTTGTGCAGATTATTCCCCGCCGCGGCGCGTTCGTCGCGGAATTTTCGCTCAACGATCTCGAAAACCTGTATGATGCGCGCATTGTGGTCGAAGGGCAGGTCGCTGCCAAAGCCGCACCGCGTCTGACCGATGACCAGCTTGCCGAACTCACGACGATCTCGAATGCGATGCGCGGCGCGCTTGAAAACGATAAGTATGACGATTTCACCCAGTTGAATCGTGACTTTCACTTCATCATTTACAGCGCGGCGGGCAACAATTACCTCACGGATATTCTTGCTGGCCTGTGGGATCTGGCGGAACGCTATCGCTACCGCTACCTGTTCATTAAGGACAAGCATGATGTCATCAACGCTGAGCATCAGGAGATCCTGGCAGCGTGCTGCACACGCGACGCTGAACGTCTGCGGATCGCTATCGAAGGGCATATTCTGCAAACACTCAGCGGTGTGCGGATTTTAGCGGCGCAAGATATGCAAAAAGATTAGGAGTGCTTTGATGTATAACGGTTTGAATCTCTCTTTGGGATCGCTTTCACGGCTGTCCAAGGCGCAGACGCGCTCGATCAGCCCGGAGAATTTCACTGGTGCGCCCGGACAGGCGGGCATGGCGACGACCGGAACCGGGGCGCGTTCAGCGCGAGAGTTGGGACAGGGATGGAAAATCTCGCCGAGTATCCATATCCCGGCCAAAACGGAACACACCATCGCCGAAATCAGTGGGAGTGGGGCGCTTCAGCAAATCTGGCTGACCGTGCACCCTGACTGGTGGCGGCGTTTGGTCATTCGCATGTACTGGGACGGCGAAACGACACCCTCCGTCGAAGTCCCCCTCGGCGATTTCTTCTGCAATGGGTGGGGCGTGCGCAGCAATGTCACGTCGCTGCCCGTGGCGGTTAACCCGGCAGGCGGCTTTAACTGCTACTGGGAGATGCCCTTTCGCACGGGCGCGCGCATCACGGTTGAAAACCTGATGGAGACCCAGAGCGAAGCCCTCTACTATCAAATCAACTACACGCTGACGGATGTGCCCGACGACGCAGCCTACTTCCATGCCCAGTGGCGGCGCAGCAACCCGCTGCCGTATGCGACCGTTCACACGCTGTTGGATGCGGTGGTAGGCCAAGGGCAGTATGTCGGCACCTACCTCGCATGGGGCGTGAACAACAACGGGTGGTGGGGTGAAGGCGAGATCAAGTTCTACATGGATGATGATGACGCTTACCCGACCATCTGCGGGACGGGCACGGAAGATTATTTCGGCGGCGCGTGGAACTTTGAGCATCCCGCTGGCGAGTATGGCGTGTTCAGCTCGCCGTATTCCGGACTGTCGCAGGTGATCAAGCCGGATGGCTTGTATCGCTCACAGCAGCGCTTCGGTCTGTACCGCTGGCACATCATGGACCCGATTCGCTTTCAGACGGCGCTGCGCGTGACGATTCAAGCGCTCGGTTGGCGTCCGGAAGGCCGCTATCTGCCGCTGCAAGATGACATCGCCTCGACGGTCTTCTGGTATCAGACCGAGCCGCACGCCCCGTTCCCCGCGCTGCCGGAACGCAATTTACTGGAAACGAATTAGGACGAAACCCCTTATGCGGATAGTCGGTTTAATGTCAGGCACATCGGCCGATGCGATTGATGCAGCCGTGTGCGAAATCAGCGGCGCGCCGCCCCAGCTCCAGGCTCGGATCGCTCACGCGATCACCTTTCCCTATCCGGAGGGCTATCAGCAGCGCATTGTCGATGCCGGGCAAGCGGGTCGCGTTGACGAACTGTGCGCGCTCAACTTTGGGTTGGGCGAATTGTTCGCTGCGGCCGCGCTGCGCGCTATAGAAGAAGGCGGCTTCACAACCGCCGATATTGACGTAATCGGGTCGCACGGGCAGACATTCTGGCACGCGGTTGATGCCGTGGGGAACGTTTCCGCGACACTCCAGCTCGGCGAACCGGCTGTGATCGCCGAGCGCACGGGCGTGACCACCATCAGTAATTTCCGCACGCGGGATGTGGCGGTCGGCGGGCAGGGTGCGCCGCTGACGGGTTACGCCGATTGGCTGCTGCTGCGCCACCCGACCAAGTGGCGGGCGGTACAGAACATCGGGGGCATCGGTAATGTGACCTTTCTGCCACCGCTGTCCGATCAGGCCAGCTTGCCGACGGCCTTTGACACCGGCCCCGGCAACGCGCTGATCGATTCGGCAATGCTGCTGCTTACCGACGGCGCGCAGGCGTATGATCGCGATGGGCAGCTAGCGCGGGGTGGCAAGCTCGACGAGGAATGGCTGCAAAACTTGCTTGGGCACCCGTATTATGTGATCAAGCCGCCCAAGACGACTGGACGCGAACTGTTCAGCGCGAAGATGGCGACGGAACTGGTCGACGAAGGACATACGCGCGGGCTGGATGATGCCAGCATTATCGCCACGCTGACCGCGCTCACCGCCCAGTCGATTGCCGATGCTTACGAGCAGTTCGCGCCCGCACATCTGGACGAGGTGATTCTCAGCGGCGGCGGGCGCAGCAATCCGGTCATCATGGAACTACTCGAAGCGCTGATCCCGGCCCAGGTCTTGTCCAGCGATCAGATCGGTGTGGATGGCGACAATAAAGAGGCGCTGGTTTTCGCGCTGCTGGCGCATGAGACGTGGCACGCGCGAGCGGGCAACCTGCCCTCGCTGACTGGGGCGAGCCGCGCGGTGATTCTCGGCGATGTCACGCCGGGAAATAACTATGTCAGCCTGATCAAGCGCACATTCGGCGGTACGTCGTGAACATTCGTCCCTTAAGCGCGGATGAGGTTGGGCTGGTTGCCGCGTGGGTGGCCACGATTCCGCTGTGGCAGCGCTATGGTACAACGGCCGAGGGTTTGAGCGAGAAGCTGCGTCACGCCTTAGTGAGCGATCTCATTCTCACGGCAGATACTCAGGATCGGGCGGTAGGGTTGGCGTGGTGTGTGCCGCAGGGCGGTTTTGGGCGCAGCGCCTATTTGAAGCTGCTCGGCGTCCGCCCCGATCAAGCGGGGGCGGGAGTCGGCGCGGCGCTCCTCACCGCGCTGGAGGCGACCGTGACGAGTCAAGACCTAATCCTGCTCACGTCGGATTTCAACCATGACGCGCAGCGATTTTATCGGCGGCAGGGCTACCAGCAGATCGGCGCGATCCCCGGTTATGTGCTGCCTGATGTCACTGAATTGATCTGGCGCAAGCGCTTGCGGTGAGTGGACTATACCAGTTTAGTCCAACTTGTTTTCGGATCGCGAAGTTTGCGCTAAAGTTAATGGGCGTAACCCTTCTCAGGAGAAAATATCGATGTTTAAGAAATTAGCACTGCTTTTCACGATCGCTTTGCTCGCTTTGAGCTTCGGGCTGCCCGTCGCCGCGCAGGACAATGTGCTGGTGATGGCACGCGCCGCCGATACAACCGGGCTTGATCCGCACACGCAGACGGCCTTCGCCTCGTTCCGCTTGCTGGAACTGATCTACGAGCCGCTGGTGAACCTCGACGCCGAATTGAACGTCATTCCGTCGCTGGCGGAAAGCTGGGCTTTCAACGACGAAGCCACGCAGTTAACGCTCAACCTGCGTCAGGGCGTCACCTTCCACGATGGTTCGGCCTTCACGGCGGAAGATGTGGTCGCGTCCTTCAACCGCATCCTCGACGAAGCGACGGGCGCCGCCGCCCGCGCCAACTACCTGAGCATCGCCTCCATCGATACTCCGGATGATTTCACGGTCGTGCTGAACCTGTCGCAGCCGGACGTGCCGCTGCTCGCGGCGCTGGCGACGACGAATGCGGCGATCGCTAACAAGGAAGACATCGAATCGGGCGCGATTGCGACCGTCGCCAATGGCACCGGCCCGTTCAAGCTGGACAGCTGGACGCCCGAAGAAACCACCATGCTGAGCGCCAACGCTGATTGGTGGGGCGAAGGCCCGAACGTCGACGGCATCGAAATCCGCATCATCCCTGACGAAACGTCGATCCTCGCGGCTTTGCGCGCGGGCACGATTGATTTCGCGCTGTTGAATGACCCGCTCGTGGCGACCCTGCTCACCGACGATGCGACCGTCACGCTGAACCGTGTCCCGGCGATTGCCTATCATGTGCTGCAGCTCCGTTCGACCGCGCCCGATTCGCCGCTGGCGGAATTGGCTGTGCGGCAGGCGATTTCCTGCGCGATTGATCGTCAGGAAGTGGTGGACACGGCTTCACTGGGCGAAGGCACGGTGACCGGCCCGCTCACGATGGCGGCCTACGCGCTCGACCCGAGCGAACTGTTCTGCTACGAAAAAGATCTTGATCGGGCGCGCGAACTGATGGCTGAAGCGGGTGTCGCCGATGGCTTCACCATGACGGTGATCGCCGCGAATGCCGAACCGCCCACGGCGCTGTCGGAAGCGCAAAGCATTCAGGCGCAGTTGGCTGAAATCGGCATCACCGTCGAAATTGAATCGCTGGAACTGAGCGTGTACGTGGATCGCTGGCTGGCGGGTGATTTTGAAGCTGCGATTGCCCTCAACGGCGGCCGCCCGGACCCGTATACGATGTACGCGCGCTACTGGCAGACGACCGGCAATCTGAACAACACTGCCGGGTACATCGACAGCACGCTGGACGAATTGATGGCTGCGGGCCGCGCGGAAACTGATCCGGCGGCGCGCTACGAGATTTTCTCCCAGTTCCAGATGCACCTCGCCGAAATGGCGCCGTGGGTGTGGTTGTACACGGGCTATGAATACACCGCGCAGCAGTCGTACGTGGAAGGCTTCGTGCCCTACCCGACCGACTCGCTGATCTCGCTGGCTCAGGTTTCGCTGAACCGCTAAGAATCGGGTGGGGCGCGGTGCTGAACCGCGCCCCATTTCATTCCTATGATCCGCTACCTCACTCAACGTGCTATCGCCTTTTTGCCTACACTCTTCGGCGTGTCCCTGCTGATCTTTCTGGCGATTCGCCTCGTCCCCGGCGACACGATCACCGCCATGCTCGGTACGGAAGCGGGGATGCTCACGGAGACGCAGCGCGCCTCGCTAGAAGCCTATTTTGGGCTGGATAAACCGCCTGTCGAACAGTATGTCGTCTGGCTGGGGAACGCCTTGCAAGGCAATCTCGGTCTGTCGGTCCGCCACGGCGCTCCTGTACTCGACGTTATCCTGACGCGCTTTCCGGTCACACTCCAACTGGCGCTGATGTCGCTGGTCATCGCTTTGGTGATCGGCGTGCCGCTCGGCGTGCTGTCGGCGGTTCGCCACAACTCGTTCATCGATCTGATCGGTCGCCTGGTGGCACTGATCGGCTTGGCGACGCCCGCTTTCCTACTCGGCACGCTGATCATTTACGTGCTGTCAGTGGTGTTCCGTTATTTGCCGAATTCCGGCGATTACGTGCGTTTCAACGAAGACCCGCTGCTCAACGTGCAGCAAATGATTTTTCCTGCGTTCACGCTCGGCTTTCCGTTTGCCGCGTCGGTGATGCGGACCACTCGCTCAGCCATGCTCGAAGTGCTTGGTCAAGACTATATTCGCACCGCGCGCAGCAAAGGCCTGCGCGAAGGGATCGTGGTGCGCCGCCATGCGCTGCGTAACGCGCTCATCCCGGTGATCACGCTGGTCGGTGTCGAACTCGGCTATCTGCTCGGCGGCACCGTCATCATCGAGGAGATTTTTGCGCTGCCGGGCATCGGACGCCTCGTTTACAATGCCATTTCTCAGCGCGATTACGCCCTTGTGCAGGGGATTGCGCTGTTTGTCGCTTTCAATTTCATCCTCATCAATCTGCTCGTTGACCTGATTTACACCATGATTGACCCGCGAGTGTCCTATGCCAAATCCGCCTGAAATTGCGACGCCTACCTTCTTGCGGCGGCTGATCAGCAATCGCAGCGGGGCGGTCGGCTTGGTGCTGGTGACCGTTTACCTGATTGTGGGGCTGCTCGGCTGGATTGGGCTGACGCCGTACCCCGCGCTCGAACAGCACGCTCGTGATCGGCTGCAAGCACCGAGCGCCACCTATCTCATGGGCACCGATCTCTTCGGGCGTGATATCGCCAGTCGCATCATGGGCGGCGCGGCGAATTCACTGCGTGTGGCGCTGCTGTCGGTGTCGCTGGCGACCGCGTTCGGCACATTGCTGGGCACGCTCTCCGGCTACTTCGGCGGCCTGTTCGATATCATCGTCATGCGCGTCATGGATGTGTTCTTCGCGCTGCCGGCACTGCTGCTGGCGTTGGTGGTCGTCAGCGTATTGGGGCCGGGGATGAACAACACCGTCCTCGCCATTGGCACGGTGTATACGCCGATTTTTGCGCGGGTGGCACGCGGGCCGGTGCTCGCCGTTAAGCAGATGGAATATGTGCAAGCGGCGCGCTGCATTGGTGCGGGTGATGCGCGGATTCTGTATCAGCATGTCCTGCCGAACACGCTCGCGCCATTAATTGTCCAAGTGAGCCTCGCGCTCTCGTGGTCACTGCTCACCGAAGCCGGGTTGAGTTTTCTCGGCTTAGGCACACAACCGCCGCTGCCCTCATGGGGTGTTATGTTGAGCGAGAGCCGGGGTATCGCAGAGCTGGCTCCGTGGCTGATGCTGTTCCCCGCGCTGGCGATCATGCTCGGCGTGCTCGGCTTCAATTTGCTTGGCGATGGCCTGCGCGATGTGCTCGATCCCCGGTTGCGTGGTCTGCGCTAGGCAATTGATTGCTTCACCATCAAGCACGGACGCAACCTATAGGTTGTCCAAACAGGTCTGTTTCTGACCCCACCCCCATCCCCTCCCCGAATTCAGGGAGGGGAGCCAACATCCCGCGCTGTCTCTCCCACGTCACCGGGTGGGATTTGTCCTATTCCGATATTCAGCGCATCCGCTAGTGGCATGTCTACGCGGTCAAATCCTGCTTCTGGAACCTAAGCGCCGCAACTGCGAGAAAGATCACGGTGTAAGCCGCAATCCCGATGACGGCGGCGGCTGGATCGACGCCGTCCAAGGCGACTGGTGCAGCGTCTGTACCGATCTGCATGTTGTTCATCTGCCCCGTGGCGCTGAGCAGTGCGTTGGCGAGCTGTCCCGGCATGAGCAGCGCAATCTGCGCGACCGTGCCACCGAAGAGACTTAGTAAGGGCGGTACCAGACCCTCGACGAGGAAGACATACCCCGCTACCACGCTGAGGCTGGCCGCCAAGGAGCGCGTCAGCACGGCGATCATGAACGTGAGCGCCATGTACGGCAGCAGCGAATAGGCGGTGATGAGCGTGCTCAGGAGTAGATCCACGATGTTGATTTGACTGACATCGATCTGCCCTTCAACCGTCAATGTGACCAGCGCCGACATAATCAGACCGATGCCCAGCGCTGTGAAGGCGAGCAGCAGCGCCGGAATCAGCAGCATGAGGAACTTACTCAGCACGATCGTCAGGCGCGGAATACCCGCCCGCACGGGCAAGGTGTAGCTCTGCCACGTATATTCCTGCGCGACTACCATGCTCACCAGCACGATCATCAGCAGACCACCCAGCATTTGATTTGAGGAGAGCGCCAGCGAGACTTTGACGCCGTCAGGCAGTGTGAGCAGGCTGGCAATCATCTCACGCTCGGCCTTCGGGACTTCTTCCAGACTCTGGACGAGCAGGATTAACCCGAACAGCAGCACGGTGATGACCGCGACCAACGCCAGTTCAATCCACAGCGTTTTGCGGCCGTAGAGCTTCGTTCGTTCGATTTGGAGCATAGAACGCAGCATGATGTGTTCTCGCTTTCTGGACTAAACCGCTTCGTGCGTAACTTGCAGGAAAACCTGTTCCAGATCGTTCTGCGTGGTCGTAATTTCTGAAGGGATGATGCCATCCTGAATGAGATGCGCAGCGATAGTTGCGGACGGCAGCCCCGTGACCTCAAGGTGCGTGCCGTTGCGCTCCACCGTTTTGACCCCCGGCAGCAGGCGCAGCGAAGCGACAGCGAGATCCATGTTGGGGACGCGTAAACGCACCACTGACGATCCCGCCAGTAGGGTTTGCACGCGGTCTTGCGCGAGAATTTGTCCGCGATTGAGGATCGCAACCCGATCGGCGACTTGTTCAATTTCATGCAGCAGGTGACTGCTTAGGAAGACGGTCGTGCCGCGATTCGCCAGCGAGCGAATCAGGTTGCGCACTTCGCGCATGCCTTCGGGATCCATGCCATTCGTCGGCTCATCGAGGATCAGGAGTTCGGGCGCGTGCAGCAGCGCCATCGCCAACCCCAATCGCTGCTTCATCCCGGTCGAGAACTGGCCCGTTTTGCGGTGAGCGGCCGTCGTCAGACCCACCTGATCGAGCAGGTTGGTGATCCGCTTCGCGGAGCCACCGCCATACAACTGGGCGGTCATCTTGAGGTGGTCGTAGGCGGAAAGATACGGAATGAGTGTGGCTTGCGCGCCGAATAGCGAGCCAACGCGCCGCAGCGGAGTTGTGCGCTGTGGGGTGACAGGTTCGCCAAACAGGCGGATTTCCCCCGCCGTCGGGTGGATTAGTCCGAGAATCATGCCGATGGTGGTGGTTTTACCCGCGCCGTTGGGGCCAAGAAAACCGAAAACTTCGCCGCGCTCCACCCGGAGCGAGACATCGGCGACTGCCAGCACGTCGCCGAACGCTTTGCGTAGGTGCTGTGTTTCGAGAACCGAGGTCATGTTATCCTCACTCAGCTTATGTGAGTTATTGTTTGGCTGGCGGCGCGTGACGGTTGCTGGTCACCAGTCTGGGATCAGGTGGTTGAGTGCCGGTGTCAGTCCTGCCGAATACAGGAAAGCATAGTACACACCGTGCATGAGTTCTACCGACATAGTATCGATTTGGTTTGGAGGCAAATGTCCAGACAGCGTGGGTCAGGTGACCCATGAAGCCGCTGCAAGGGGCTAAACGGCACGTTCGCCTTAGGCATTTGTCCTAGAGGGGTGAGGCAAAAGTCGGAGGTAGAATCAAGAAATCGGTCTAAAATCGATTTGGAACGACGTGTATCTGCCAAAGAGGGTATCCGCTAAATGTCTAGCATGACTTCTGTCGAAATCCTGATGACTGCGCGCAGGGATCTTGCGTAGACTGGTCAATACCCTATATGATTGGCAGGGAGTTACTCATGGCAATACGGATTGTAATCGCTGATGATCACGCGATTGTTCGTCAAGGACTGCGCGTGTTTCTCGGCTTTGACCCAGAACTGGAAGTGGTTGGCGAGGCGGTCAACGGCAAACAGGCGATTGAACTGGCCCACAGCCTGCAACCCGACGTCGTCCTCATGGATCTGGTGATGCCCGTCGTCGGTGGCGTCGAAGCAATCGCCACGATTCGCGCGGAACTGCCCGATGTCGAGGTGATCGCCCTCACCAGCGTCCTCGAAGATAACTCGGTGGTTGAAGCGGTGCGGGCCGGGGCGATCGGCTATCTGCTGAAGGACACCGAGGCCGAAGAACTAACGCGGTCGATCAAAGCGGCGGCGGCAGGTCAGGTGCAGCTATCGCCCAAAGCAGCGGCGCGGCTGATGCGCGATGTGCGTCTGCCCGAGGAAACCGACGCGCTGACCGCGCGGGAGACGGAGATTCTCCGGTTGTTGGGAAAGGGCTTGGCGAACAAGGAGATCGCGCAGCAGCTCGATATCGGCGACAAGACGGTGCGCACGCACGTCAGCAATATTCTGGCGAAGCTGCATGTCAACAGTCGGACGCAGGCGGCACTGCACGCGGTTCGGATTGGGCTGGTGAATTTGCCCGACACAAGTACATAGGGGGAACCATCGAAGGGGGACTGTCGCTTGACACAAACGATACTTCCAGAAGATATTGACCGTCTGCACTCCATTCTCACCCACCTCTCCCACAACTCCGCACCCTCGCAGCAGCTTGAGACAGCGATCATCAATTCTATACACCTCCTCGACCAGATGCGGCGGCGCAGCCTCGAACTGGAGCGCAGCAACGCCGAATTGGAATCCGCCAATCAGGAGATCGACCAATTGTATCGGGTTGGCGAAGCCATCAATGCGGCCCACAGCTTCGACGAACTGCTGCAGGCGGTGTCGGGCATCATCAGTGGGGAGATCAGCGCCGGGTTGTACTTCTGGGAAGGCTGGGACTTCGAAACCGCGACCTATGTCGAACTCGCGGCGGCCTCTGGCCAAAACGTGCCGCCCACGGGGCGACGCGTGCCCAAAGAGGCGCTGCCGTATACGCGCCAAGATCCGCATGAACGGTTCGTGATTTTCGAAGATGTCGCGGACGACCCGCGCCTTGATCCGGTCACGGTCGCGAATTATCTGGCGCGTGGGCTGTGTGCGATGATTAGCATTCGGCTGTTTGTGAAGGAACGGTGGGTGGGGGCGCTGGTCTTCCAGAGCAGCGTGCCCCGCACTTTCTCCGTGCGGGAACGGCGGTTGGTCGCTGGTGTGGGCGACTATGTGCGCGGCGCGATCGAACGTATCCGCTTGCAGCAGGCAACCGAGGCCGCCCGCCAGGCCGCCGAAGTCTTCGCCGCGCAAGCCAAACAATTGGCTGCGTTGGAAGAACGTACCCGTCTGGCGCGTGAACTGCATGACTCGGTATCCCAGGTGCTGTACAGCATCAGTCTGTGGGGGCACTCAGCGCGGGCCTTCATGAAGCACGATCCGTCGCGCATCGGCGAATCGGTCGATTACATTCTGTCTCTGGCGGAGGTGGGACTCTCCGAAATGCGCACGCTGATCTTCGAACTGCGTCCGGAATCGCTGGAAGAAGAGGGGCTGATCAGCGCGCTGCGTAAGCAGGCAGAGTCTTTGCAGGCCCGGCACGGCATCACGATCACCTCGGCGCTGTGTGTCGAACCGGCGCTGCCGCTGGAGGTCAAATCGGATCTGTACCGCATCGCGCGCGAGGCTTTGCACAACGCGATCAAACATGCGCAGGCCAGCCAGATTCACCTGTCTTTGCAGGGATCCACGCAGGGTTACTGTCTGGAAATCGCCGACGATGGTCTCGGCTTTGACCCGGCTCAGACGTTTCCGGGTCATTTCGGCTTGAAGTCGATGCGCGAACGCACAGGCGCGCTGCAAGGTACATTCGAGCTGCACAGCGCACCCGGTGAGGGGACAAAGATCACCATCGTCGTGTAGTACGTGCGATTAAGTCAAGGCATCCAGCAGCGTGGTTAAAGGCACTTCAGCCAATGCGACCGTCTCATCAGATGCGCCGTAATACAAGCGCAGCGTTTCATCGACGACGGTCACACCACAGGTGAAGACCACGTTCGGGAAGAATCCGCCTGTTTCGTAGGGCGTTTCCGGGATGAAAATCGGCGTTTCCGTACGGGCGATTTCCCGTGACGGATCGTCATGGTCGGCGAGGAACGCGCCGAGACAGTAGCGCTGCGTCCGGTCGGCGGCGTGGTAAATCGACAACCAGCCGCGTTCTGTCCAGATCGGCGGTGCGCCGCCGCCCACTCGGCCCGAATCCCAGCCAGTTTGACTTCCTTGCACGACCACTTTGTGATCGCCCCAACGCACGAGATCCGGCGAGGTCGCATACCAGATGCTGTAGGCGCCAAAATCACCCGGCATAGGACGATGATAACAGGCGTACAGCCCGTTGACCGTGCGCGGGAAGATCGCCACATCGCGGTTAGACGGTGGGAAAATGATTCCACGTCGTGTGACTGCCTGGAAATCCGGCGTGACGGCCAGCCCGGTAGCAATGCCAAGCTCACTGACCGCCGAATAGTTGATGTAGTAGACATCATCGAGGGGCGTAATGCGTGCATCTTCGATGCCGAACGTCTCGTAAATAGTTTCTGCTTGCAAGAACGGCTGATCGTCAACCGTGAAATGCACGCCGTCGGCGCTGTGGGCGCGGCGAATGTGGCTCATGCTGGTGAGAAATACGCGGCCAGTGGGTAAATGGCGCACGATGCGCGGGTCGCGCGTATCGTAATTGGGATCATCGGGGCGGACGCGCAGCAGCACGATCGTCCCCTCGGCGTTCAGATAGGGGCAGACGACCCAGCCCACCTCGGTCTGGAGGGGACGTTCGGCGACGCGCACCAGCAGCACCGTCGCGCCGTTCACGAGGGCGGCACCGGCATTGAAGGCGCCGATCACTTCGTAATCCGGGCGGGACGGGTGCACCTGCGCGGGCGTAATCAGTGGATTGAGCGCATGGCGGGTGAACATCATTTCCCCTCTACAATCTGGTAGGCTTGCGGGTCGAGCAGAAAGTCGCCGTGTGCGCTGTAAATCTCGACAGCGGCCGACCGTGGATTGTAAACGAGCCAACGGCGCGGCGCATCTGCGGGGCGGTCGAGCGTCAGGCACGGGACATCGAGCGAGAGCGTCATTACATCGGGCGGCACAGTGTTGAGACTGTCGGGGCGGCTGAACAGCAGTGCGCTCCAGAAGACTTCGCCCGCGCCGTACAACTCTTTGCCGAGTTTGGCGGTATGCGTGAATTCGGCTGTCGCCAAGTCCTCATACGGGATGTATGGGCACGGACCGCGCCGCATGGAGTCGGGCAGGAAGGCGTCGAAGAAGGCGTAGTTGTGGCAGCGCTGCAAATTGGCGAACGCTGCCATCAGGCGGACGGGCAGTTTGGGGAGCAGTTCGGCCTGATTAAGCAGTTCCGACCATGCCCAGATGGTTTCGACGTTCTCTTTGTAGGCGGGGTAGCACAGTGACGCACACGCTTGAAACATTCCCCGCGGATCGTAGAACGGCACGGTCGGGTCTTTGCCCCAGTAACCCATGCGCAGCGACAGGTTAACGAAATCGCCCACGCGCGCTTCCCAGCCATCGAAGGGAACAGCGGCGGCTGCCGCGAACGACAACTGCTGGGGCTCATGCGTCAGCAGGTGCGGCGGTAACTGCATAATGGTGTTGAGGGCTTGCCGCGCTTCTACCATGTAATTGATGTTGTCGGTCAGTTGGTAGGCGAGCCAGCAACCCGCTGCGTACATGCCGCTCACACTGGCGTTGAGCAGCCCGCCGCGCGCGTTCCAGCCGTTCGCATCGGCGAATAGCGGCAGCAAATGGCGGGTCTTCGCGCCGAGTTCGCGTCCACCTTCGAGGGCGGTGAGAAACATCTGCTTGAGATCAGCATCGCCCGTCAAATGTGCGACCCACGGCAGCTTGATCAGCGCGTTCTCATAGAAGTACCACGTATCCATAAAGGTATCGGTGGGGCGCGCGGGATAGTGGTTGGGCAGGTAGTGATGTGGGTCGATGATCTGGTAAGCGCGCACCGCGTCGAGCAAGCGCTCAATCACCCCATCAGCACCGGTTTCCCCGGTCTGCTGACGCCAATGGAGCAGGGGCAGCAGCACGTCGAGCTGAGTCATCAGCTCGAAGCCTTTTTGCTCGTCGCGTCCGACCGCCGAACTCCCTTTGACGTAGGCGCGTAAGCCCTGCTTACCGTCCGCCTCGACCCAGCACGCTTCATGGTCGAGATCTTTCAGCGTACCGCGCGCCATGTCGTCCCAACCCGGCGCGTCAGGGATGAGCGTGGGCTGTGTCTCCAGCAGCGGCGTGATCGCGGTGATCAAGCGGTGCTGCGCCGCCCACGGATCGGGAATCTCATCGAGCGGTGACTGCTTGTACCAGAAGCGAAATTGATGAGTCCCCGGCGCGAAGGTGAAATTCGGATTGGGTGTGTTTGGTACGAGGCCGATACCGTAGCGTGGGCTGGGGCGGTATTCGATGACCTCGCGGATGGTCAGCTCGTAGAAGCGATGCGGCGCCCAAATCAGACTATCCGGCGGGTAGTAGACAATGGTTTCTGTGTGTTTATCGTGGTCGTACAGGTAGCCGGCGGGCAGATCATTGCCGCCCAATCCACCCTGATTGGTAGTCGGCGCGCGCAGAACGGTTTGCCGCCACGTGTGCGCTTGCCGGTCGTTGAGATTATCCAGCGCCCCTAACCACACGATCAGCGCCGGGTTGAAGATCAATTCGCGTTCGGTCGTGAGCGTGGTTTCCACCCACACCCCAGTGTGCGCGGGCAGGAAGCGCGTATCCCATGTAAATCCGTCACCCAGCCCATGTTCACGACCATTTTCTTGAGTGACGCTGGTGCTGAGCGCCGCCAAACCTTCAAGAGCAGTAAATAGTTGTGCAGGTTGTATCATCAATAAACGCCTTTTTGTGATGATCTTGACAACTTATTCGAACTCTACTATAGTCAAAACGTAAGAAGAACGCAAGCGATTACGTAAACTAATCTTTTGATGGATATTACCGCATGTCGATTGTTGAAGAGATCGCTAAAGCCTTAGGTGTTTCCGGCGCGACCGTCTCGCGGGCGCTCAACGACCGGCCCGGTGTGGGCAGTGAATTGCGCGAACGCATCCTCGCCAAAGCTCGGGAACTCAACTACACACCGAACCTGACAGCGCGCGGCTTAGCCACGTCGCAGACCTTCAACATCGGGTTCTTCTTCCTGCAAAAGCCCCAACTGCCTGCCCGTGCCGATCCGTTTTACAGCGAGATTTTGCACAGTGTGCAAGCAGTGATCGCCCGCACCGATTACCACATCGCCTTTGAGACCGTCACGCAGGATGCGCTCACCCGACCTGTGGATTTTCGCTTTGTCCGCGAACATCGCATTGACGCCATGATCCTCGCCGGACCCGACATTCCTGCCAGCTTCATCAATGCGATGGTTGCCACCAAACTCCCGGTAGTATTGGTCGACAACCGGCTGGACTTTTCCCCGGCCAATTGTGTGAACAGCGACGATGAAACGGGCGCCTATCATGCAGCTCAGCACTTGCTCAAGCTGGGACATGTAAACATTGGCGTGATTGCGGGGCCGGCCGATTGGGCGAGTACCGCGCGGCGCGTGTGGGGGTATCAGCGTGCGTTGAGCCATCTGGGGTTAGAGACGGCCAAGACTCTGCACATGAGCGAAACGACGATTGAATCCGGGCGCGAGGCGTACGACCGATTGATCGCGGCGCATCCCGACATCACGGCAATTTGCGCGGTCAATGACTCCATGGCGATTGGGGCAATTCGTGCGGCGAAAGCCCAGGGGAAGCGCGTGCCAGAAGACCTGAGCGTAGTCGGATTTGACGACATCACGTGGGCTGAACTCAACGACCCCCCGCTCAGTACCATTCGAATTCCTCGCCAGCAGATGGGAAAAGAGGCGGCGCACCGGGTCTTGATGCTGCTCCAGGATCCCGACCTGCTGGCTTCGGAAGTGATTGTCCCTGTACACATGGTGGAGCGCAATTCCACCGCGGCAAGGAGGTGAAAGTATAGCATAGGCGCCGGATTTTGTTGTGCAAAAAACGGAAAAAACTGCCCGTCATTTCTATGGAAGGATGACTCGATGAAACGCTTGAGTTTTGCTGTACTCGTACTTGGTTTGCTGCTGGCGATCTCGTTCAGCAGCGTTGTTGCGCAAGAACCCGTGACCATCCGTATGTCCACGTGGGCCGGTGTCGATGAAGCCGCCGAACTGCAAACGTTGATCGATGAAATCAACGCCAGCCAGAACGACTATCAGATCGTCCATGAGCCGATTCCCAGCGATTACTACGTGCAGGTGCAGACGCAGATCGCTGGCGGGACAGGTTCTGACCTGTACTGGATCGACCAGAACAACATGGCGCTCGCATCGGAAGGTGTTTTCTATCCGGTCGATACCTGCCCGGCTGTCGCTGACGCGGAAGCGCAAACCGCAGGCGACCTGAGCGACTACTATCCTGGCATTCTGGCCGTCAATCAGTATGAAGACCATGTCTACGGCTTGCCGTGGATCGCGCAGCCGGTTGTCGTGTACTTCAACCGCGGCCTGTTCGATGCTGCTGGCCTCGAATATCCACAGGACGGTTGGACATGGGACGACTTCACCGAAACCGCCATGGCGCTGACGCAGGACACCGATGGCGATGGCGCCGTCGATCAGTGGGGCTTCACCAACAATGGGTGGCCGCCGCCGTACATCTTCATTTGGCAGGCGGGCGGCGAACTGATTTCTTCGGACTTCACCAGCATCCCGATTGACAGCCCCGAATTCGTCGAAGGCTTTGAATTCTACCTGAGCACTGCCTACAACGAGGCGATGTCGCCGAGCCGCGAAGTCATCTCCGAACAGGGCTTTGGCGAAATGTTCAAGGCCGGCAAGATTGCCATGTTCATGGGTGGCGCTGCCGACGATCTGGATCGCGTGGATGGTCTGGATGTGGGCGTGATCCACGTTCCGGCGCATCCCGAAACGGGCAGCACCACGACCTTCGCGTGGAACGCCAGCACCGTGATCAATGCCAACACCGCCCATCCGGAAGAAGCCTGTGCCGCCTTGGTGGCCATCACCGAAGCGATTCAGGGCTGGAAGATCGTCTCACCGCGCATTTCGCAGGCGACGGTTGAGCACCTTGTTT
>CALKIA010000136.1 GCA_937988705.1 uncultured Chloroflexota bacterium | reverse complement strand
AGTTCGCCATAGATGCCGCCTTGACCGGTCTGCATGTGCCCGTTGTCATCCAGATAGGTCGCGAGGCTGGCGAGGATCACGCCGTCATGTTCCACCTTCGCGTTTGCCATGGTATCGACCAGAAATTTGAACAGTACGGCCGGTTTACGCGCCTTCATGGGCAGCGCGGGCAGTTCCTCCAGCGCGATCAGCTCGTTTTCGCCATACGTGGCGCGGCCGCGCTTCACGACTGTACCGCCGAAATCGAGGACATAGGCGCGGCGGCAGTCGTTAGGCGCATGCCGGGCGACGCCGTACAAGGGGAGCTGCGCGCCGAATTTCGAGACTTCTACGCGCAGATCACGTACACCCAGGCTCGGCAAAACCGTCTCTTCAGCGAGCTGCGCGGCGACACCGCCGAGAATGCCGCTCACCAGACCGCCGCCGAGAATCACATGTTTGATGCCGGACCAGAATTCCCAGTAGGAATCATCCCATTCGGGACGGGCCGCACGGTTGACCGGATCGCCACGTTTGAGCGTGGCCAGCACATAAGCCAACCGGCAGGCGAACGCAGACGCGATGGATGTGACGGTCAGCACTTCGTCACCCCAACCGTGAAACAGCACTTCATCCAGCTGGCGCGGCAGATCACGGTCGGCGACCTCCGGCGGAATGTGCAGCGCGGCGCGATGCGGCTTGATCAGCGCGGCGAGCGCCTCGGCAGACAGCAGGCCATATCCGCTTTTGCCGCGCAGCTTTTCGGGCAGGCCGGGCAAATCCGCAACAATAACGCGATTCATCGAAACATGGGTTGTGATCCGGGCCGGATCAAATGCGGGAGGCAGCGTTGGCATGGTAAATTATTATTTCCCGAGCAGTTGCTCAAATAACGCGACGGACTCACAAGTTAGCCTGAAAGGCGATTCGTAGTGGCGATTGAATATATTTCTGGCGATCCACTTCAAACCACCGCACACGTATTATACTTCGGCATGAATGTACAGGGACGCATTGAATCAGGGAAATTTGAAACTGCCCTGCATACGCGTTTCCCCGCGGCCTTTTCCGGGTTCAGCCGGCAGTGTCAGGCGCAGAAGATCAAACCGGGGATGGTGTGGTACTGGCGCGATGCCCAGCCGGCGCTCGGCTTCATGGTGATTCGCGAATCGCCGTTCGGGGCGACGCGTCTGCGCTATGTAGACGCCGTGCTGCTGAGTCTGGCGCGCGACCATCAACGGCAGGGCGTGACGAGCGCGGCTATTGTGCTGCCCCGCAGCGAACCCGACGAAATCAAGCAGATGATCGGCCGTTGGTTGGGTAAGCTCGCGCTGCCCGTCACGGTGTACGAGGGGGTGTAGTTATCTGCGTCGCCCCCTAGCGCCCTCTTTGTCGAGACGCGGTTGGTGTTTGCGCAGTCGATTCCACGCTCAGCCCGGCAGTGCGCCGCCCTCTAGGTGGGTGAGCTGACTGCTCAGCGCCCACAATGCCTGCCGATTCGTCGCCTCGATCATTGCGGGTTTCCACGCGAGTCGCTCGCTGTTCGTGCCGAAGTACGTTCCGCTGACGCCAGCCACTTCCGGTGCGGACGCCAGATAGATCGAGGAACGCGCCGCCTTCGCCGCCGATTGACCGCCGTCATCGCGGAAAAAGACATTCTGCAAGAGGTTCAACAGCCCGCGCAGGAGCGGCGAAGAACTCTGCGGCAGAAAATTGCGCGTCATCGGCGTGGTGGCGCGCCCGGGATAGCACACATTCACCGTCACCGTTGAACCTTGCCAGCGCTGCGCGAATTCGTAAGCGAGCGCCATCATCGCCGTTTTGCTCTGCGAGTACATGCCAAAGCCCGTGAACTTACGCTCGCCCTGCAGGTTATCCAATGCCAGGTTGCCGGGACTACCGCCAGTTACGTTGATCACGCGGGCGCTGGGCGCGGCTTGCAGTGCAGGCAGCAGCAGATGCGTGAGCAGGAACGGCGCGAGCACATTGACCGCAAAGGTTGCTTCAAGGCCGTCGGTGGTTAGCTTCCGCTGCATGTTGAACACGCCCGCGTTGTTGATCAGCCCGTCCAGCCGGGGGTAATTTTGCTGCACTTGCGCGGCCAGTGCGCGCACATCGCGCTGTTCCGCGAGGTCGGCCAGCAGCAGATCGACCCGCGCGCCGCTGCTGGCTTGCTGAATAGCGCGCACTGCCGCCGCGCCGCGTCCAGCATCGCGCCCGGTGATAATTACATGCGCGCCGAGTCGCGCTAGCCCCAACGCTGTTTGCTGACCAATGCCGCCCGTTCCACCCGTGACCAGTACAAGTTTGTCTCTCATGTCGCCCATCCTCAACAATAAATCTGCTTCCAAGCGTCGTGGATGATAAGTCAGGCTTATAGCGTGATCAAGCTGACTGTAAGGTTAGGTGCGGGAGTAGCGGCGTCATGCCTGTATTTCGGATCAATTTGTGGGTTTTGCGGACGCGATCCTGTAATTTAACTCATAAATCCGGTGTGCAGACCCCCACCCCCGGCCTATCAACCATTGGGGCTAGTACCTCGCCACAGCGGTATTTAGCTTTTCTCCCCTCTCCCCGCTTGCGTGGGAGAGGGGTTG
>CALKIA010000135.1 GCA_937988705.1 uncultured Chloroflexota bacterium | reverse complement strand
GTTGCGTGCGTTTACAAGCCCTAGAGTGTTCTTGTTTTTGCTAAAAGCTAACCGCTAACAGCTCTCAAGCTGCTTGCACAGGAGATCGAACTTCATGACC
This sequence comes from uncultured Chloroflexota bacterium, assembly GCA_937988705.1. Taxonomy (GTDB): domain Bacteria; phylum Chloroflexota; class Anaerolineae; order Aggregatilineales; family Phototrophicaceae; genus Flexifilum. The sequence continues at coordinate 6,445 of CALKIA010000135.1, read as the reverse complement.
CAATTTACGGACAAAATCGCGGTGGTAACGGGCGGCAGTCGCGGCATCGGCAAGGCGATTGCGCTGGAACTGGCAAAACGCGGGGCGACGGTCGTCGTCAACTATCAGAAGAACGCGGATGCCGCCAATGAAGTTGTCGAAGCGATCACTGCGGGCGGCGGCAAAGGTCTCGCCGTACAAGCCGACGTCAGCCTCGAAGAGGACGCCAACCGCCTGATCAAGACGGCGATTGATACTTACGGCAAGCTGGACATTCTCATCAACAACGCCGGAACCACCCGCGACAACGTGATCATGCTGATGGGCGCGGACGATTTCGACACCGTCATCCAGACCAACCTGCGCAGCACGTGGCTCGTGTCGAAAGCCGCCGTGCGCTCGATGATGCGCAAGCGTTACGGACGTGTGATCAACATCACCAGCATCAGCGGCATCATGGGCAACGCGGGTCAAACCAACTACAGCGCCAGCAAAGCCGGGATCATCGGCTTGACCAAAGCGCTCGCCCGGGAAGTTGCGCCGCGGGGTATCACGGTTAATGCGGTAGCGCCCGGCTTCGTGCTCACCGACCTGACCGCCAACCTGCCCGAAGATATCGCAAAGAAGCTGAACGAGAATATCCCGTTGGGGCGTTGGGGTACGGTCGAAGATGTGGCCTCGGCCACCTGCTTCCTCGCGTCCGACGAGGCAGCTTACATCACCGGACACATTTTGACCGTTGACGGCGGATTAGCGATGTAGCTGAAACATCAACGGTAAACGGTTAGGAGACCTTATGTCGACAATCTTTTCAAAAATCATCGCGGGCGAAATTCCAGCGGAAATCGTGTACCAGGATGAACGCGTGACGGCATTCAAAGACATTCATCCGGTCGCCCCCGTGCATATTCTGATCATCCCGAACAAGGAGATCGCCACGGTCGATGATGTATCCGCGGAAGACGAGGCGACGCTCGGCCATCTGTTTGTGGTCGCCAAAGAAGTAGCGCGCCAGCTCGGCCTTGCGGAGAGCGGCTACCGCCTCATCGTCAACTGCAAGGCCGACGGTGGGCAGGAAGTCTTTCATCTACATATGCATCTGCTCGGTGGTAAAAAGCTGGGGCCAATGCTGGCGAAGAGCTAGAGTAGGGGCGCACCTGCGTGTGCGCCCGAATACTGGGCAGACACATAGGTCTGCCCCTACAAAACACGCGAAAACTACTCAAGGCTAAACCATCGACCATGTAGGAACACGATCAAGCGCGTCCCTACAATCCACTCTGCTGTAAATTAGCTCGCGGCGGTGACTTCCGGCGTCGGTTCGGCGACTTCGTCGGGCGTCACTTCCGGCGTGGCCGCGACCGCGGCTTCCGTCGCAACGGCTTCAGGGATCATGGCTTCGGTAGTCGCTTCGCTGGTGGCTTCCGGCGTGACCTCAGCCCCACCCAAACGAGCGATTTCAGCGTCAATTGCCGCGATGATAGCATCACGGTCGGTCAAGGGCACGCCCTCGGCATCGGTCGGCACCACGCCATTGATCGTCACACTCGGTGTGCCCGCAAAATTGAGCAGGCCGCTGGCGGCGGTGCGCGCGGTGGCCAACACCTCGGCAGTTTCGGCGCTGCTGATACAACCGTTGCGCAAATCGATGTTGAGCGAACCCGCCCCTGATTGCAGACGGTTGCTCGTAAACGCCTGATTCACGTACAAGCCCTGCCAGTTGAACAACGCATCCTGGAATTCCCAGAACTTGTCCTGCTGGAGCGCGCACATAGCCGCGCGGGCCGCACCTTCACCGTTGGTGACGCTGCCCGTACCATAGAGCGGCACGAAGATCAGCGACATGCTGCCCGCCTTCACGCGGTCAACGAGTGCCTGCTGATAGCCCTCATGGAATTCGCGGCAGTGCGTGCAGTCAAAGCTGGAATAGACGCTCACGCGCACGGGCGAATTCGCGTCGCCGAGCACCGGATAGCCTTCCTGCGTCTCGGACTGCGCGATGTCGGCATAGCGCGCGACCGCGTTTTCCGGCACGGGCGCATCCGCGGGGATAGTAGTGATCAACAGGGCGAAGACGACCAACAACACGATAGCGCCGATCACAATCCCACCAATGGTGAAACGGCGGCGCTGACGTTCCTGTTCACGTTCCTGTTTGCGTTCCGCCGCGCGTGAACTTGCACCGCCTCCGGTGCTGCGGCTTTCAGTCTCAGGGCTGCTCCGTGAACCGGAGCGCACCCGCGACTTCGCCGTAAAGGGACGATCAACATTACTGGTCGAACGCTTCTGCTCACCCGTTGAACGTGTGTCACCCGATTTGTTCCCAGAGCCACCGCTCTGCTTAGGATTCTTGTTCTTTGGATTGTTTCCCTGCGTCATATTAGCCTCAATCACCTAAGAATTAGACGCTTAAGTCTACAACGCATGTGACAAAAGGCAACCTCATCACATTTACAGGATTTGCGGTATCCTCAACCAGAACAATTCTTGCTGGCATATTCTGGGCAAAGCATGTACCGACTCGAAGTGATTGCGACCAACCTCACCGAAGCGCTTTCCGCGCAGGCGGGAGGCGCGCACAGCGTCGAAGTCTGCGTCGATCTGGCGGTCGGCGGGCTGACTCCCCCGTTGGATATGGTTCGCACTATCCGTGACGCGCTGACGATTGACCTTAACATGATGGTGCGTCCCCATGCAAAGAGCTTCTACTATTCGCCGCACGACATCGACGTGATTCTCCAACAGGCAGAAATGGGCGCGCATATCGGCGTGACGAGCATCGTCTTCGGCGCGCTGACCTCTAACCATGAGATCGATCTGCCGCTGGTGCAGCAGGTCAAAGCAGCCGCGGATGGACTTAAGATCACTTTTCACCGCGCGCTGGACGAGGCGCTTGATCCGACGCTAGCCATTCGGGCGCTGAGGGGCAGCGCGGAACGGCTGTTGTGTTCGGGCGGCGCGCCGGACATCTGGCAGGGGCGACTGCAAATGGGCGAGTGGGTGCGGGAATTCGGCGCGGAATTCACGTTCGCCTGTGCGGGGGGCGTCACGCTCGCCAATTTGCCGGAACTCGTCAGCAGCACACGGGCGCAGGAATATCATGCGGGGAGCGCGGCGCGCACGCGCGGCGTGGTCGATCAAGCGCAAGTCCGGGCGCTGGCGGATGTACTTCAGCGCATTCAATAGAAACGGTCAATCACCCGGATAACGAGGTTCGATTGGATTTTAGCCGCCTTTTTTCGTTACAATCGGTTACATAAGTTCACCCCAAGGAAATATCCAATGGCACAACGACTTGACACGTTTGGTTCACGCGGCACATTTGACACCGGAAGCGGTGACGCCGTTATTTATCGGTTAAGCGAACTCGCGAAACGCGGTGTCGGCCATATCGAAAAACTACCGTACAGCATCAAGATTCTGCTGGAAAATGCGCTCCGCAACCTCGACAACTTCGAAGTGAGCGAAGACAATGTCGCGGCGCTGGCGAATTGGACGCCCAATTCAACGCAAGCCATCGAAATTCCCTTTAAGCCGTCGCGCGTCATCCTGCAAGATTTCACCGGCGTGGCCACCGTCGTCGATTTAGCTTCACTGCGCAGCGCCGTCGCCCGCGTCGGGGCCAACCCGCGCAAAATCAACCCGATTGTCCCGGTCGATCTCGTCATCGATCACTCGGTGCAAGTGGATCGCTTCGGCTCAACCGACGCGATTCTGCTCAACGCGCAGTTCGAATTCGAACGCAACCGCGAACGCTACGAGTTCCTGCATTGGGGTCAGAAGGCCTTCGAAAACCTGAAGGTCGTGCCCCCGGCGACGGGGATCGTGCATCAGGTCAACATTGAATACCTGGCGAAGGTCGTGCATCTGCGCGACGACGCGGGTGTGCTGACCGCCTTCCCGGACACACTCGTCGGCACGGACAGCCATACCACTATGATCAACGGCTTGGGCGTGCTCGGTTGGGGCGTGGGTGGCATCGAAGCCGAAGCCGCGATGCTCGGCCAGCCGATTTACATGCTCATGCCGCAGGTCGTCGGCTTCAAGCTGAACGGCTGCCTGCCGGAAGGCGCGACCGCGACCGACCTCGTGCTCACCATCACGCAGATGCTGCGCAAGCGCGGCGTGGTCGACAAGTTCGTCGAATTCTTCGGCCCCGGCTGCTCGATGCTCACCCTGCCCGACCGCGCCACCATCGCCAACATGGCTCCCGAATACGGCGCGACGATGGGCTTCTTCCCGATTGACGACGAAACGCTCGATTATCTGCGCCGCACGGGGCGTCCCGAAGCGCAGGTGCAGTTGGTCGAACGTTACGCCAAGGAACAGGGTCTGTACCGCACGTTCCACAATCAGGCAGAATACACCGACATGCTCGAACTCGACCTCGACGACGTGCAGCCGAGCATGGCCGGCCCCAAGCGTCCGCAGGATCGCGTTCTGCTCAAGGACATGAAGTCGACCTTTGAAAAGGCGCTGACTACCCCGGTCGATCAGCGCGGCTTCGCGCTCGACACCGCGGCGCTGGCCAACCGCGTGCAGATTGCCGACAATGGCCACAGCGCGGACATTGGTCACGGCGCAGTTGTCATCGCTGCCATCACGAGCTGCACGAACACGAGCAATCCGATGGTCATGTTGACGGCCGGTCTGCTGGCGAAGAAGGCCGTCGAAAAGGGTCTGGCGAGCAAGCCGCACGTCAAGACGAGCCTCGCCCCCGGTTCGCGTGTCGTCACCGAATACTACGACAAAGCCGGTTTGACACCTTACCTGCAAGCGCTCGGCTTTCACACGGTCGGCTACGGCTGCACGACCTGTATCGGCAACAGCGGCCCACTGCCGCAAAAGGTGTCCGATGCCGTCGTGGAAGGCAACCTGGTCGCCGCCGCCGTGTTGAGCGGCAATCGCAACTTCGAAGGCCGCATCAACCCCTTCATCAAGGCGAACTATCTAGCGTCGCCGCCGCTGGTGGTAGCGTATGCGCTGGCGGGTACGGTCGATATTGATCTGGCAACCGAACCTCTCGGCGTCGGCAAAGATGGCGAATCGGTCTATTTGAGCGACATTTGGCCGACGAACGAAGAAGTCCTAGAAGTTATGCAGACGGCCATCACGCCGGACATGTTCCTTAAGCAGTATGGCAATGTCTACAACGGCAACACGATGTGGAACGAGATTCCCAGCGCGACGGGCGACGTCTTCACGTGGGATGGCAGCAGCACCTATATTCAGGAACCGCCGTTCTTCATGGAATTCGACCCGCAACCGTCGCCGATTAAACCGATCAAGGGGGCACGCGTGCTGGCGCTGCTCGGCGACTCGATCACAACCGATCACATTTCCCCGGCCGGCGATATCGCCCTGAACAGCCCGGCGGGCAAGTACCTGCAGGAACACGGCATCCAGAAGGCCGACTTCAATGTGTACGGCGCGCGCCGCGGCAACCACGAAATCATGATCCGCGGCACGTTCGCGAACATTCGCCTGCGTAACCAGCTCGTACCCGGCAGCGAAGGTGGCATCACGATGTACCTGCCGACCAGCGAAGTCCTGCCGATCTACGATGCCTCGCAGAAGTACATCGCCGACGGCACGCCGCTCGTCGTGATCGCGGGTCTGGAATACGGCACAGGCTCCAGCCGTGACTGGGCCGCCAAGGGTACCTCGCTGCTCGGCGTCAAGGCGGTCATTGCCCGCTCCTACGAACGCATTCACCGCAGCAATCTGGTGATGATGGGCGTGCTGCCACTCCAGTTCAAGGAAGGTGAGAGCGCGGAAACGCTCGGTTTGAACGGGCGCGAAACCTTCGAAATCGTCGGCATTGACGACAGCGTGCAGCCCAAGTCGGAACTGACGGTCATCGCCAAGTCGGAAGATGGCACGGTCAAGACCTTCCAAGCCATCGCCCGCATCGATACGCCTGTCGAAGTCGAGTACTATCGCAATGGTGGCATCCTGCAGACCGTGCTGCGCAAGATGCTGTAGGCAAGACAACCTCACCCCTAACCCCTCTCCCAAGGGAGAGGGGAACAGAGGTTTTGTCAGGACGCGCTTCGGCGCGTCCGTTTTCTTATGAGGCTGCGATGCGTTAAGCTCATATCACAGATGGACGGCGAACGCACATTTCCTGTGAAGGGGCAACGCATACCGGTACGTGCGCAAATAGCGTGATGTGGATTTTCAGGTTCTGGTTTCAGGTTTTGTGGACGTGATAAATCGCGTTCCTACGAGCGAAGGTTTTTGTGTAGGGACACCATTGATGGCGTCCGCTGTCCCTCACGGACTTCACGCTGTTCTATTAAAGTAGGTTCTCGAAACAAATCCACGAATGGATGTAGGGGCGCACCTGTGTGTGCGCCCGAAACCGGGTAGACACAGAGGTCTACCCCTCCATTGGGACTTTCGAGAGTCTACTTATGTAAAGTCTCGAAAGAAGTTAGAGAATGAGTTATAGTGAAAGGATGAC
>CALKIA010000134.1 GCA_937988705.1 uncultured Chloroflexota bacterium | reverse complement strand
TCACGGGAGGACGAGGCATGCCTCGTCCCTACCATTAAAAACCTACCCCTGACAGCCCCCGTCCCCTCCCCGAATTCAGGGAGGGGAGACAGAAGGGGCATCTATATAGGGACGAGGTATGCCTCGTCTTCAGCGTTCACGACAACAATCACCGTATTCTGTGCACGTGTGCCCTACAAACTTGTTTCTCTCGTTTTTACCCGCCGGCCATCGCCCCGATAATGCGGAACGGCTCTTTGCCCGCTGCCACTTCCGGGGGCACAGTCGCGTCTCGTGACTCATGCGAAATATCTTCGCCACAGGCAAAAAAGCGGACGAAGGCGCGGCGCTCTTTGGTCACATGGTCGCGAATCGTGCCGCGCAGCATGGGATACGCCGCCTCCAACGCGTCGAGAATCGCCCGCTGCGTAATCGGCTCCTCGACGTGGAGCTCAACCGCGCCGGACACGCGCGCCAGCGTGCGCAGGTGGGTGGGCAGCGTCACAGTAATCATGGCAGCACTTGCACCTCAACTGAAAGCACCGGGGGCAGGTCGTGGACAATCGCCTGCCAGTTATCGCCTGAATCGGCGGACACGTATACCTGACCGCCCGTCGTGCCGAAGTAGACACCGCACGAAGCGAGCGAGTCGATGGCCAGCGCGTTGCGCAGCACATTCACATAGCAGTCGCTTTGCGGCAGACCGTTGGTGAGTGCTTCCCATTCATTGCCGCCGGAACGACTGCGATACACGCGCAGCTTGCCATCCGGTGGGAAATGGTGCGAGTCGCTGGTAATCGGCACGACATAGATCGTATTCGGTTCGTGCGCATGGACGCCGATCGGGAAGCCAAAATCGCTCGGCAGGTTGCCACTAATTTCGTGCCACGAATCGCCCCCATTGTCCGAGCGCATTACATCCCAATGCTTTTGCATGAACAGAATATTGGGGCGGGACGGATGCATAGCAATGCTGTGGACGCAGTGACCGACTTCGGCGCTGGCGTCCGGTAATTCATAATCTGATTTCAGCCCTTCGTTGACCGCGCGCCATGTTTGGCCGCCATCGTCACTGCGGAACGCGCCCGCCGCCGAAATCGCGACGAAAATACGGTTCGGATCATCTTTGCTGAGAACAATCGTATGCAAGCACATCCCACCTGCGCCGGGCTGCCAGAGATTAGCTTTCACATCGCGCAAGCCGGAAAGTTCCTGCCATGATTTGCCACCGTCGTTCGAGTGAAACAGGGCGGCATCTTCAATGCCCGCATAGAGCGAGTCCGGGTTGGTCGGCGAGGGTTCGAGATGCCAGACGCGCTTGAATTCCCACGGATGCTGCGTGCCGTCGTACCACTGGTGCGTGCCGGGAACGCCAGCGTAGGCGAATTCATTATTCATCGTTTCCCACGTTTTGCCAGCATCGTCGGACCGCTGAATGATCTGACCGAACCAGCCACCCGATTGTGATACATACAGCCGGTTAGGATCACTTGGCGTCCCAGTGATGTGATAGATCTCCCAGCCGGGAAAATGTGGGCCTTCGACCGTCCAGTCTTTGCGCTGCTCGTTCGAACGCAAAACGAAAGCGCCCTTGCGTGTGCCAACTAGTACACGGACTTCGCTCATATGACTACCCCTTGAGATGCGTATTAGGCAGACCACAGCATAGAACACTTGTTCATTTTAGTCAAGCAGGTGGCGCACAAATGAGCGGAATCGGCTGAGACCCGCCGCATCGCTTCCACGGCGCGGCGTGTCAAGTTAGCATGGACGGGAGCAGGCGGGGCCGGCCCGAGGACTATCCGGAAATTCGGACGCGCCCATTTCGCGTCCCGATGATGAGAGGCCGTAGGCTTAACCGGATCGAGCAGGCAGCCGCGTTGTAGCAGCCGATTTGCGCATAAGCCGATGTCTTCGTATAGTTTCGGTTTATCGTTATCGTCTCTGGAATAATCCAAGCTTATGGTCAATGCGCTTCGCGCCCAAGCAGAACAGTGGTTACAGCATACCCTCGGCGCTCAGGCGCATTTTCGGGATGGCCAGTGGGAAGCGATTGAGGCACTGGTGGTCAATCGTCAACGTGTGCTGGTGGTCCAGCGCACCGGATGGGGCAAAAGCCTTGTCTACTTCATGGCGACGCGTTTGCTGCGCGCTCAGGGTGCCGGAGTGACGATCCTCATCAGCCCGCTGCTTTCCCTCATGCGCAACCAGATTGAATCGGCGGCGCACTGGGGACTGCGCGCCGCCACCATCAACAGCGATAACGCGGATGATCACCCCAGCATTGAACGGGACTTATTGAACGGTGAGATCGATTTGCTGTTGATTTCACCCGAACGCCTCGCGAACGACCGCTTTCAGGCACAGGTTTGGTCGGTGCTGCGGCAGCAGGTCGGCTTGCTGGTGGTGGACGAGGCGCACTGTATTTCGGATTGGGGACACGATTTCCGCCCGAATTATCGCCGGATCATGAATCTGCTGGATGAAATCCCCGCGCACACACCCGTCATCGGCACGACTGCGACGGCGAATGATCGCGTGGTCAAGGACGTGGCCGAAATCCTCGGCACGGGGATTCACATCCAGCGCGGCTCGCTCACCCGTGACAGCCTCGCCCTGTATGTCTATCCCGATGCGCTGGATGCGGCGACCCGGCTCACGCTGCTATCGCATCTTCTCCGCAGCATACCCGGGAGCGGCATCATCTACTGTACGACGACGCGCGACTGCCGCTTGGTTGCGGATTGGCTGAAAGCCGACGGATTGAACGTTAAACCCTATTACGCCGATGTCGAAGCACAGGAAGCCGAAGACCGCGCCGAACTCGAACAGCAGTTGATGAATAATCAGGTCAAGGCGTTGGTCTCCAGCGTCGCTTTAGGCATGGGTTTTGACAAGAGCGATCTGCATTTTGTCATCCATTATCAACTGCCGGGGAATATCATCAGTTACTACCAGCAGATCGGGCGCGCGGGGCGTGGGATCGACAAAGCCTACATCGTCCTGATGCACGGTTCCGGCGATGAAGATATTCAGCGCTATTTCATCGATACCGCCTTTCCCACACCCCAACAAGTCAACTCGGTGATCGGGGCGCTGCGTGCCCAACCCAGGTCGCGCAACGATTTGCAGCGGGATGTCAATGCGCGCCTCTCGGTCCTTGAGAAGATCCTGACGCATCTGGAAGTTGAGCGGATCATCGAAAAGCGCGATTCGGCGTATGTGCTGCTGAAGACCGATACGCAGCCAGACTATGAGCGCTGGGAGTCAGTCACTCAGATGCGCTATGCGGAACTGCGCCACATGCAAGCCTATACGCGCGAAGCGGGCTGCCTGATGCATTTCATCGCGGCGGCGCTCGATGATCCGCAGCCACCGCAGCGCTGTGGTCGCTGTAAAAACTGCACCGGCGCAGCCAGCAAGTTTCAGCCGGATAATCAAGCCATTGTGCGTGCGCAGCAGTTTTTGCGTCAGGGTAAACCCTTGACGTTTGAACCGCGCCGCCGCTGGTCAGCCGGGTTGCCGGGCTTCGCCAAAACAACGGACATGCGCGTGAATCAGCCAGGATTAGCGCTGTGTGTCTATTTTGACGACGGGTATGGCGCGCTTGTGCGCGCGGATCGGGGGCGCGGTTTGCGCTACGATGAGGCACTCGTCGAGGCGTCCGCGCGCGCCTTACGTGAGCGCCTGCGCTCGCTGTCAACGCCACCCCAAGTCATCGTGCCCGTGCCGTCGCTGCGCCGCCCACAGTTGGTGACCGATTTTGTCGAACGCCTCGCCCAGCAGGTGGGCTTGCCGGTGGTGCAGGCGCTGGAACATACGGTTCAGCACCCGCCGCAAACGGAGATGCGCAACAGCTATCAGCAGGCGCTCAACGTGTTAGAGCGCTTTGTGGTGGTCAAACGCCTGCACGGTGAAGCAATTCTCTTGGTGGATGATGTGGCCGATTCGCGGTGGACGCTGACCGTGCTCGGCGACTTGCTCCAGCGTTCGGGCGCGGGAGCCGTACATCCCTTTGTCATCGCAGTGACGAATACGTCGGATTAGGCGCCTGAGCCAACCCGGATAGGCTGAAATTACCGCTTCAATTGACCGGTGGGCTGTCGAGCACTGGCGGCTCAAATTCTGTACCTGCAACCTCTGCGAACCCGGTACGGACAATTTGCCAGACTTCGTAGGCAATCGGCAGCATGGAAGCGAACCACAATCCATACGCCGCGCCGTGTAATACCGGTTGCGCAGCCTGCAGGAAAATACCGAGCCACAGCAGGACTCCGCCAAGATGCACGGCGATCAGGCTGAACCAATTGCCACCAAGCTTGGGCGGCGCTTTGGGCGTGAGCATGCGCCGGAACACCAGCGGGATGATCGCATAGCCGAACTGAAGTACCCAACCGTAGATGAGGGCTTGCGGCGCGTTTTGTTCGATGCCCGCACCGGGGAATCCCGGCACCCCGAGGATGATAAGCGGAGCAACCATAACTGGCGCGAGAATCCACGCGTAAGCGGTGACCAAATGCAGCATCCCCGCTGACCACGCGCTGCGCTCACCCCAGAACGGCTTGACAACGTTGATCAGCAGCCAGATGGTCGCCGAGAGGTGCAGGATCAGCCCCGGTACAGAGAATAGATTCGATTGTACCCACGGCCCCAGAACCAGACCGAGCGCACCAAACGTCATCATCCAGAAAATCGGTGTGATCGAGCGCGGCCACCGTAATGAACGCCCGGTGAAACTTGGATAGAGATCGACCAGCAGTCCGGCGAAGATCAACGACATGAAACCCCAGTTATTCGCGTGGATGTGAACTTCAATCGGCACTTTGATTTGCAGCCATGCGCTCCAGCCCTGCCATAAGCCCGTGCCGATGGTAATGCCCACGAGCAGGTAGACGAGCCCCATGACGTAAAATTTCCGTCCGGCCGATGGGTGCGTCTCAGCACCCGGATCGCGCAATTGACTCAGCTGGATGATGAGCAGAATGGCCGCGGCGAAGATCAGCCCTCCACCAATGGTGATCAAAGCGCCGTTGATCATGGGAATGCCCACCAGCAAAATCAGCAGTCCGAGATTCAGCGTGAGCCAGATGTCCCACCGGAATTGGGGACGGGGCAGTTTGATGCGCGCCGTCGCGACCAGCGGCAGGATGCCAAAAGCGAACTCCATCAGCGCGCCTAGGGTAATTAAATGCACTCGTATCCAACGTAATCCCGCAAACGCGGGCAGGAATTGGAAGTTAACCAGCGAGGCATCCAACGCGCCGAGAACGGCAAGGGCAAGGTAAAGAAAGGTCATGAGAACATACGGGTTGAACACGCGGTTCCTCCTCTGATGGGATATGTTTGGGTTTGGCGAAAGCGCGAGCTGTTGACTGAGCAGCTATTCGGCTTTGGACATTCGGGTGGCTAGAAACGCCAAGCGAGTTTCTGCCTCAATTCCGCGTTTAGCGCCGTTGGGGGTGATGATGATCGTTCCCGCGCTGACGGGATGCCGTTCATCGTCAACGATCATCCAGCCCGTGCCTTCAAGAAAGTGGTAGATCGCCAGTGTCTGCGGATGTGAAGGCAGCTTTTGACCGGCTTCGAGGCCGACGATCACGACTTTGACCTGCGTGTTTTCCACGAGTATTTGCGGTTGCGGACCATCCGGTGCGAAAACAACGGTCGTCTGCCAATTGGGATACACCATAGCTGGCATGTGGCTCCTCTTATTATGCTCCGCTGCTAGCGGGCAATGCGATTGGTGGTGTTCGACTTTGTATCCGGACAGCATAGGTTGAAGTTAGACGGCTGTCTTCGACTTTTGTCGAATTTGACCCGGATGAAACTTGTTGACCGAATCCGTCTGGACGATAATGAGTGGCCTAAACAAAATAGGTGTCTAGGAATAAAATGGATGTGACCGATGAGGCTCTACGCGCCTTAACAGCGGTTCCCTACCTCACTGATATTGATGCATCTCTTGTGAAAATGATTGCTGCGCGCGCTGTGCGGCAAGAATATGCTGCGGGGCAGGTGGTGCTTCTGGAAGGATCACCAGAGGTTGCGATCTATATCGTGCAGCGCGGATGGCTAAAGGCCGTGAAGATGTCGCTCGATGGTCGAGAGCAGGTGCTTCAGTACATCGGCGTAGGGGAGGTATTCAACGCGATTGGCGTGTTTATCGAATCGACCAATTCGGCGACGGTCATTACGCTCGAAGCGGCCACGGTATGGGTCATCCAAAAAGAGGATATGCTGAAATTGCTGGATGAATACCCCCAACTTGCGCGTGTCGTCATTCGACGACTTGCGGGGCGTGTGCAGCAGTTGGTCGCTATGGTCGAAGACCTTTCGCTGCGTACGATTGAAGTGCGGCTCGCGCGTTATCTCATCGAACAATCGACTGCGGAGCAGCTGCACCGACCCCGCTGGGCAACCCAGGCGGAGTTGGCAAATCGGCTTGGCACTGTCCCGGATGTGCTCAACCGCACCCTGCGAAATTTAGCCAAGGAGAAGCTGATTTTGGTCAAGCGCCAGCAGATCCAGATTCTCGACTACAAGGGACTAGCAGCAAAAGCTGGATTAGAAACGTGATCTCAGTGCGGCACGAAAGTTAACCTTCAACTCACCCTGACTTGCGGCGTTCGAATGGGATTACCCTGCTGCTAGGATTATTGGCATAATCGTGACATCACGAAACGAATCCTGTAAGTGGTTATCATTAGCCTCACTTTCGCCAATTTTAAGCAAGTGATCGCCCCGCAAATCCAGTCGCGCGGACACGAGCATGGTCGCAATATGCTAACCACCCCGCACTGCGCCCCTCCAAAACGGCGAGCTGTTTCGGAGCTTCTCGATTTTACATAACTTTGTACCCCTACCAGCATGCTAGCGAGGAGAGGGGAGACAAATAATGCTTTTGCTGCTTCCCCACCCCGAATTTGGAGTGGGGTGACAGAAACTTCAACCCGAACTCGGGATATTTAGTGAGCCGCGACCACTGCGCTTTGCTCGATGATCGCCTTGGTGCGCGCATTCCGTACGGCGACGATTTCCGCCATGATGGCCAGCGCGAGCTCCTCGGGCGTCCGTCCGCCGAGATCGAGCCCTACCGGACCATGCAGTCGCGCCAGTTGATCTGGGAGCATTCCTTCCGCTATGAGCTTTTCACGGCGGCGCTGCTGAGTCGCTTTGCTGCCCAGTGCGCCAACATAGAATGCCGGGCTGTGCAGCGCGATGCGCACGGCCGGGTCATCTAGTTTGGGATCATGCGACAGGCTGACGACGGCGTGGCGCGGGGTTAACCGAATCTCGGCAAGCGCTGAGTCGGGAAAGGTTTGCATCAGCCGATCAGCGTGCGGAAAGCGGTGTTCGTTGCCAAAGACGGTGCGGGGATCGATGATGGTCGTCCGGTAGCCAAGCACTTTCGCGATGTTGGTCAACGCGACAGCGATGTGAACACCACCGATGATAACAAGCTCTGGTTCCGGGGTAAACACATCAATGAACAGCTCCAACGGCGGGTTCTCGGTGACCATCACCCGCTGTGACTGACCGGCCGCGATTGCAGTCTGGGTCGCCTGTTGAGACAGGGTATCCAGTCCATCGCCCAAGGGCATACCGGTGAGTGTGCCATCTCCACGGATGACCAGATCACGCCCTAACAGTTCCGCTGCTCCTTGAATCACGGTCACAACGGCGAAGGTCTGCTCGGATGCCAGCCCGCGCTGCACTTCTTCCAGAAGTGACGTATCCAGACGTTTGACAAACACTTCGATGGTGCCGCCGCAGGCCAGTCCCACATCCCAAGCCGTCTCTTCGGCGACGCCAAAGTGCAGCAGTTTCGGCTGACCATGCTGGAGGACTTTAAAAGCAGTTTCGACGACCGCTGCTTCAACACAACCGCCGCTGACAGAACCGCACAGCATCGCACTCGCGATCACAGCCATTTTTGCGCCCACTTGACGCGGGGATGATCCCCAGGTCTGCACGACGGTGGCGACGGCGATGGGTTCGTTGTGCGCTGACCACGTTTCGAGCTGCGAAATAATGTCTCTCATGGTAAAAACTCCCCTATCTTCACAAATCTTTTATGGGCTTTCGTTGAAAGGTTGATCGGATGTCCCCGCCGCAAGCTCTTGAAGCTGGGTGCGGCAGTGCCTCAGCCAGGCAACAATCGAGGTCAGCTGCTGGATCCGCAGCTCTAGTCCCATCCGTTTGAAAATCTGGGACTGCGGGGTAGCGGTGAACAGGGCTTGAAACCGTTCTGATGCCGCCTGTGTATCGACAATTTGGCTGTCAATCAGGTGCAGAGCCTGATCGCGGTCAGTCGTAAACATGAAGTAGAGCCGCGTCAGAAATTCAACGCGAATCGCATGGGAGCTTGGCTGTGTGGGTTCGCGCAGCCAGGCATCGAGATGACGCTGTCCAAGGGGTGTCAAATAATAGCTGCGGCGCGCTGGTGCTCGTTCTTGTTCCTGGGTGACACCACTGATGAGGTTTCGCGCTTCCAGACGATTCAGGATGCTGTAAATCTGACTCGGGCTGATCGTCCAAATTGTGTCTAGCTGCTGCGTAATACGCTCGTGCAGGTCATAGCCATGCGCGGGCTGCTGCCTCAGGAAACCGAGGATTACGTATTCCGGAGATACACTGCTCGCCTGTGGTTTCTTACTCATGGTTGGTCATCCGGTTGTCGATCAGCACACGTTTCGCCATGGTCAGCGGGATAACCTCAACTTCCCGAAAGCCGATCTCCAGCCCAGCGACCTGCGGCACGTGCGCATTGAGGGCGGCGGCCACCGGAAGCAGGTCGAGTTCACGCGCCTGAATGTTCAACTGTAAGCAATCATGAAAAAAACCTTTGATCAGCGCGGCGTGATAGTTCGCGACCTGCGGCAGTCCGAACAGCACCCGATCCAGATCGGCGAGGGTGAGAATGCCCCCCTTGACCGTGAAGCGACCGTTCACCCGTGCTTGGACGCGCTCCAGAGTCTTGAGCACTGTCCCACACGGGCACGCGCCCGGGATGAACCGCCCCCAGTCGCCCGTGCGGTAGCGGATGAGCGGCATGCCGCGCCGCGTTAGTGTGGTGAAGACGATTTCGCCGTAATCACCTTCGGGCTGCGGTTCGCCCGTATGCGGATCGACAATTTCAAACAGCAGATCAGCTTCACGCAGGTGATACCCACGTCGCGCTGCGCATTCCACGCCCCCACCCAACCCCATTTCGGTCATGCCGTAGTGATCATAGGTTTGACAGTCCCACATCTGCTCCAATTCGGCACGGATCGGGTCGGGAACGTGATCGGTCGCAAACAAGACGCTCTTGATCTTGAGTGTCGGATCATGCCGCACCAGCGCCAGCAAATGCACCGGCACTCCCACGATCACATTGATCGCTTCGCGGCGGATGACCCGAAGCACAGCGTCGGGATCAACCACGGGACCGTATTTCACCGGCACGGCGTTGAAGCGTTGGAGCGCGGTGGCCAGCAAGTCGCCCACGCTGCCCGGAGTTTGAGCGGGCAGCAAGATCAGCACGCGATCTCCGGGATCGGTGAACGTGGTCATACCCTGATGGAAGAAATCGATCGTCAGCTCCTGATCCGCTCTGGTGAAGAAGAGCCGTTTGGGGCTGCCCGTCGTTCCCGAGGTGTCGAGCGTCACCACACGCTGAATCTCGTCCTGAGACACACATACCAGTTGCAGCGGTTCGCGGCGGATGTCGTCGGCCGTGGTGAAGGGAAGCTTCGTTAAGTCGGACAACCCGTCGATGGTCGGAGCATCGGCGAGCAGGTGGCGGTAAAAACCGCTGCGCGCCTGCGCCCAAGCCACAGTCTCACCGAGGGCCTGCCCTTGATACGCATCGAGTTGTGACCGCGTCAGTGAACTATCCGGTCGGTCGATCTTCGTCCCGATCCAGCGGTCAAGGGGCGTCCGTTTCATAGCAGCGCCTCAACGGGAAGCATTTGACCGCGATAAAGGGTTGCGCCGCTTTGACTCGTCAGGTTGTACGCACAGAAAGGGATCACGCGTCCATCGGGACTGACCGTATGAATGCAGCAATCGCGCAGGCGCTCGAGGTCAAGATTCCACACATCCTGAAACGCCATTCCGGAGATACAAAAGCTGTGGGTTTTGGTTCGAGCCAGAAACCTGTCCCATTCCCCGAAGCTCGATGAATCGATGCTGTCCAGCGCAATCATGCTTCCGGACGTGGGCGGCGGTGGTGCCCAATGCTGCGCGACAAACTGGCGGGTTTTTTCTGCCCCCACTGCGGCCGGTTGGGGAATACAACAGCTTGTATTCGGCTGCTGATTGATCCAGGGGCGGAGTTTTCCATCGGGCATGACGACGAAATTGCCATGCAGCGAACACAATGCGTTCTCACAGCCGGAAGTGGTGAAGTTTTCAACTCTGAGCGCGCCCTGAGTCTGCGCTTCGATCAATCGGATCACCTCCGGTATGGTGATGCGGTCAGAATCTGCCGGGGCATGGGGAAAGCGCCCTAAATAGGTGATAGGTTGAAAATGCACCCCGCGCACGGTGGGAAAGTGGTCGAGTGCGAACGCGATGATTGCGCCGAGGTTGTGCGTATTCACGCCGGGGATAAGTACAGGCACGAGCACCACCCCCAGATCGAACTCGGCACAGTGCGCGATGGCGGCGCGTTTACGTTCTAGTTGGCGCACACCGCGAATTGTCTTCAAAATCTCGTCGTCCGTGCCATCAAACTGCAGAAACACCGACGATAATCCGGCCTCTTTGAGGCGCCGGACGTATTCGCGGTCACGGGCGAGACGTAACCCATGGGTGTTCAGCTGAATGAACTGGAATCCGAGGGATCGACCGAGGGCGATGATGTCCGGCAGATCATCCCGCAACGTGGGTTCGCCGCCGGAAATCTGGAGATTGGGCTGCGTTCCGGTTTCCAGCAGACGACGATACAGATATTCGATGTGGGTGAGGTCGGGATCGGGCACATTTGCTGAGCCGGCGCTCGCGAAACAGTAGTTGCAGCGCAGATCACAGCGCTGCGTGACCTCGATCAGCGCTGTACAAGTCTGCTGGTGATGATCGGCACACAAGCCGCAGTCAAACGGACAACCCCGCTCGACCGGGGTGAATGGATTGGATGGATGTGACGGGATTTTAGGACGCACCCATTCGGTAAAGGCCGGGGTTGGTCCACGCCACACAATGGTCTTGAATTCTCCGTGTTGCGGGCAGGTTTTGACGAGATAGACATCATTTTCGATCTGAACACGCTGTGCGCCGATGCGGCTGAAGCAAATCGGACAGACGCTTTCGGTGGACGAGAGGATTCGTGGGTTGTCAGTCATCATAGGTCCCCGCAAGATCGAAACCGTTTTCGATCAACAGTTCTTTGACTTTTTGGAGCGTTCCCGCCACCATGAGCGGGCAGCGAATCCCGGTGTTATGGGGATTGCCCGCAAGGATTTCTTCACAGCGGATGCCGCCATATTCCTGGCCGAAGCCGTCTTTGAACCACTTAACCAGATCCTCAATCATAAAGTTCAGACGCAGGTTTTCTGGCTCTTCAGGCGTGCCTTTGCCCGCATACAGCCCTAACAGCGTCGCGCCGCCGGTCAGTGCGCCGCAGGTTTCACCAGTGAAGCCGAGTCCCCCCGCCAGGCCATGCAGCGCGCGGATTAGGTCGGGATTGTCTTTGCCCTGCAATTCCAACCCCATAATCATCAAAATCTGACTGCAAAAATAGCCCTGACTTTTGAGTTCCCGCATACGTTGGGCGGTGTATTCATCCATAGTGTCTTCCTCAAAAACTATTTTTTGCGGTGATCCTTTTGCGCGATGAGCAGGTAATAGCCCGGTTTGGCCAACGTGATCGCTGTTTCCAGGCGGTTGCTGGTCTGCGGAACCGCGCACTGCCAGAACTGCGCCAGCGACCCATGTTCCCAGATCAGGCGCGCAGCAAAGACCTTGAGCGTTTCTGTGTGATCTTCCCACAGGCGCACGGTAAATCCCTGCGCTCTGACCCGTTCAAGGAGGGTTTCGCGCGGGATGGCTCCGCCCAAACAGGAACGTACCGGTAAATCCTGAAGCGCATTCATCTGCTCCGGATGGCGTACATAGAGATCAGTCACGATCAGCCAGCCGTCAGTGCGCAGCACGCGCCCAAACTCGGCCAGCGCGGTCTCCATGTCCATCAGCGACAGCGTACATTCGGCCAGCACCACATCGAAGTAATCCGGCGCGACCGGGAGCGCTTCTCCCACCCCTTGCACCAACGGCAGATTCGGCTCGCGCTGCTGCCCGCTATGCAGCAGCACCGCCGACGGATCAATGCCGATGGCGTGCATGTGCCGCCGCGAAATCAGGTGCTCGACCGTCACCCCTTGACCGCAGCCGGCGTCCAGCGCCCACGCTCCTGCGGCCAGCCCACAAAAGTCGAGCGCGTAGTCGGTCAATTCCAGCCCGCCGGGGCGAATCGCGCCGCCGGACACCTGCCGGAGAGGTGGTTGTTCGTAGAGCAGCACACGGTCGGCGGTCACGGCTTATTTGTCCTCAAGCTGTTTTTCGACTTCCAGCATTTTGCCGAGCGCCAGTTCTTCCGGCACAAAGACCAGTCCGCAGTTGGGGCATTTCCACAGTTCGACTGGGAAGGCATTGCCCATATAGCCCACATCGACCGGGGTCAGCACCAGCGGAATATCACACTGTCCGCATACCCAAGGCGTCTCTTTGGGCGAAAACCCGGTGTGCGCGGTCATGACGCGCCCCCGCTGGTCGGCGGCTGACTGCCGGGCACATCCATGCGGTGACTGTAGGCATTGAAGATGTAGAAGCCGTCGGCCTGCGGCTCATATTCCACCCAGTAGGTGACCGTGGTCGGCTTGTAGTACGCCAGAAAATGCCCGGTCTTGGGGCTGCGTAAGCGGCGTTTTGTGCGCTCCGCGTATTCAAGCACCCGTTGAATGTCTTCGGTCAGGATGAGGCGCCCTTCCAGTCGTGCGCGGACTTCGTCCGCTACGATCAAGCGGATTGCCTCATAGGGTTGTGAGCCATCCATCGCTTCTCCCCAGATTGTTTGCAGAACTTTTCGTTTGAGCCGCATCCGGTTTTCGTTCCGCTGCGACCAGCCCGGATTTGGACGCGCCGCGCTGTCGTCACCAGGTTCCCCATAAATCAAATCAAGGATGTGCAGCGAGCGTTTGCCCTGATTCGCGAAGAAATCCCGACACATGGCACAGTAAGTCAGATAATCCGCCGGAGATTCGTCAACGCGGCGGCGGACTGTTTTTCCGGCGACCTCCGGGTTGGCCAGCCACATATGCCCACCATACGAGCAGCACACGGTTTTTTCGCGGCTGTGCGGCAGTTCTTCAATCGTACAGCCCAGCTGTTCCGCCAGATGGCGCACACTGTCCTGAACCGAGCGTTCGCGCCGCGCCGAACATGGATCATGAATAGCGATGGTTCGCTTAACCGCTGGCGCTGTGGTCTCCGGCAGCCCATATCGATCATAGAGTTCCCACAACGAGATGATCTGGACTTCGGGCAGCGCCGTTTTGAACGTTTGATAGCAGCTTGAGCAGGGCAGCACAACCGTTGGATTTCCCATCGTCTGCAAATTAGCACGCCAGCGAGCGAGCGTCTGGTTGAACAACTCGATTTCGCCCGCCCATTTTGCTGGAGCCCCGCAGCACCCGAACATCAGCCCGACGTTCGCATCGATCAGCTTCGTGTTGAGGTAGTCGTAAGCCGACTCGACGTGCTGCGGGGACGACGCGCATAACTGGCAGCCGGGAAACAACACGAAATCGCTGCTGGTGGTACCGGGACGGTTACGTGCGAACGAAAAATGATCGCTGTTGCTGAAGGCCATATCCCGCAGCGCAAAGTCGAACGCCGACGCGGGCATCCGTTTCTGCTTGACCATTGCCTGACGCGCCGCCAGGTTGACGGCGCCCATGTCGAGGTCTTCCGGGCAGATCTCCCCGCACAGGCCGCACAGGCTGCACGAATTGATGAACGTATTCGCGTAGCGCGTCCCTTTGACAATCGCTAGGTTGTTATAAATTTCGCGCACGTAGCGGCGGGGGTAGCGTTCGTAATGCTTGAGGTATTCGCACGCTTTGACGCATTCCATGCATTCGCACTGAAGGCAGCGTTGCGCTTCTTGAACAGCGTCCGCTCGGCTGTAGAGCCAACCGTCGCTTTCGGGGGTGATGGGCTGCGGTTCAATCTTGTCGGTATTCGTGAAGAGGCACGATTGATAGGGGCCTTCATTGCCGCGGGCCGCCGTCAGCGAAACATGCTGCAAGTGACGGTCAATCGAAATCGCCGCGCGGCGCCCCTCGGATATCGAAGTGATCGACGAGTGCATTTCTTTGCCCCAGCGCAGACCGCCTCCGGCAAATATCCCGGCGACACTGGTTTCAAAGGTGACCGGATCAGTTTTGATGAAACCGTATTCATCCCGTTGCAGATCGAAATATTCTTCGGTTTGCGCGCCCACCGCGAGATAGACCGCTTCATGTTCGCGGCGCAGCTCAAGAACATCGCTGATCGGAGTGTTCAGGCGCACGTCGATGCCGAGCGTGTCCATGATTTTCAGGTCTTCGGTGATTACCTCGGCGGGGAGAAAATCCCGGTCGATCTGCCATAAACTGCCGCCAAGTGCGCCGCCCGTCTCAAAGATGGTGACCGCATAGCCTTTGCGCGTCAGCTCGTACGCGGCCGACAGCCCGCTGACTCCGCCGCCAATAATGGCAACATGCCCCTTGCGTTTGGGGAGCGGGCGCACTTTCTCGTGCGTGATTTCGCCCAAGCGGACGCAGGCTCGTTCCAGGTCGCGGATCGCGATTGCGCCGCCGCTGTCCATGCGCAGACAACCGCCCTGACAGGGTTGATCGCATAAGCGGCTGATGATGCCCGGAAAAGGCACGGCTTTGCGGTAGGTCTTGAGCGCAGCTGAAAAGTCCCCGCGAGCGGTTTCCGCCAGCATCGTTTTCACATCGACATGGACGGGACAAGTCGCGGTGCAGGTGGGCGCGCATTCCTGAAGACATTGGGCTTCTAATTCGCGTAATTCTTTTTGATCCATACTCAAAGTCGTTCGGGCTTACGCCCGCTCCGCGTCTGCCTACTCACTGAGTGGCTAATTGCGTTGGTCAAAAAAGAGTGAACGGTACTTCGAGTGCTCAAAGTACCGTTCGGATTTACTAGCTGACTATTTTGTTACAGGCTTATACGGGTTCCGGTTGGAGTTCCTGCAAGCCCTTCAAGACTTTTTCGGGGCGGGCGGGCAGATGACGGATACGGACACCCGTCGCGTTATAGATCGCATTGACGATGGCGACGTGGGGCGAGGTCAGCGGGAGTTCGCCCACGCCAGCGGCACCAAACGGACCATCTTCACGCGCGTTTTCGAAGTAATGGATGTCGAATTTGTCGGGAATATCGCGGGTATAGGGAATACCAGCGCCGAGCATCGTGCTGTGCTTCTCGATGTCTTCGAAATCTTCGGTCAGCGCCAAGCCGATACCTTGGGCGACACCGCCGTAAATCTGCCCATCGACAACCAGCCTGTTATTGATCTTGCCGACATCCGCCATGACGGTCATGCCTTCAACGGTGGTTTTGCCCGTCTTGGTGTTCACGTTAACTTCTGCCATGAATGCACCGTACATGTACACCGCGAACGGCTTGCCCTGCGCGTTCGCGTCGCAGTTGGTGTTCGAGGCGGCCGCCCACTTGCCGGTGAAGGAGACGGGTAGTTTCTCCGCGACCATTTCCTCGTAGGTGCGGAAGCCACCCGACGGTTTACGCAGCGCTTCAATCAACTGCTCGCAGCCATTCTTGATGGCATTCCCGATCACAACCTGACTGCGGCTGCCGCCGGACGGCCCGCCGTTGGGGGCAGTGCCGGTGTCATTGAGCGTCAGCTTGATCTGGGTTGGAGTCAGACCGAGCGGTTCCAGAGCTTTGTGGGCCGTACCTAACACGCCCATATCGGCGCCCTGACCATGATCCTGCCAGGTTGCGAAGACGGTCACACCGTCTTTAGTCAGATCGATGCGGGCTTCGGCGCCGTCGACACCGTCCAGACCGCAACCGTACACGCCGATCGCGATCCCGACGCCTTTCTTGTTGTCGAGGGTCGAAGCGGCTTTGGCCTTCGCCTTAGCTTCCTGATACAGGGGACGCAGTTGATCGAGCATATCCGGGAACGGATACACTTCTGGTTCCTGTCCAGTGGGGGTGGTTGAGCCGGGGCGGTACACATTCAGATAGCGGAGTTCGAGCGGGTCCATCCCCATCTTTTCGGCCAGTTCATCAACCAGACTTTCCGAAGCGAGGAACGCCTGCGGCGATCCGTAAGCGCGGAAGGGGGCGCCCCAGACGTGATTGGTTGCGACCGTGCGCCCGTTGCCGCGAATATTCGGGATGTGGTAGCCCGCGCCGATGAACTGCGCGCCACGCAGTGTGAGCAGGTCACCGAATTCCGAATACGGACCGTGATCGACTGACCAATCGGTTTCCATCGCGATGATCTTGCCATCTTTGTCAGCCGCCATCTTGGCGTCCAGGAACATGGGCGAGCGTTTGCCCGTGTACTGCATGTACTGCTGATAGTCGTATTCCAGATAGACCGGACGCCCAGTCGCTATACACGCCACGCCGAGCAGCGCTTCCATCGTCGGGCAGAACTTGTAGCCAAAGGTGCCGCCGGCCGGGTTCTGAACCATGCGCAGCTTGGTCGGTTCAATGCCGATACCGGGGGCGATCATGTACAGGTGCAGATACAAACCAATCGATTTGCTATGGATCGTCAGGTTTTCTTGTTCATCGAAGTAGGCGAACCCGATATCCGATTCAATCGTCAGGTGCGGCTGCCGCTGGAGGTAGAAACTGTCTTCGACCACATACGGCGCGGACTCCATGATCGGCTTAGTGTCTTCACCCTTGGCGATTTTCTGCTCGTAGTACACATTCGGCGTGCCGGGGTGAATTTCGATGGCATCGGGGGCCATGGCTTCCGGTGCGCTCATGTAAGCGGGCAGGACTTCGAGTTCAACCTTGACCTTTTCGGCGGCGGCCTGCGCCTGTTCGATCGTGTCGGCGCACACAATGGCGATGGCGTCACCGTACTGGAAGACTTTCGTATCGCACAGGATTGGACGATCCCATCCGTCGCCCTTGTTGGTGGGGAAAGTGATCAAGCCAGTGATGCGGTTCTTGCCCTTCACATCCTTGTGTGTGATGACCTGCGCCACACCGGGCATCTTCTCCGCTTCGGACGTATCAATCGACAGAATATTCGCGTGCGAGACTTTCGCCTGCACGAGGGCCAATTGCAGCGTGGTCTTCGGCATCTTCAAGCCCAGGTCTTGACCAAAATCGAGCGTTCCGGTGACCTTCTGTTCCGCAGTTGGGCGCGGATATTTGCCACCCCAGATTTTGCCGTCCGTCGGCATCTGGTAGAACAACTCTTCCAGCTGCTTTTCGCCGCGCATAACGGATGCTGCATCCATCACAGCGTCCACGATTTGCTTATAACCCGTGCAGCGGCAGGCATTGTGGTGCTGCGTGAACCACGAGCGGACTTCTTCGCGGTTGGGGCTCGGGTTCTTGTCGAGAAGGGCTTTCGCTGAGACGACGAAACCCGGCGTACAGAAGCCGCATTGAGTCGCCCCGTGCATCATGATCGCTGCCTGGATCGGGTCAAGGTTGCCGGGTTGACCAATGCCTTCGATCGTCACAATCTGCGCATCTTCTGGCACTCGGCTGATCTTGGTGATACACGCGAGAGTCAGCTTGCCGTTGACGATGACCGAGCAGGCGCCGCAGTGGCCATCATTGCACGAGACTTTCGTGCCGGTGAGTTGCAGCTGCTTGCGCAAAACATCGCCTAGGCTGGCTTCAGGGTCGACAATCACTGTCTTGAAGGCGCCGTTGATATTAAATGTTCGTTTTTGCATCGAAGTTGTTCTCCTATATAAAAAGCTAATTGTGGGTAAACTTCTCCGGACATGCTGCTGAATTGAAATCTCTTATGGTATCAACTCTTAATCTAGCACTCATTAATACACGTTCTGATGATTTGTATCACTACAAATCCGTGAACATTGTCAATTCACTGAGTGACTAGGGGATAAGCGGCATCAGTGTCAGGGGAATTCATCATAGAGGTTGGGCTAAACGAACTGAGAATTGGTCGAGGCCATTGACCATGACGCTCAGCTCGAATCATCAGGACAGAGCCTCAAATGTTCTTTGGGGCGCTGTTTGTTTCTCCTGACAGGATGGGGCTACCCCTGTCAGGGGTAGGTTTTTAACGCTTCCGAATGGAATAGAAAGTTCCTGCGCCAAAAACCCTGTAGGGACGAGGCATGCCTCGTCCGGTTTTTTCTCTGGATTTGACAAAAAGACTGTTATCCATGAAAGCAAAAGATTGCTTGAGCCAACAGGGGAAGGCTGTGTTGGCGAAGAAGGACGAGGCATGCCTCGTCCCTACAATTAAAAACCTACCCCTGTGAGTGGATCTACCCCGGTTTAGGGGCGTAACCGTGGTTCAATCTGTCGTTATGACCAAAGCAGCCCCGACCGGGGAATTCTCAGTTCCTGCGGAGCTTGGCTTACCCGCAGGGTCCGGCCAACCGAGTTACTTGACCGCCCCATCGGCAATGCCCTTGAGAATATTCCGCTGCATGAAGAGGTAGAACAAAATCACCGGCGTGATCGACAGAACCAACCCCGCCATCGCCACCCCATAATCGCTGGTATATTGCCCATAGAACGAATAGGTGGAGAGCGGCAGCGTCCGATCATTGATGAACAAGACCAGTGACGGCAGCAGATAGTCATTCCAGATCCAGAGCGCATTCAGGATGATGATCGTGGCGGTAGTGGGTCGTAGAATTGGAAAAATGATCGTCCAGAAAATCTGGAACTTGTTGGCCCCTTCAATCGCGGCCGATTCGTCCAGAGCAATCGGAATGGTGCGAATGAAGCCATGATACAGAAACGTCGATAAGCTGACGCCGAACCCGAGATAGAAGAAAATCAGTGACCAGCGGTTATTTAGCAGGTTCAAACGACCATAGATGCTGGCAAACGGGATCATGAGTGCCTGAAACGGCACAATCATCGACACAACCAGTAGAATAAAAATGATCTTGGTCGCACGGTTGTCAAAGCGCGATAGATAATAGGCGAGCATCGAGGGAAAGATTGTCAGAATCAGGATGGAAAGCGCTGTGACGATCAGCGTATTGATGAAGGTCGTACTATAGTTCATGCGCGTGAACGCATCGACATAGTTGGTGAAGTCAAGGCTTTTCGGCAGTGCCAGCGGATCGCGCAAAACATCAACGCGCCCCTTGAGCGAGTTCATCAGCACCACGGCAAACGGAAACAGGTAGAAAAGGGCCAGGAACGCCGCGGCGAACAAACCGCCCATTCTCTTTAGTTTCATAGCGCGCTACTTTCCAGACGCTTGGAAATGACAACCTGAGTAGTCGCGACCACGGCCACGATGGCGAACAGAATAATTGCCTGCGCTTGCGCCGTGCCGAAATGCTGGCTGATGAAGGATTCATTGTAGATG
>CALKIA010000133.1 GCA_937988705.1 uncultured Chloroflexota bacterium | reverse complement strand
GCTTTGCCTTCGAGAAACTGTTCGGTTTCTTCCTGCCAGTGTCGATCCAGCAGCCACTCGTTGAGCTGCGCGCACAACTCCGCGCTGAGCAGAAAGATCGACGCAATCAGATACGCCCAGAACAGCAGAATGATCGCGGTGGAGAGCGTGCCATAGATGAACTGGTAGTTGGCGATATTCGTCAGGTACCAGCTGAACGCCCACTTCGCCAGCTCCCAGCCGATGCCACCGAAGATCGCGGCGGGCCATACGGCATCCCAATGAACGCGCCGCGCCGGGACATAACGAAAGAGCAGGGCGAAGATCACCATATTCAGGCCGAGCGGCAAAAAGATCGTGCCGATATTGAGCCAGATGCTTGGACGTTCGAGCATCAGCGCGGCGACGAGGCGCAGTACCGCCGAGGTGAGAAACGAAGTCGCCAGTAGGATCATGAGCACCATGGCCATGATCACCGCGACAAGCCGCTGATGCCAGATGCTGCGGCTGGACGGCACATGAAAAATGAAGTCGAGTGAAGTGGTGATGTTGGAGAACAATCCCAATCCCGACCAGACTAAGCCGAGCAGCGCGATTAAGCTGAAGGATGCGCCCTGTTCAAGCGCTTGCGTCAGGTTGTCCTCAAACAGTTGAAGCGTTTGCGTCGCGCCCGCGGGCAAAAACGGTTCGATGCCGAATTCGATTTGCTGCGCGGCGATCACGGGCTCGAACACGGGTGTGATCAAGCGGCTGAGGACGACGGCGAACAACAGCGTCAGCGGAAAGACCGAAAAAATGGCGTAGTAGGAGAGTGCCGCGGCCTGCCGCGCGCCATAGCTGAAGAAGTTGGAAAGCGCCCGTGCCAGATAAGTTGGCAGCGCCCGCGTCATGGCTGGATGGGTGGCCCACCACGAATCGATGCGCTGCCCCCAGTTGAGAATGCGTTTCCTCAGCATCGTCGCTCCCGTAATCCGCAATGCAACATGCTTCTATACTACCACACCCCGGAGTTATGCTACTATTGATTCGATGACGTCATCGTGAAGGAGAAGTTCTCGTGGATGGTATCACTTTTGAGCAGGTTCTTTCGTACCTCCTGCCCACACCGCAGTTCATGATTTTTGATATTTTGTTGTACATCATCTTCTTTCTGGCGCTGCTCGCCCTGTTCACGATGCCCGACAAAAACATGATTCCCACGCTGCTGATCGCGGCGGTGCTGATGGCCGTAATCGTCGCCAAGCTGAGCACCGCAGCCATTGTCAAG
Source organism: uncultured Chloroflexota bacterium (assembly GCA_937988705.1). Taxonomy (GTDB): domain Bacteria; phylum Chloroflexota; class Anaerolineae; order Aggregatilineales; family Phototrophicaceae; genus Flexifilum. The sequence goes on along the minus strand of CALKIA010000133.1, from coordinate 1,352 downwards.
CCGGGCGATCCGATCCTCGGCAAGAAGGACTTCGGGATGTATGCGATCAATGTAGCGATGCTCGTCTTGCCCCTGATCGCAGTGGGCATGACGCGCAAGCCCAAATCCAATTCTGTAGTCCGCTCGACGCCCTTCGCGATCCTCGCCGGGCTGATGGGCGCGGTCTACTTCTTCATGTTCTGGCTCGTGCACCAGCGGATCTAGCCGATGAACGAACCGTTTATCCTCGGCGTAAACTACTGGCCGCGCCGCAAGGCCATGGACTGGTGGTCAGACTTTGACGCGGGCGAAGTGCGCGAAGAATTCGCCGTGATCCGTGACTTCGGCATGACGGTCGTGCGTATCTTCCTGCTGTGGGATGATTGGCAGCCCACGCCCGACAGCGTGTCGGCAGACTGCCTGCGCAACCTCGGCACGGTGCTCGATATCGCGGCGGAGAACGGCCTCGGCCTCGACGTGACGTTCTTCACCGGGCACATGAGCGGCCCGAACTGGTCGCCCAAGTGGCTGCTTGACCCGACCCTGCCGCCGATTGGCCAGGACAAGCTGGTGAGCGGCGGCGAGATCGTCAACATCGGCTATCGCAACAGCTACACCGATCCCGTGGCGCGGGCGGCGCAGCGTTTGCAGGTGCAGACGGTGGTTGACGCCTACAAGAATCACCCCGGCGTGTGGATGTGGAATCTCGGCAATGAGCCGGATCTGTTCGCCATTCCGCCCGACGAAGCGACCGCGGTCGGCTGGCTCACCGAGATGCGCGATCTCATCAAGGGGATTGACCCGCAGCATTTGCTGACGTGCGGCTTGCATTCCGCCAGCCTGTTCGATAACCGGCCGCACCGTATTCACCAGACGTTCAACCTGATGGATGTGCCCGTGATGCATTCCTACCCGCAGTACATCCATGTGGTACGCGATCCGCTCGACCCCGATTGGGTGCCGTATACCTGCGCGCTGACCTCGGCGCTGTGCGGCCGACCGACGCTCATGGAAGAGTTCGGCGGCTGCACCAATGCGCCGGGGAAGCCGTCGGACATCTGGAAGTGGCAGCCGTATGGCGAGGATCGCGAAGTGCTGATGGCGTCCGAAGACGAGTTCGCCGCGTACATCGAAGCCGTGCTGCCCAAGTTGGTCGAAGTGGGCGCGACCGGGGCGATGATGTGGTGCTACGCCGACTACATCCCCGAATTGTGGGACAAGCCGCCGTGCCGCGACTCGTGGCACGAGCGCTTCTTCGGCTTGGTGCGACCCGATGGCACGCTCAAACCGCACGCCGAGGTGATCAAGCGCTTCGCGGCGACGCAGCCGACCGTGCAGCCCGCGCAGCGCACGGTGACGCTCGACATCACGCC
>CALKIA010000132.1 GCA_937988705.1 uncultured Chloroflexota bacterium | reverse complement strand
TGGATGTGGACTCGATTGAAGACCGGATCACGATTGAGCCGGAGCCGTGGCGCGAGTACGACAGCTACTATGGCGATTGGGATGACAGCTATACGATCTCCTTCCCGACCGAACCGAGCACTGAGTACACGATCACGTTGGAACCGGGGATGCGCGACATCTACGGCAACGAGATCACCGAAGGCCGCGTGATCACCTATACGACCGCGCCGTATGATGCCGAAATTTTCCTGCAAGCACCGGGAAATATCGGCTTCTACAATGCCTACAACGAGCAGACGCAGGTCTTCCTAACGCACATGAATGTGAGCCGGATCGATCTGTCGCTGTACAGCATGCCGGTGGACAGTTTTATGCGGCTCGGCTATGACACGGACACCACGGGTCTGGAGAATCGCGAGCTGCTGCGCTCGTGGTCGATCCCGAATGTCGCGCCGGAGAATGCGCGGCGTTACGAACTGCTCGACCTCGGCAGTGTGAACAACATCGAGTGCCCCGGCGCGCCGGATACGCGCTTGCAGGTCGGCATGCTGGCCACCGTCACGGCGACGGATGCGCTGCGCGCTCGTGAAAGCGCCCCGGATGGCGAAGTGCTGACCCTGCTGTATACCGATTACCGCATGCCCATCGTTGGTGGGCCGGTGTGCGCGAACGGGCTGGTGTGGTGGCAGGTGCAGCTCCGCGACGAGCGGCAGGCGTGGGTGGCGGAAGGCACGACCGATGAGTATTTCATCGCGCCGACCGATGCGCAGCCCGAAGAGACGCCCGTCGCCATCCCGACGGAGAATGGTGAACCGCTCGCGCCGGGGATCTACTACCTGCGCGGGAGTTCGCCGGAATTTGCGAGCCGCGACTATTACCCCATCGATCATGTGCTGATCGTGGGGACGGCTAATATCACGCTGAAAGCTGATTTCGATACCGTCACGGCGTGGGTGACGAACGTCAACACGGGCGAACCGATCGCGAATGCGCCGCTCACCGTGTACAGCTCGGAGACGGGCGAGATCGGGAGCGGGACGACGGATGCGGACGGCATCGCCGTGATCAGCATCCCGGCTATGCCCAACCTGTACGATGAATATGTGCGCGTGCTGCTGGACGACGGCCAGAACTTCGGCGTCGCGTTCAGCACATGGTCAGACGGGATCGAAGGCTGGTACTTCGGCATGGCGACGAACTACTACGCGCTGCCGTACCGCGCCTATCTGTACACCGATCGTCCGCTGTACCGCCCCGATCAACCCGTGTATTTCCGGGGGATCGTGCGTGGGCGCGATGATGTGCGCTATCCGGTGAGCGATCTCGATCAGGTGTCGATTCAGATCAACGACCCGGAAGGGCAGATCATCTACGAAGATTTCGTTGAGCTGTCGGAATACGGCACGTTTGACGGCCAATTTGATCTGGCAGAGGATGCGGCGCTCGGCTACTACGAGCTGATCGTCAACCTCCCCGATATCGAAACGTGGTTTGACACGGGCAGCCGCCTGAGCTTCGGCGTGGCCGAGTACCGCCTGCCGGAATATCAGGTGACGGTGACGCCCGCCGAGCCGGAAGTCGTGCAGGGCGATACGATCAGCGTGACCGTGGACAGCCGCTACTTCTTCGGCGGCGCGGTCAGCAATGCGTATGTTGAATACAGTGTCATCGCTCAGCCCTATTACTTTGCGCCGGATGATAACAGCAATTACAGCTTCATCGACTATGACGCCGACACGGGAGCGAGTGAATTCTACAGCGGCGGTGGTGGCTTGGTGACGAGCGGCGAAGGCGAAACCGATGCGAACGGCCAGCTCGTGATCGACGTCCCGGCTTCGCTGGATGACGCCACGCAGAGCATGACCTTCACGCTCGAAGCGACGGTGACGGACGAGAGCGGGCAAGCGGTATCCGGTCGCGCCGAGATCGTCGTGCATAAGGGCTTGGTTTACGTCGGCGTGCAGCCGGAAAACTACGTCTCGACGGCGGGCGACGAAACGGCCTTCAACCTGATCGCGGTCGATTGGGACGGTCAGCCCGTTGCCGAGCAAACGATCAGCGTGGAAGTGGTCGAACGCCGCTGGTCGAGCGTGCAGGAGCAGGACGAATTCGGGCGCACGACCTGGACGTATGAAGTCGAAGAAATCCCCGTGTCCGAAGGCGAAGTTGTCACCAATGCGCAGGGTGAAGCGCGCTTCACGTTCACCCCGCCCAACGGCGGCGTGTTCAAGCTGAAGGCGACGACGATTGACGCGGACGGTAACGACGTCATCTCCGCGAGTACGGTGTGGGTGAGCAGTCGTGAATATGTCTCGTGGCGGCAGCAGAACAGCAACCGCATCGACCTGATCGCGGATGGCGACGCCTACGAAGTCGGCGACACAGCGGAAATCCTGATCACCTCGCCGTTCCAAGGAACGTCCGAGGCGCTGATCACGGTGGAACGCGGCGGCGTGCTCAACGTCGAGCGTGTCACGATGGAGAGTAATTCCTACGTGTACCGCCTGCCCATCACCGACGAGTACGCGCCCAACATCTACGTGAGCGTGGTGCTGGTCAAGGGCGTGGACGAGACGAATCCGGTCGCAGCCTTCCGCATGGGTTTGATCGAACTGGCAGTGGACAACGAACGCAAAGAGATCACCATCAACATCACGCCGGATGTGGCGCAGGCTGGCCCCGGCGACACGGTCACGTACACGGTGCGCACGAGCGATTACGCGGGTAACCCGGTCGCGGCAGAAGTTGGCGTCGGCCTGACCGATCTGGCGGCGCTCACGCTGGCGGACCCGAACAGCCCGCCGATCCTCGGCCACTTTTACGGGCAGCAGGGTTTGAGCGTGCGCACGGCCACGCCGCTGACAATCAATGTGGATCAGATGACGCAGACGGTGCTCGATACGATCAAGGGTGGCGGCGGCGGTTTCGGTGAAGGCGGTATCTTCGACATCCGCGAGGAATTTGTCGATACGGCCTACTGGAACGCGCACATCATCACGGATGCCAGCGGCACAGCCACGTTCAGCGTCACGCTGCCGGACAACCTGACGACGTGGCGGTTGGATGCGCGGGCCATCACGCTCGGCGCGGACGGCAACATGCTGGTCGGGCAGGACACGTTTGATTTGCTCAGCACCAAGCCGCTCCTGATTCGCCCGGTGACGCCGCGCTTCTTCGTCGTGGGCGACGAGGTCACGCTGGCGGCGATTGTCAACAACAACACGGGTGACGACCTGTCGGTGCAGGTGGCGCTGAGTTCGCAGGCGATCACGGCAGATGAAGCGGAACAAACGCTCAACATCCCGGCGGGGCAGCGCGCCCGAGTCGAATGGATCGTGACGATCCCCGATGTGACCGCGGTTGATCTGATGTTCGCGGTACAGGATACGGGCGGGCGCTACGCTGATGCGAGTATTCCGCCGCTGGCGCAGGACGGCGTGATCCCGGTGTATCGCTATGAAGTGCAGGAGACGGTCGGCAC
>CALKIA010000131.1 GCA_937988705.1 uncultured Chloroflexota bacterium | reverse complement strand
AGGAGTTTTCATGCCAACCAACGTGATCATGCCGCAGTTGGGCGAAAGTGTGGTCGAAGGCACGGTGAGCAAGTGGCTCAAGCAGGCAGGCGATACCATCAGCGAATTTGAGCCGCTCCTCGAAATCAGCACCGACAAAGTCGACACCGAAATCCCCGCTCCGGCCAGCGGCGTGCTGCTCAAAATCCTCGTCCCGGCCGGGGAAACGGTCGAACGCGGTACGCTCCTCGCCGTGATCGGCCAACCGAACGAAACCGTCAGCGAAACCCCCGTCGGGACCAGGCCGGCTGCGTCCTCGGTTGCACCCCTACCCACCAAGGCCGCTAACCCCATCGCCAACGGGCACGCTACGGCCGCGCAAGCGAACGCGCCCGCCGTCGTTGTCGATAACAGCGCCTACACGGGACACGTCACGCCCGTGGTCGCCCGCATGGTCGCCGAGCATCGCCTCGACCTCGCGCAGATCACCGGGACGGGACGCGACGGTCGCATCACCAAAAAGGATGTCGAGGCCTACCTCGCCACGCGTCCGACCACGCCCACCGCGGACGACACCGACGACACGCCGCCGTGGGAACGCCCCGGCAGCGGTGATCTGTTCAAATCGACGCAGGATTACGACGACACAGAAACCCCACACCCATCCACCTCTGTAGGGACAAGGCATGCCTTGTCCACCCCACCCCCGGCCCCTCCCCGAATTCAGGGAGGGGAGACAACACTCCCCACTAACCAAACTACCCGCGTCCACCCCGCCGAGCCGATTCCGACCGCGTCCCCCGGCGACCTCGTGCCGCTCACGGGGATGCGCCGCGCCATCGCCGAGCACATGGTGCGCAGCAAACACACCTCGCCGCATGTGACCACCATTTTCGAGGTCGATCTGTCGGCGGTGTTGGCGCATCGAACGGCCAACAAAGACAGCTACGCCAAACAGGGAGTCAACCTCACACTGACGGCCTATTTTGTGTCAGCGGCGGTCGAAGCCTTGCGCGCCGTACCTTATCTCAACGCGCAGTGGACAGACGAAGGCATCTTCCTGCACACGGTGCAGAACATCGGCGTGGCGGTCGCACTCGACGAGGGGCTAATCGTTCCCGTGATCAAGAATGCGGGCGAGTACAACCTGCTCGGCCTCGCGCGCCTGGTCAACGATGTGGCGACCCGCGCGCGCAGCAAGCAGCTCAAGCCAGATGAGGTCAAAGACGGGACGTTCACGATCACCAATCACGGTGTGAGCGGCAGTCTCGTCGCCATGCCGATCATCAACCAGCCGCAGGTCGGGATTCTGGGCGTGGGCATGTTGGAAAAGCGCGTCAAGGTCATCACCGACACGCTCGGCAATGACAGCATCGCCATTCACCCCTGCGTCTACGTCTCGCTGACCTTCGATCACCGCGTGGTCGACGGCGCGGCGGGCGACGCCTTCCTGCTCACGCTCAAGCAAACGCTCGAAGGCTGGAAATAGCGGTTATTCGACAAGCCTCGCCAGCGCGTCATAATCGGCAGTCGCTTGCATTGAATCTTTCATGGTTGAACCCAAGGAGAACTGCTTTGAAGAAACTTGTTTATATCATTAGCTTGCTGTGTCTGCTCGGGGTGGCAGCGGTCACGGCGCAAGACGCGGGCGTCGATTACGCGGGCCTGAGCGCCGATACGCTCGTTATCGTGCAGCCCGACGGCGCGACGATCAGCGTACCGAATCCGCCGGGGTTGAGCGGCGCGGAGGCGCTCGTGTGGAGTCCTGACGGGAGCCAGCTAGCGTACACCCTAACCGACGCGACCTATGACGAACATATCGCGGTCACGGACGGCACGAGCGTCGCCGTTCTGGCGAACGCCGGCACATTGGAGAGCGGTTTCCCGCTCTCGTGGACGCCCGATGGTCAAATTCTGTTTGCGCAATCGCTGCCACCCGGCAGCATGGGCGACACTTATGTGACGAATATCGCCCTGATCGCGCCCGAAGCGAACGCCCAGCCCGTGATTCTCGGCAGCGTACCCTTTGGCGTGGGCTGCGGCGGGGGATCGCCGATCCCATCGGACTGGCAGTACTGGGAAGAAGCCGGATTCGGCGGCACGACGCTGGCGCTCCGCTGGACGAATTACGGCATCCTCTACAGCGTGATGTGCAGCGGCGCCGGCCTGGGGCTGTTCAACCCACAGACAGGCGAATCGTATTACCTGACACCCGTCACCATGCAAAACGGCATGCCGGATCCGGATGTCAACATCACCCATGCACAGCTCAGCCCCGATGGCAACCGTTTGCTGGCGATCCGCCGGGTCTATCAGGAACCTGATCCGCTCGAAACGCTCGTGCTGATCGATCTGGCAACCGGGACGATCACCGATGTGCCCACACAGATGCAGCCAGAGCAGATCGCGTGGTCGGCGTCCGGCGACGTGTATTACGCGGCGCATACCACCTTCGATCTTGATCTGCTGGACAATTTCACGCCGGAACAGCTCGCCCGCATCTACACCGTGTGGACCGAGGGCTACGCCATCGACGCCAACGTGATGACGATCTGGCGTCTCAATCTCCAAACGGGCGCGGAAACGGCGCTCTTCATGGGGGAGGCCTATTACGCCGCCCGCCTGACCGAAGCGCCGGACGGCAGCCTGTGGTTCAGCCTGATCCCGAATTTGAACGTCTGGTTACAGCAGATCGGTGACGGAACGCTCGATCTGGCGGCGGATGTGGATGGCAGCCAGCAGCGCGCCACCGTCGCCGTCAACGTCTACCGCGTCTTTCTGGAAGGCGATTGGATGACGCAAACCGTCGCTACTAATTTCAATCAGGTCACGCTGCGCCCCAGCACGCCGTAGTCCATTGGCCGCACTTTCGCCCCTCTTTCCGCTTGCGCGGTAGAGGGGCTTTTAACCACCTGTTTGACCTCATTCTGACTGCTCAAAGTCGCCTGATCTACGCTTCCCCTACTGCGTGCTACCAGCGTTATGTTTTTGCGTAAAGTGATATATAGATCTTAAGGAGGCATCTATGCTGAAAATTCTCATCCGGCTGCTCATCGTCTGCGCCACGCTGACGTTCATCGTCGGGGTGGAAGCTCAGTCAGCGGTGAACGTGCAGTACGCGGGCGTGCAGGATAATACGCTCGTACTTTATCAAGCGGATGGCAGCAGCCTCCGCGTCGACAATCCAGAGAATCAGGGTTTGACGAATCTCGCGTGGAGTCCCGACGGAAGCAAACTCGCCTATGTGCTCATCGACGCGGACTACAACTCGCATCTCATGGTCGTCAACGCCGATGGGTCAAATCCCGTGATGCTGGCAAACACGGGTCGTCTGGAAGTCAGTTATCCAATATCGTGGACGTCCAATCAGCAAATTCTGTTCGCGCAGCAGCCAGCGAACTTCGGCAGCGAACAGTATCTCATCACACTCGCCGTGATTGCGCCCGAAGCGAACGCCCCGGCCACCCTGCTCGGTCAAGTTCCGGTCGGCGTCGGCTGTGGCGGCGGATCACCATTACCAGCAGACTGGCAGTACTGGACGGAGACCGGCTTCGGCGGCAGTCCCATGACGCTCCAGTGGACAGATTTCGGGGTACTCTACAGCGTGACCTGCGGCGGTACGGGCTATGCGCTGCTTGACCCAGCAACGGGCGAACCGCGGTACGTCACCCCCGTCAGCTTTTACAACGGCATTCCGGGCGCCGATGACAACATCAGCCGGGCGAAACTCAGCCCGGACGGGACGACGCTGGTCGCCATTCGCACCATTTACGCCGAACCCGACCCCGTTGAGTCGGTGGTGCTGGTCGATCTGGCGACGGGGACGATCACGGATGTGCCGACATCCCTGCAGCCCGATCAGGTGGCATGGTCGGCGTCCGGCGACATCTATTACGCCGTGCGCACGACTGCCGATCGCGATCTGCTGGATGATCTCACGCCAGACCAGCGCGCCCGCCTTGATGCCATGGGGACGGGCTTCGTCATCGGCTCGAACAATGTGACCATCATGCAGGTGGATGTGGCCAGCGGTGAGGAAACTTTCCTCACGGAGGGCTATGCCCACTACGTCGGGCGGATGGTTGAGGCGTCCGATGGCAGCCTGTGGATCAGTCAGATACCGAATATGGACGCGTGGCTGCAAGCTATCGGCGACGGCGCGATTGATCCGCTCAACGATGTCGGTAACCTTCAGCAGCTAGGGACGGCTCCGGTTTCCGTCTTCCGCCTGTTCAACGGCGAAGTCGAGCGCATCGCCGAGAACCTTAACCAGTTCACGCTGCGCCCCGAATAACCCGAATCCTCCCTCTACTTTCGTAAGGACGAGGCCCACCGCCTCGTCCTATTTATATACTCTCCCTCATCCATTAGCCTATGGGATACGCCCTAAAACGGCTATAATTATCCCAGATCACATTACGTCCATTAGGAGACATTACATGGCGAAGCAATATGATGTCGTCGTGCTCGGCGCAGGCCCCGGCGGCTATGTCGCGGCGATTCGTGCCGCTCAACTCGGTCTGAAGACCGCGATTGTGGAGAAACGTTACTGGGGCGGCGTGTGCCTCAATGTGGGCTGCATCCCGTCGAAGGCGCTGCTCCGCAACGCCGAACTCGCGCATCTGCTCAAGAATGATGCCGACAAGTACGGCATCAAGGTCAACGGCGAAATCACGTTCGACTTCGGGCAGGCGTTCCGCCGCAGCCGCGATGTCGCCAACGGGCGCGTCAAGGGCGTGCACTTCCTGATGAAGAAGAACAAGATCGATGAGTACGAAGGCTGGGCAACCTTCAAGGATGCCAACAACCTCGACATCGAACTGAACGCGGGCGGCCAAGAGACGCTCACGTTTAAAAACCTGATTCTCGCGACCGGCGCGAGCACTCGCCTCATCCCTAACACGCAGATCAGCAAGAACGTCGTGACCTACGAAGAACAGATCATGGACGAAAACCTGCCCAAGTCGATCATCATCGCGGGCGGCGGCGCAATTGGCGTAGAATTCGCCTACGTGCATCACAACTACGGCGTGCAGGTGACCATCGTCGAATTCCTCGACCGTCTGCTGCCGCTGGAAGATGAAGAAGTCTCGGCAGAACTGGAAAAGCAGTACCGCCGCCTCGGCGTCAAGGTGATGACCAAGACGCGCGTCGACAAAATCGAAGACACGGGCACGGGCGCAAAGGTCACCGTGACCACCGCCGACGGCAAGCAGCAAGTGCTGGAAGCGGATCGTGTCATGCAGGCGATTGGCTTTAAGCCGCGTACCGAAGGTTTCGGTCTGGACAAGACGGGCGTCAAATTGACGGATCGCGGCGCAGTGGAAATCAACGCAAAGATGCAGACGAGCGTCCCGCACATCTACGCCATCGGCGATGTCACCGCCAAGCTGATGCTGGCGCACGTCGCCGAAGCGATGGGCGTGATCGCCGCGGAAAACATCGCCGGACAGCCCTCGATTGAGCTCGACTTCGACATGATGCCGCGCGCGACCTACTGCCAACCGCAGGTCGCCAGCTTCGGCTATACCGAAAAGCAGGCGCGCGAGAAGGGCTACGATGTCAATGTCGCCAAGTTCCCCTTCCAGGCGAACGGCAAGGCCCACGGCCTCGGCGAGACGGCGGGCTTCGTCAAGCTCATCAGCGATAAGAAGTACGGCGAACTGCTCGGCGCGCACCTGATCGGCCCGGACGTGACCGAACTGCTGCCCGAACTCACGCTGGCGCGCTATGCGGAACTCACCGCGGAAGAAATCGCGCGCAACGTGCACGCGCATCCCACGCTGAGCGAAGCCATCAAGGAAGCAGCACACGGCCTCGAAGGCCACATGATCAACTTCTAATTCACAC
>CALKIA010000130.1 GCA_937988705.1 uncultured Chloroflexota bacterium | reverse complement strand
GATAGATTAAGATTTGCTAGATACGGCCGCCATGCTTGCAAGTGAAACATGCGTTATGATAGAATCCTTACTGTTCGTAAAGGTGTGAGGTAACAGTTGGAAGACGGCAGTATTTCTACAGTGCTGCTTATCATCGCCTTGATCCTGTTTCATGGCGGTATGGAACTAACCTACGCGGTGCTAACCAATGTGCGCCGCAATGCTCTGCGTGAACGTGCCGAGTCGGGTGAGCCGACCGCTAAGCGGATTCTGCGCCTGACCGACAATATTCCCCAGTTGTACATCACCGCCCAAATCTTTCTGATGCTGGTCAAGTTTGCTATTGTTGCGATCGCGACCGTTGATCTGGCCGAGCCGCTCATTCACGCCCAAGCCCTGGCGGGGGGACGCATCGTCCCGGAATTAGGTTATCTGGCGGTGCTGTTTCCGACAGCGATCCTAACGTATCTCCTCGGCGATCTCGTCCCGTCGGCGCTGGGCAACACCTACGCCGATCGACTGGCGCCACTAGTCGCCACGCCGATGCGCTTGTTCACGCTCATCCTGTCACCGCTGGTCAAGCTGTTCATGAGCCTGAGCGATACTATCTCGCGCATCACAGGCGGCGAAGAGATGGACAAAGCGGTCACCGAAGAAGAGATCATGACGTTGGTCGAGGATGGGCAAAAGGGCGGCACGATTGAGGACGAAGAGAAAGAGATGATCTACTCTGTCCTTCAGTTTGGCGAGACGCTCGCGCGCGAAGTCATGGTGCCGCGCCTCGATCTCACGGCGATTGAAGCCGAGATGCCGCTGAGTCAGGTCGTAAAGGTGCTCATCGAAACCGGGCATTCACGCGTCCCCGTGTACGAAGAAGACATCGACAACATCAAGGGGCTGCTGTACGCCAAAGATTTGCTCAAGCTGTGGAATGACGGTTCCTCGATGGCGCGCAAAGCGCATGATGTGATGCGTCCGGCCTATTTCGTGCCCGAAACCAAACGCGCTGATGTGCTGTTCAAGGAACTGCAAGAGAAGAAAGTGCACTTAGCGGTCATCGTCGATGAGTACGGCGGCACGGCGGGCATTGTCACGATTGAAGACCTGATCGAAGAAATCGTTGGCGATATTCAGGACGAGTACGATCTCAACGAGGAAGCCGAGTACACCAAGGTCGGCGAAAACGCCTACATTGTGGACGGCGGCATGAATCTGGGCGATTTGAACGAACTGCTCGACATTGACCTGCCGACCGATGAAAACGACTCGATTGGTGGTTACGTGTACAGCCAGCTCGGCCACGTGCCCGATGTCGGCGAAACTATCGAAACGCCGACGCTGCATATGCGCGTGGATGCGGTCGAAAATCGCCGCATTCGTAAGGTGTCAATTGCACGAGTGCTCCGGCCTGCGCCGGAAGTGGAAGCGGCGGAAGAAGCTGCGCGCACACCCAAAAGCACGTCCATCGTGACGCCGCAGCCGAAAACCGCACCCTAAAGTAGACTCTCGAAAGTCCCAATGTAGTTTCGGGTGCAAACACAGGTGCGCCCCTACATCCATTCGTGGATTTGCTTCGAGAACCTACTCAAGCTTGTCCTCGCTCAAATTTGCTCTGCCGGATGTTATTACGCCTCCGGCGGTCGGCGCCTGCCTCTAAAGTCGCAGATCGTTGTCTCAGTCTTATATCCGTATAAAGTCGGATGATCGAGAAGCGCGCTTCTACCTATACTGAATGTTAAAGGGGTATTCATTCTCCGTTATGCTGAAAGGTAGAAGCGCCATGGCTCGTATGAAACTCTTCATTCCGTTGATTGTTGTTGTTAGCTTTATCCTGATTGGGGCTGTGAGTGTGTCAGCTGGCACTTTCAGCTTCACCGGAAACATTGCGTCCGGTGCGCAGTTTGACTTGTATGCTGTCGACTTGATCGCGGGCGAGCACGTCGTCGCGACGCTGGTCTGTAACGAAATTGCCCCTGGAGATCGCCCGCTTGATCCGATCCTCACGGCGTTTTTCCCCGGCAGTGATTCCAGCGATACCATCTTCGCTGATCAGTACAATGACGACGGCTTCGGTCTGGACGATGATCCGAACGGTGTCGATTGCAATGCTTTCGACAGCTCGCGGGTGCAGTTCACGGCCCCGGTGACGGGTACGTACACGTTCCGCGCCGATGGTTTCGGCTCGGCCACTGGCCCTTATAGCCTGAATATTGTGACCGGCGTCGGTTTCGCTGATGGCCGCATCAACCAGCAGGAAGATGCACCGATCGTCCTGTACTGCGATGGCACGTCGACCGTTTTCTATTCGGTGACGGGTGTGCCGCTGGGCGTCGTTGCAGCGGGTGGCAGCGCGACCTTCGGTACGGCGACGGTGGCTCCGACGGAGGATGGTCGGATGTACGTGAACGCCAGTCTGCCTGATGGCAAGAGCTACCTGTTCGTTTGGAGCGGCTGCGCGCACGGTTCGTTCGAAGCGTACAACGTCAACAATGGCGTGCCGAACCTGTATTCGTCGGGCACGTACTAAACCAAATCGCTTGAACTCGACGGGGCAGCCTATCCGCTGCCCCGTTTTGATTCCCCTGTTCGAAGCCTGCGTTAGTTTTGCCACAAGCGATCCCTATGGACATTCAGATGATCAACTACCGGATCGGCGGCGCGACGGGGGAGATGTATCTCAACCACCGAGCGGTGGCTTTGCCAATACCGGTCTCATGGAAATTCAGTACCCGGTCGAGCGGACGTAAGGTGTTGAGGCCGTGCGTGTTCAGGGGCATACCGGAATAAAAACCGGGTGGTGACTATTGTCACCACCCGGCGAAGAAGCGGAACTACGTCAAACCGAGGTAGGTGCAGAATTCCGGCGCGGCATCACCTTCGCAAAGCGGAATCACCGGTTGCAGCGGACGTACGGAGCTGAAACGCAGCTGTTGCTGAACGCCACCCACCCCGGAAGCCTGCCGAATGGTCGGGATGATGATCGGGCAGTAGCCGAAGTTCTGCGGAATTTCGCGCAGGAAATCGAGATTGCTGAAGCCCTCGCGGGTAATCGGCGTGAGTTCTGACCATTCGCCCACGCGATCTTCCGAGGTGATCGGTTCGCTGAAGTTGAGCGGGGCGCGTACCGAGTAGCCGACCGGCACGACGAGGCGTTCCGCCTGATCGGTCGGTTCCGCCACACCATCGGTGTAGACATCCGGTTCAATGTAGAGCAAACCGTAGATGACTTCGATCTGAATGAAACCCGTATCGCCGCCGCCCGTGATCACCGCCGCGCCGTCGATGGTGAAGTTGATGCCTTCCGCGCGGAATTCGCGGGCATCAAAAGCGCAGTCTGATTGCACAAAGAGTGTCGAAGGCGTATCGACACAGGTGTTTTCCTGAGCTGTTGAAAAGACAAAGGACTGCAACGGTGAGAAGTTCGCATCGGGTTCATCCGTGTCGCTGAGCTGCACACCGCCGAACAGGATATAGCGCAAGTTTGGTTCGCTGGCATTGACATCGGGCAACCGCAGCAGGCTCAAGCCCCACTGATCTTCCTCGCGATTGTAGGCTTGCGAGGTGATCGCTTCGATCGTATCAATCGCCAGCTTATCACCGAGCGAGAAGTCCTCGATCAGTACATTTTCATTTTCCGCAGCGACCACACTGCTGTACCCATAGCAGTATTCACCGGAGTTGGTACCCGCGCAGGCGGTCGAAAAATTGTTAAACGCCTGCCGCTGGAATGTGGGACACACGACAGCATCATCAGTCTGACCCTGGAGCGACCCCACCGAGAGCAGACTCAATAAGCTCAGAAAAAACGCAAGTTGCAGCATCCGCTTCATCTTCGACTCCTACTTATCATCGCTATCTAGTCTTTCTCGGAATCCAGATATCTATTCTAGGATAACATGGGGCAAGAATTCCCCGCAAACCATTTCCTTAAGGAATTTGCAACCAGACTTTAGTCCTCAGGACAGTAACAAGGGCTGTGACTCGCCGCCTGATGAATGCCGAACATGAAGCATTGAAACCCTAGTTTGAATTCTATCCTGAATCCCTTGAGCGCGTTTGGATCTACCCGCGGTTTTCCTAAAACCGGTCAGTAGTACATAAGTGCCAATGTCTTACTACCGATATATAGGGCCAATACGAGTCAGATTCAGATCTATAACCGGGTTTTGCAGGTCGTGAGCGAAGAATTTGGGCGGAATCAAAACCGGCGTTAAAGCCAGGTTTGGATGACGTTTGAGTTGCATAAATTAAGAATTGAGGGGTTAATTATTATATGAAAAGTCTAAATAAAAATTTTATGTTGTTAGGAATTTTTGACGTTATCTAATTGGCAATCTCCCCTATAATGAGCGTGGTAGAGAACGCTAACATTTCTTGAAGCGTTAACTTACCTTCTACTGAATTATGTCAACTCCGCCCATTTCATCCGCAGCGTAGTGACAAGGTTGGTCTCATGTGGCACCGATTTCGGAATTATGCGGTAGCGATCCTGCTCTTCCAACTACTTATTATTCTGTTGGGGTCTATCCTTATCATCAACATGACGTGGGCCGGTGAACGGGTCGCCAACGCGCTGAAAGCGCCGCCGCGTTCTGAACCTGCCGAAATGCTGGTTTTCTGGATTGAGGCGAATGAATCGCTCCCTCCCATCGAGACCATCCTTCGCTTCTATGATGGCGACATCACCCAGCAGGTGGTGCTGGTGCAGAATGTCAGTGAGGGCCAATTTGCCGAGGCGCGCGACACCCTCGAAACCCATGGCATCCCGGTCAATCAAATCGTGGATGTGCGCAATGTGTCGACGATTTCGCACGATTTTCAGACCCTATTCACATCTGCACAGGTCGCGAATGCCGTTGTCTTCTCCGAATGGTTTCATGGTCGTCGCAGCGTCTGCACCGTTCAAGCGGCGGCGGCGGCTGGCAGCGTCCCTGTACAGTTTGTTGGGACGCAGTCAGGTTTCGCGGCGGGGAACTGGTGGTCATCCGAGGCGGGTGTCGTCGGCATAGCGACTGAACTCGCCAAAACGGCGTATTCGACATTGGCCTATGGCATTCCATTCTCTGGCTGCTGGTCGGGCGATTTCCCGTTCTCACTGGTGATGGGCTATACGTTCGCCGCCTTCATCCTGAGTGGTTTATTGGTTGGGGCGCTGCGCTGGATTACCGTGCGGCGGAACCTGCTCGATGTCGCCAATGCCCGGAGTATGCACAAAATCCCGACTCCGCGCGGCGGTGGGATTGTGATTTCGCTGCTCACGCTGACCATGTTGATCGTGGTCGCAGTGTACTTCTCAGATCTGAATGCGCAGTTGTTGATCGTCTATATCCTTGCCGCGCTCGCGTTGACTTTCCTGAGTCTGTACGATGACTGGATCAAGGCGGTGCCGATCAAAGTGCGCCTGCTGCTGCATTTCGTGGCGGCTGTGGCCGTCGTGGGCAGTACCTTCATGTTGAAGCCTGCCGCCATTGGCGTAGAGATTCCCGGCGTGATCGCCCTGATGGTGACGGGTGTATTCGCCGCGGGCGTGCTGGTCGTGTGGATTACTGGTTTCACGAACATGTTCAACTTCATGGACGGGATCGACGGGATCGCCGGGCTGCATGTGCTGCTGGTCGGCGCCGGTTGGGCGCTGCTGTTCTTCCTTGAAGGCGAAAGCACCCTTACACTGATCAGCGTGCTGATTGTGGCGACGAGCGCGGGCTTTCTCGTGCACAACACCGCGCCCGCCCGCATCTTCATGGGCGACTCCGGTAGTGTGTTTTTAGGCTTCACGCTGGCGTCGCTGCCCGTGCTCGGCTACGTCGGCACAAGCAACCCGGATATCTTCGTCGTCGGCATGCTGTTCGTGCTGCCGTTCCTCTTCGACGCGACTTACACGATCATCAAGCGCTGGCGCGATGGCGAAAATGTGCTTCAAGCACACCGCAAGCATCTGTATCAGCGGTTGGTGCTGCGGGGGCATTCGCATGGCGGCGTGACCGGTTTGTACGGGTTCATGAGCGCGTTTTGTGTGGCGAGTGGTGTGCTCTACTACACAGGCGGCCCGGTGACGCGTGCGGTGGCGCTCATCGTCGTCATCCTGTTAATGACGGTTTACGTCTTCGGCGCGGAAATGATGCTGGCGGCCAAATCCACCGTCTATACCAGCCAACCGGTGAGCATCAGCGCCGATCTGCAGGTGGATTAAGTAAGCGGCTGATTGAATGTATGGCGAAGGGCGCACTGTGGTGCGCCTTTTTGTTTACCCCTCTAGTTCCGCGACCGCGCGGCGCCAACCCTCGTCCAACGACATCTCGGCTTGAAAGCCCAGCGCCCGGAGTTTTGCGCCGCTGTAGGTTTCGCTCTGCGTGAGCTGCGCAATGCCGTCGCGCGTCAGCGGCGAGCGTTTGCCGATCACACTGAAGGCGAATTCTGCCAGTCCGGCTCCCACCTCGACGAGCGCTGCGGGGAGGTGCAAGCGGGGGCGCTGTTTGCTGCAAGCAGCGTAGATCGCGTCGAGGATGGCGTGCAGGGGCACAGCCTCATGGGCGACAAGATTCACCTTCGTGCTGGAAGGCTGCTGGGCGACGAGCAGCGCAGCGCGCGCTGCGTCGTCCACATACGTCAGGCTGCGCACGTTCTGGAGGCTGCCAACGGGCAAAAACAGCCCACTGCTGATGCCCTTGACCAGAAAACGCCACGACCCACGCAGCCGCGCACCGTAGATCGGCGAGAGGCGCAGTACGCTGGTGTCGATGTGCTGCTGCGCAGCGCGTTCGCCATCCAGTTTGGTCTGCGCGTAGTCGGTCTGCGGGTTGAGCGAGTGCTCTTCGGTGATCGGCTCGCGGCTCTGCGCCCCGTAGACTTTCACCGTGCTGAAATAGATCAGGCGCTGGACATGCGCGCGGGCGGCTGCCTCCGCAACGAGGCGCGTCGCGTCGACGTTGACGCGCTGGTATTCAGCGCGTAGTTCCGGCGACGGGTTGGTGATATGCAGCAGCGCGGCGAGGTGATAGACCTGATTGACGCTCGCCACCGCCGCCTGCACGGTGTCGCGATCGGTGATATCCCCGATTACGACTTCGACCGCGGCGGGAAACAAGCCATCGGCGGGACGCTGGCGGCTGAGCACGCGTACGCGCTGCCCCTGCCGCAGGAGTTCGGCGACGAGCGCCGGGCCGACCGCGCCGGTCGCGCCCGTGACGAGGGCGAGCGAACCGAGCATTTTTGTTAACTCTCCGTGAGCTGGCAAATGAGCGCGTGATACCTCGCGCTGACAGCCGTCCGCGAATAATGCTGCTCGATGTAGCGCCGACCATTTCCACCATAGTCTTGAAACTGCTCTTGATTTGTGTAGGCCTGAAGTACAGCGGTTTCCAGCGCGTCGGCATTGTCGGGGGGTGTCCACACACCGCAGTGCGCTGTTTCTACGAGAGAAACGAGTTCCGAGTCATGGTCGACGGAGACCAACGCGGGGCGTCCGCTGGCCATAATGGTGTAGATCTTGGATGGAATCGTGGTTCTGGCTGTTCCCGCCATGAGTGGGACAAGATGCAGGTCACCGGTCGCGTAGATATTCGGAACAACCTGACGCCGCTGGTACGGCAGCATCGTGACATTGGTCGCGCCGAGCTCGCGGATGACTTCTTCCACATAAGCGCGGCGCGCGCCGTCACCAACGATCAGAAAATGGATGTGCGCGTGCTGCGCAAGCCGCTTCATGACCTCGACGATCATGTCAAAACTTTGGGTCATGCCGATATTGCCGGCGTACAGGACGACAAATTTGTGCACAAGATTCAGCTCCCGGGCCAGTGGATTGTCCTTTGATCCTGGACAAATGAATCCCGTGTCCACGAAATTCGGGATGGTGACCACTTTTTCGGGCGCTGTCCCCTCGGCGAGAATATGCCCCTTGAACATGTCAGAAATGGGAATGATGACATTGGCACAGCGGTAGACAAACCGCTCTAGCCATTTGAGGACTTTGTAAAGCCGGGCATCTTCCGAGATCATACCCATTTGTACCATGAGGGCGGGATAGATCTCCTGCACGTTGTAGACGAATTTAGCGCCTTTCAGTCGGGCAAGAATCCAGCCAATCACGCCAATGGTCAAAGGGGGTGACGGGGCGAGAATGATATCCTGTCGACCGACGAGGAGCAGGCCGAGGATCAGACTCAGCGTGTGAAACATTAGGTAGTCGCTGAAGCGCCCACTCACTCGCTCTCCTTTCCGACGCATGCGTGTGTGGATGACGCGCATCCCGTGATACTGGCTGGTGTAATACAAACCGAACCAGCGCTGTTTGAGGGGCTGACGCCCTTCCGCATCCAGATCACGGTTGTAATGGGGCTGTGTCGTCAGCACGACAATCTGATGCCCATGAGTCTGCAGATCCTGCGTCAGTTCGGATAGAAGCTGCGCGGTCGACACACCATCCGGCGCGAAGACGAGTGTATGTAAGAGGATGCGCGCCATACTGCCTACACGCCAGTCTCGTCCGGCTTGGTGCAGAAGAAGTTACCGAGCACCAGCGTGTCCATTTTGGTGCGCAGATAGCAGTCCACCGCTTCATCCGGGTTGCAGATGATCGGCTCGTTTTCATTGAAGCTGGTATTGATGAGCACCGGAATCCCCGTGCGCTCCCCGAAGGTCTTGACCAGATCGTAGTAGAGCGGGTTTTCCTCGCGTGAGACGGATTGCAACCGTCCAGTGTCATCGACGTGGCGTACGGCGGTCAAGCGTTCGCGCCATTCCGGGCGAATCTTGTAGACATGGAGCATGAACGGCGACGGGTGATGATAGTCGAAAATCTCATCCTGTCGCTCAACCAGCACGACGGGCGCGAACGGGCGGAACCATTCGCGGCGCTTGATGCGAGCGTTGAGGATGTCCTTCATGTCGCTGCGACCGGGATGCGCGAGAATCGAGCGGTTGCCGAGCGCGCGCGGACCCCATTCCATGCGGCCCTGAAACCAACCGATGATGTTGCCTTTTTCGATCTCGTCGGTGGTGGCGTTGAGCAGTTCGGTGCGGTTGAGTTCGCGATACTGGACACCGCCCTTGTCGAGTGCGGTACGCATTTCTGCGGGGGTGTATTCCGGCCCCAGATAGGCATTTTTCATCACGAAACGGTCTTTTTCGTGCAGCACGGACTGGCTGACGTAGAGCGCTGCGCCGAGCGACAACCCCTCATCGCCCGCCGCGGGCTGGATGCAGGTCTCGCGGAAGGGCGTCTGTTCGAACATCTTGCCATTGGCGACGCTGTTGAGCGCCACACCGCCGGACATGGCGATCTTGTCGGTCGGCACCTGCTTGTGCAGCACATTGAGCATGTGCATGTAGACTTCTTCAAAACGCGCTTGCAAACTGAACGCCAAATCCATATCGCGCTGGGTGATTTCCGTGTACGGTTCGCGCGGCTGACCGAACAGATCCACCATGTGCTCCGAGTAATGCTGGAGGATGACCATCTCGCCTTTGTCGTTCATCTCCACGCCTTGATTCGAGCCGAAGGGCATGAAGTATTTCGGGTTGAGTTCAAAGGCGTCTTCCGTCAGCGTGATCATATCTTTGAAGATAGCGGTGTAGGTTGGTTCGCCGTAGGGGGCGAGACCCATCACTTTGCCTTCGTCGCCGTACTTGCCATAGCCGATGAACTGGCAGATCATGGTGTAGAGTGAGCCGAGCGACTGTGGTACATAAACGCGCTGCTTGATTTTGATCTCCTGCCCGACGCATTCCGTCAGCATGCAGGTGACAAAATCGCCCGAGCCGTCGATGCTGAACCCGGCGGCGTGTTCCCACGGGGAGATGAAATAGGCGCTGGCGATGTGCGCGAGGTGATGTTCAACATTGACCTGCTCAAAGCGCAGATCAGCAGGCTTGGCGCCGCATTCCTCGACCAACAGCGTTTTGAGATCGCCGAGTGCCTCGCGGGCGGCGCGGATTTTCAACAGGTTAAGCAGCTTGGTCGGGTTGCGGACGACGAATTCCAGCTTCTTGGCGGTGTTGGTGCTGGGGTCGCGTCCGATCGCCACATAGTCGATGTCCTTGAAGGTCACCCCGCCAATTTCCAGCACTTTGAGGATACTGAGGGTGGGGAAGCCCGCATAATACTTAATGCGATTGAGCCGTTCTTCTCCGATGACGGCGACGGGCTGACCGTCGATGACGAGCGCGGCGGAGGAACCTGCGTGGTGGGTATTGATGCCCAGAATAACTGCCATTGAGATTTACCTTACTTGTGCTGATGGTAGTGTGGAGGATGCACTATCTTTTGTCGATTCCGCGTATACGCTGTCCGCAAAGTGGATCATCCAATGAAATCGGAGACTCAGCTTTCGCAGAAATTCGGAACTGCGCACTACTAGTTGATACTTGCGTGGCAGGAGATGAATATCGCTGGGTTGAACCCCCAACCCGAAATATCCATCGACTGTTAGTTGTGTGGCGCCAATTACATCCGTGAAGACTCGTTTGATCTCACTAAGGCGCCAATAACGCACACGGAAAATATTCGTGGAACGTCGATTCCTCAGCATATTATAGAGATTTCGCAATCCAATCACTTGAGGAAGTTGGATAAGCGCTTTTCCTCGCTGCTTCAACACTCGACTGATCTCCTGTAATGAGGTCTGGGCATCAGCTTTGCTAAAGTGCTGTAAGACGCTGTAAGAAAAGACGCTATCGAATGTGTTGTTAGCGAACGGAAGGTAACGGGCGTCGGCGACGAGGAAGAATGCGGTCACGCCGAGTTGGTGCGCGATCGCTTGCGCAGCCAATACGGCTTCCAAAGAGGGATCGATGCCGATCACAGTGTAACCCTGCCGTGCAGCGCTGATACACCACCGCCCCCAACCGCAGCCGACATCCAGAAGTAGATCACCGCTGGTCGGTGGCAAACGGAGGTTCGGAATGGGGTACTCGGTGAGCTGATTGATCAGGGAGCGGTACAACTGCCCATTAGTCCCGACAATCATCCGCTGAACATACGGATGAATCCCGCGATCCGGGACAGACTCTTCGGCCAGATTTACTGAAGTCCTTTTCGATTGCTCCAGCGTGTCACTACAGGCGGCGTGGGTGATCGAAACTTCATTCAGCAGCATGATCGGAATGCCCGAGACGATCGGGTAGGTGTGACCATGAGGGCAGAGTAAGCGGTTAGGTGTGCGTTCTAGGGGGGCATAGTCTCGAGGACAAACCAATTGCTGCCAGAAGTTCGATGTCGAAAGGTGACTCACCGGACAATACCTCACAGATTAGTCATAGTTCTGGAATAGCATGGGTTTTATAGCTCAGAATAGCGAGAGCTTGCCGCTCATGCCGCGGCCGGTTGGTTTAATCCAAGGCCTTCGTCGTCCGTATGCGCGACACGATCTGGATTGTGCGCAAGTATAGCGGGACACAGCCAAACCGAGATGTGGAGCGTTTTCTCAAGACCAACCCGCGAGTTTTTCTTTCAGCGAAAACGTGCAGCACATTTCTCAAGTTAAACTTCGCAACCATAGATCGTTCGCAGCGCCATTTTCAAGTCAAGCCCACAAATACAATTTCATTCTAGCGAGTAATCCCCGAGTACACAAAATCGCTCGTTTTCCGTAGCGGTTTGCTATACTGGAGGCAAGCAGCATAAGTAAGATGTGCCGAATGGGTCTGGGGCATATGTGGTTATAGCTGTTTTGCCAATGTGGGTAATATTTTTTGACCTACAACGACGAGCGTTTGATCGCCGATGACTTGCACGAGCGTTGGTTTCGTTTTTACATTGGTAGCAGACTATGTAAAGTGCGGTTGGCACAGAAGGAAAATGCATTAATGTCATCCCCTAAACGGTGCTTACTTGTCATCACAGGTGCCTTCGCTTTGGATGGGGGAATTGCTGCCGCAAATCGGTTAGTTATTGAGGCTTTAACCCAAACTAAATGCTCTATTGAAATCATCGCGTTCAACGAGGGTGTGAATTCGGCGATGGCTTATCGGCATCTCCCCAATCTTCAGTACCAGGCCGCGCAGCTCAGCAAACTGCGTTTCGCATTGATGGTTTGGCGGCAATTGGTCAGTCGTCGCTACGATATCATCTTTTGCGATCATGTGAATTTGGCGTCCATCGTGGCGCCTGCGGCTATGCTCGGGATTGCCCGCTATGTTGTGCGGTTGAACGGAATTGAGGTTTTTCCTGCCTGGCTTGACACGCAAGGTAGACTCGGGCTGCGTTTTGCCTGGCGGCGTCTAGCAATATCAGAGTACACACGTCAGCAAGTGCTCCAGTCATTTCCGCGCTTGGACGTACAAACGGTTGAACTTGGACTCGATCAGGAACGCACAAAACGGCTTCAGGATGTCACAGAACAACTCATGTCAAGTTCAGAACTGCTGTTGACGGCCGTTGACGGCGTCAGCCGTGTGCTAGGGGACAGCGTCGTACTTCATGTCGGGCGTATGGCTGCAGCTGAACAATATAAAGGGCAGGATCTGTTGATCAAGGCGATGCCCTATATCCTCGCGCAGCATGAAGCGGCTCAGTTGGTCCTTGTTGGTAAGGGTGATGATATGTCGCGTCTGTTGTTGCTAGCGCAGTCACTCTCACCTGAGGTGCAAAGCCGCATCTTCATGCCGGGGTTCGTAAGCAACGAACTATTAGAGCAGCTGTACCAAGCCTGTGCGTTATTTGCCATGCCCAGTCAAGGAGAGGGGTTTGGTTTCGTGTACATCGAGGCCATGTGCTGGAAAAAACCTTGCATTGCCAGTCGAGTTGATGCTGCGCAGTTCATTGTACGGCACGAAGAAACCGGGTTGCTGATCGATGAGGTGAAGAATCCCGTCTCGGTGGCGGATGCTGTACTCGAATTGCTGCAACACCCTGATCGCGCCGCTCGATATGGTCAACGTGCGTATGAGGCAGTCAAAACGAAATATGTATTTGAGCAGTTTTGCACACGCTTTCTAGCGGCAATCGGATTGTCAGAGCTTTGAAAGCAAAAAAGACGATTCTGATCGTTATCGAACATTATCTTCCTGGAACCCGCGCTGGTGGTCCTGTGCGATCCATCTCCAATCTGGTTGAAGCGTTAGGGGATACTTTCGATTTTTGTATCTTGACCTGTGATCACGATAACGATGAGACAGAAACTTATCCCGGTATCGAAGCGGGGGTCTGGTATCCTGTCGGCAAGGCGCAGGTGCGTTATCTGAACGCGCGCGAACGACAGTTGTTCGCGCTTGGTGATATCATCCGTCGTACACCACATGATCTGCTGCTCGTGGAGTCGATTCTGGAGCGCATGTCAATCTTTGCGCTGGTGCTGCGTCGCCTGGGCCGCTTGGGGCGCGTGCCTATTCTTATCACGCCGCGCGGGCATCTCGGTGCAGGGGCACTGGCGCAGAAATTTGCCAAGAAAGCGAGCTTTCTCGCTGTGGTGCGACCACTTGGGTTGTATAACGGGCTGCACTGGTATGCGACGAGCGAGGCCGAACGTGAAGACATTGTGCGTGAGTTTGGCCCGGGTGAAGCACCGCGCATTCGCGTCATTCCGAATTTGCCGAGTCATGCCACCGTGGCAGGTTACATCGTGCGTCCACCAAAATGCGCGGGAGCACTGCGGGTTGTGTTCGTCTCGCGCATTTCGCGTAAGAAGAATTTGCATTTTGCGCTCGACAGTCTGCGCCGTCTACACGGGAATGTCGAGTTTGATATCTATGGGCCAATCGAGGATGCCCATTACTGGGCCGAATGCCAGTCGATCATCGCGACTCTACCAACGCACATTCGCGTCCAGTATCGTGGCTTCGTGCCGTTCGATCAGACGATTGCGGTGATCTCCGGCTATCATCTGTTCTACCTGCCGACACTGCATGAAAACTACGGGCATGTCATTGCGGAAGCGCTATCGGCGGGTTGTCCAGTATTGATCAGCGACCAGACGCCTTGGAACGAGATTGAGCAGTTTGGCGCTGGATGGGCGCTTGCTTTAGAGGATCGTATGTCTTTTACGCGTGTCCTAAATCAGGTGTGCGCGATGGATGAGTCGGATTTTTCGGCACAGCTGGAACGGGTCGCCGATTACATGCGGCAGCACACGGCCAAATCGGAAACCGCAGCGCTCTTCAGCGCTCTCTTCAAAGAGCTGATTATGCACCAAGGCTTATGAATATTAAGGCGTTATGAGCAATGTGCGCAGTCGCTCAATCACGGGCAGATACTGGCGTTCGTAGTTGAACTCTGCCTGAAAAGCACGTTTGCTGCCTGCAGCCAGTTGCTTGGCCAGTTCGTCATCGCCCAGGATGCGATTGACGGCGGCGGCAATAGCTTCCGGTGAATCGTAGGGGACGAGGAGACCATTATTGTGCCGGTCGATTAAGGCTCGATTGCCTTCGCTTTCGCTGAGCAGCAGGGGTAAACCAGCAGCGATGTATTCCATGATCTTGTTTGAGGCGGTTGTGATATAGCGGTTATTGATGTGGATGGGTTCATACAGCCCATGCCCGAGAGCTGCACCACTGGCATACTTCAACACCAAATTATAGCTAACCGCAGGGAGAATCACGAAGCGATCGGCTGCACCTACGTCAACGGCCACCTGTTCCAGCCACTGCTTATCAGTTTCCGTGTATGGCCCCATCACGACGAAACCCCACCGTGGGTTGTCCCACAACGGCAGCGAACGGATTGTAATGTCAATGCAGTGACCATGGCCGACGCGGCCAGGCCGAAAGACAATTTTGTCAAACTGTTTGCCGATCTGCTGCAGGGCGGATGGGAGTTCAGGGCAGTTCTCGGTCGGCGCATCCAGTGCCGCGTTGGCGACGATCACGGGTGGGATTGTCAGGTTCAGTTCGCGCGCCATCACATCGGCACGGGCTTGATCGGGCACGATTACCAGATCGGCGGTGCGGGCAAACAGGCGTTCAAACGTTTTGATGAACAGCGAGCTGGATGTCTGCTTCTGGCTGTTCTCCACATAATCATGGCTGTGATAGGCCAGCGGTTTGCGGAACAGCCAGGCGGCGAGGCGTGCTGGTAAAAACGCATGCATGTTATACGCGATGAGACAGTCTGCCGCCCGATCAACGTGGCGCAGGACTTGCACACAGAAGGTGAGATAATTCAGAAATGAGTTATTCATCCGCATCGCGATGCGGGTGACTTGCGTGCTCGGCGGATAGACGATAGGCGGTTGCTGCCAGATCGGCGAGAGAAAATCCGTGCAAAGTATATTCTGCCTGATCCGATGCTGATCGAGCACCCAGGCAGCATTGATCATGGGCGGATAGTAGTCCGGGTTACCGTACAGGATGGATTGGAGGTACACAGATACTCCTCGATCTAGGACTTGGCCTGAATAGTGCTGGTTGGCACCGGTGTTTTTTTTCTGTCCATGATCGCAAAGGCACTACGAATGCAGATGTTGACGACCAGAATGCTTATCGCCCCAGAAACGGCTGTACCAACCAGTGTAAGGAGATCGTCTTGTACAAGGATCAATCCGAAAATGGGAACTATCCAGATGGCGAACTTGAGATTATCGCCCCGCGAGAGAGCTTGGGCTGCACCATAGTCCAACCAAGCGGTGACCATGCCGAGTACGATAAAACCCAAGATGACTCCCGGAGTTTGATAGTTGGCGTACAGTTCGATGACCGGACTCAAACCCACTGTTGTGCCTGGCTGAATCGGAATGCCGGTGTAATACTGAAACAGTGCTGAACCGCCTACTACAATCGGCTTATCTGGCCACAGCATCCGTGGTACTAACATGAGAACGGCACTTTCCAGGGTTCGCCCATTACCGAGCGGTACAACCCTCTCATCAATCCGTTCGATGACACGCCCCAGCGGAAAATTGTAGCCCAACCGCCCATCGATCCAGGTGAGTTGCGATGGATCCGTGGCGTCAAACCAGCGGAAATTGAAGGATAGCGTGTTGTACACATCCTGCAGGGGGCCTTCGGTGTATTCGCCTGCCCAGACAATCGCGCGCAGGGTATTACGCGAATCGAAATAGACGGAAATTATGCTCAAAAAGACATAGCCGATGACCAGGGACGGGATGATGAGTAAGTGCGGCTTGCGGACGCGCAGCGCGGCGAACACACCCACGACGATAATCGGCACCACTCCGAAACCGAGAAAACCGTCGCGTACCACGGTGAGTACCGGCCACACAAGGATCACCGCAGTGAGCGGAACTAGCCCCCGCAGTGACTTCTTACCCTGCATGATTTCCCATAACCAGATGATCGTGCCCACATGCCACAGGCGGATCAGGGCACCTGTGAAGGCTTGTGCGCTCGGTATACCGCGCAGAAGGAAATTCAGCCCGAAGTAGCTGATACCGCCAATACCGATATAAATGTATGCCAGTATGTCCTGTGCGGCGAATGGAATTTGGCGGGTGGGCAGTGAATGCCGCTGCAGCTGGCCATTAAAGTGGCGCAGCGCGGGGAAGATGACCAGCGCACCGACGGCGAACGCGATTAACGCAACCGTCGCCTGCGTGAATCCGCGTAAAACGATGTCCGGTTCGTAGCGCGGTGGGTACCATGGGAAGATGTAAATTACGGCTTGCAGCAGGTGGATCATCGCGAGAAAGATAGCGAATGACACAACGCCGCCGATATTGTGGTCTTTGCGCCGCCAGCTGATTAGGCCGAGCAACGCGATGATCACCAGCCAGACGGCAATCAGGATAGGTAAAGTCAACTGCATGAAGTCGCTGTAACCTTAACTCGATGTTTCCGAACAAAATCCAGTGTGCTGCACTTCTTATTTTGCGGCAATTGCTCGAAAATTACAGTGTTGAAAATCCTGATGACCTTCATATTGTTACGGCCAGCATCATGTGCAGGCGATCTCGATAGGTGTGGCTACTGCTGACGATGCGCTGCATGGTGCGCTGCGCATATTCAGCACGCATCTCTGAATGGTTGAGCAACCAGCGCGTTTGGTTGACCAGCGTCTCGACCGAGTCAAAATAGGGCACGGTGTCGCTGAACAGTTCGCGATGCTCTTCTGTATCCTCAGTGAGCAGGCACGCGCCCATCGCGGGGGCTTCAAAGCTGCGCATTACGTGACCATCACGATTCGCTCGTCGCACCAGACACAGCGTGATCTTAGCGCTCGCCACCGCCCAGCGGAGCGTTTGCGCGTCCGCCATGCCGCGATGGGCCGAGCGCGTTTTGGCCGTATGTTCCCAGTAGCCGCCATATAAATGCACCTGAAATCCCGCATCGATCAATGCCTCAATTGCAGGCAGGCGATCAGGATCGGCACCCCCATAAAATAACACATCGCATTGGTAATGTTCGGCGCTCTCAGGTGGTGGCGCTTCGTAGAAGTGCAGCGCTGGATTGTAGGCGAAGGGCACATAGGACGCCGTGCAGCCCGCGTGCGCTAGATCAGCTAAATTGCTGGTGCGCGGTGAAAAAATGTGCGTGTAGTGCGGGAGCGCGTCCAAAAACCACGGGGCATGGTGCTGACGGTTCCACGGATCGTCGGTCAGGTAGTTGACGCAGCGAATGCCCTGCGCCTTGAGGATGGCTAATGTCTCTGCGTTGGGTGGCGTGATGCCCGTCACGAGCACAACCTGTGGTTGAAACACCGCGCAGCGTTCGACCAGTTGCTGGCTGAACGCATCGAGGCGCGTGGGGCGATGACCGCGTGTCCGCCAGTTGAGTTGTGCGAGCAGTCGCGGCGCTTGATAAGCAGCGCGCGCGTCCAATAACTGCGCGTCGATCCCCAACTGCTGCGCCGCTTGTAGCAAATGCGCGCCCATATGAAACACCTCGCCGAAGCCGACGATGAGCAAACGGGTCACCTGAGTCATGGCGTTGTCACTTCCGCATAGGCCCGTGCAATTCCCCGCGCGGCGGCTTCGACCGAATAACCCTGCACGATGGCGCGGCAGCGGTCGGCGGTACCGGGATGCTCTAACAAGCGGAATGCGCGCTGGAGGGCGGCGGCGAGGCTGGCGACCGAGTCGGCGGCGAAGACTTCGCCTGTAATGCCCGGCTGAACCAAATCCTGGGCGCAGCCGACCCGATCTGACACAATGCACGGCTTGCCGTGATACAGCGCCTCATTGACGACCAAGCCCCATGTTTCGCCACTGCTTGGTAAGACGAGTAGATCGGTAGCATGGTAGTATGGGGTGAGTTCGCTCTGGTTTTTGAAACCGAGGAACCGTGCGTCGATGCGTGGCGCGACCTGAGCGTCCGATTCCAGCGTTGGACGCAATTCACCAGCACCCAAAAACATCAGCGTAATGCGCACCCGTTCTGCCTCGGGCAGCATCCGGAGCGCGGCGATCAGTTTCTCCGGCGCTTTGTGGGGAACAAGTTTGCCGGAAATCAGTATTACGATCTGGTCATCAGGCAGATTGAGCGCCTGCCGGACAGTTGCGCGCTGCTCGGCGGCGGTGCCGTTCGTGCGCGCAAAGACGCTGGTATCGACGCAGTAGGGTGCGAAAATCAATTTATGTTCCGGGTAACCGAGGCGGCGGTAATGTGAGCGGGACTCCGCGCCAATGTTCAGTATGCGGTCGAACTGGCGGTAGTAGACGCGCAGAAACGCGTCGCGAGCCAACTGCTTTTGCACCGAGCGCTGAATGTTGTGATCGGATGCTTCGGCGCGCAGCAGCAGCGGTACGCCAGTACGGCGCACAGCCCAGAAGGCGTCGAGATGAAAGCGCGGCTGATAGCCAAGGATCAGTGCGGCTTTGAAATCGAGCGTTTTGAGCAGCGGCACAAGGCCTCCCGCCGTGACTTGCTCGTAGGACTGCGCGCCGCCGTCTGCCACCCGCGAGAGAAAGTGGGTGGTGTAGCCGCTCAGTAAATCGATATCCCACGAGAAACTTGCCCCGAATTCGCGATCGCGATAGCCGCTGATGCTGAAATCAGACGCGTAAACCACGGTCGTCGGTACGCCGCACTGCTGCTGCAGCGCACGGTACACGGGAGCATGATACTGAATAGGGTGGGTGGAAATCACAAGGAGTGACATGATTTATGAGCGAGTCTGCGAATCTTTCGCATTTGCGTAACGGCCTAGTGACCCAGACATCTGTGAGCGCCCAAGAAGCTTTGACAATGGGGTCTTTGTCAGCCAACGAGCTAACCGCTCTTTGCGTTTTAATCCAATCGTATAGCATAACAGACGATGCTTGATTGTGCCCTGCACAGAACGAATGCCCCCAAGTCGTATAGCATGGTCAAGCGCACGCTGTCCGAGCTCCTCATTCTGCGCCATAGTTGATGTCGCTATCCGATGAAATGCACATGCAAGATCAAGTTTATATTGTTCTAAGCGGCCTGTATTCAGCAGCAGCATCTCGACCTTTTCAATCACTCTTAACCGTGACTCCAGCGCCCGATAGGTTTGTTTCCCCGATACTGTATTTATCGAATGACGTCGGTAGACAAAACCACCCAAAGAAGAATGAACAAACTCACAGCCTGCTAAACGAGCTCTCAGGCGTAAGTCTCCATCCTGATTTGCCCACAGTGATTCATCCCATTGTCCAAGTCTCAGCACAAGATCTCGAGGCCACAGCAATGCCTGAACTGGAATGTAGTCGCCCAATCTCAGCTCTGCGACGATGGGGTCAACAGCGTGCGGGCGCGGAGGATCGACCTTTGCCCAGGTATCCCCCCTCCGCTCAATAAACCACCAGGGACTCGCGGCAACGACATTAGTCCGTCCAGCAGCAATTTCTACCTGTCCAGCTACAGTCTCGGGTTCGAGGAAATCATCGGCATCAAGGAACAGAACGTATTCCCCTTTTGACAAGGCTAAACCGCGATTCCTGGCCGCGCAACCACCCCGGTTAGTGCCGGTTTCATAGGAAATGATTTCTGGAAACTGGGCTGCGTAGTGTCGAATGATTCGTACACTATCATCAGTTGAACCATCATCGATGATGATGATCTCAAGCGGAGCGTAGGTTTGCTGCAAACACGAATCAATCGCCTCTGCTATCCAATTGTCAGCGTTGTAGCAGGGAATGATAACTGAAACGATAGGATTAGAGATCTGCATGCCTATACCATCCGAAATTTGCGTCGCAGCCTAAGAGGAATTCTACTTCCAAACAGATCTAAGGCTCTATACAAACTTGGACTTTTCAACAAGTAAAGTAGTACAGCATATACGATACCACCACAAAAAAACGACATGCTCACCGTAACAGCAGAAGTCCAATAGGCTGAGACAATAGTGACAAGACCTGCTACAAATAATCCCATCAACAGTGAAGCTGTTAACTGAGGAGCTATAGTTTTTAGAAACTCACTGAACCTCATCTCGATGAGCCGCCCAGGAATAGCGATTGCTGGATAGAAGATGATGACATTCCCTACAGCATAGGCTAACGCGACGGATTCAACTGAGCCAAAGCTAATCCCAATCAGGATTGATACGATGAGAAAGCCTGCCCCGAAAATGCCCCACCAAAACATCCAACGAGTTTGACCTTGAGAGGTATAGATCCAACCTACCGGATTGACGACTGATTGGAGCAATCCTATCATGCAGAGAATACGTAGCGGAACAATGACGCCCATCCACCGTTCTCCGTATACTAACAAAATGAACGGTTCGGACACTACCAATAGGCCAATCATCATAGGAAACGTGATAAGACTAAGCAATCCGATCGTGTCAAGATAAATACGCTTGACTCGAGGTTTATCGTCTTGAATGCTCGACAAAGCTGGGAACATTACACCTGAAATTAGGCTTATCACTTGGCTTATTGGCAGGAGCATTAGTCCGTAAGCGCGGCTATAAAGCCCTAGTGAGGCTGATCCCAAGAGTCTACCTATCAATAAATTGTCAGCATTACGCGCCCAATAATTGATAAAATTGAACCCAAACAAGTTAATAGTGAAGCCCCACAAATCGCGCAAAGCTGCAAAATCGAAATGCAGTCGTAATCGCCATCCGCTCACCCGCCATTTGAGAGCGACGCTGATAAGACTCACGACTAGGCTTTGAACCGCCAAAGCCCAAATACCCCATCCGGTAAACGACAAAGTAATCGCTATGGCACCGCCCGTCACCGCGCTAAACAACTCGATGCGAGCTAACTGTTTGAAACGCATTTCCCGCTGTAAGAGGGCTGCAGGCACCATTCCAAATGGGATTAACAGGAAGTTGAGCGCTAAGGCTTGAGTTAACAACCGGAGAATCGGCAAATCGTAGAATTGCGCAATAAGCGGCGCCGTGCCGATAAATATAACGGAGATCAATGCCCCGAGTAATATACTGAACAGGAAACTGGTAGAGATGTGGCGTTCTTCCAAGTCGCGCCGTTGTACTAACGCTGAGCCAAATCCCAAATCAACGAACAAGCCTGCAAAACCGGTAAACACCATGATCATCCCGATCGTCCCAAAATCCTCTGGGCTGAGCAACCGGGCGAGAACAACCGACAATCCGAACTGAATAACCTGCTGTCCAATACGTGCCACAACGTTCCAAGCAGCACCCGTTAACATATTCGATTTTAGGTTGGTTACCTCAGATTGGCTTCTGAGCATAGATAGCCAGCCCTCGTCGAAACAAATGCTGCAAATGCCGATAGATTAGGATCGGTTTTCTTAACACTTGAGTGTCGGGTAACAGAAAGTTTACGAGGCGAGAAACCTGACGAACCAAAGGTTGCTGGATAGTGTTCGGATGGCGAATCTTCTGCAGATCATCATCTAGAGAATAGGTGCAGTTCTTGAAACCGACCTTCCAAAATAATAACCAAATCTGTGGGTATGTAGTATAAAATATATAATTATTCAAGAAATCGGGGTTGCGATGCAGCATCTTTAGATAAATGCTCCCTAAAAACTTAGGCAACATGGGAAACCACTTAATGCGATAATGAGGTTCAAAAAAGGAGAGATAATTTTCGCAACTCACATAGCAGCATCCTCCCGGTTTCAGAACACGGAAGATTTCTTCGATCACTGCATTAGGATGACGAACATGTTCCAGTACTTGGAGGCAGATAACAAAATCCAAAGAGTTGTCGGCAAATGGAAGCTGTTCCCCGTAAGCTTTCACTATCCGTGAAGCTGGTAAGTCGATTGAGTTGAGACGCAGGGCTACCATAAAAGCAAACTCGTCTCCCGGTTCAATGCCGAATGCTTCAATACCGCGCAACAACAATTCGTGTACCATTCCACCTTGTCCCGCACCTAAGTCTAAGACAAGTTTATGCTCAAAATCCCACCCTCGTTTTTCCAACTGGGATAGGATGCCTTTCGGGATGACGCGATCACGCTCAATAGTAACTCGTTGATGGCATGCTTCATCAGACCAACCTAGTTGGTCGTGCATATAGTTCCAAACTGTAATTTGAATGGCATCGTCAACATTTTCAGCGTGATAGATAGAACGCGGTGTAACATAGTCATACTGCGAATGTCTTTTAGTGACCATTTCGCACGACCTTATTCAGGATTTCTAGATACTTCCTTGTCTCGACTTCCAGAGATAGGTTGTTCTCGACGTGGCTTCTGCCGGCGAACCCTAAGACGCTCCATTGCTGTGGAGATTTACACAGTGTAATAAGCTTCTCGGCCATGCCTTCAATGTCTCCTTCAGGCACTAGATATCCTGACTTGCCGTCAATAACCACTTCAGGAATACCATTATGCCATGTCGAAATGATCGGTAGTCCATGGGCAGATGCTTCGGCAAAACTCACTCCCATGCCTTCTTGATCACCACTTGCGCTGGTAACGCAGTGTTGAGTGTAGATGTGAGCCTGAGCAAATAGCTTTAAGGCCTCAGAGTGGGAGACCGCACCCAGCAGTGTCACTGCATCTTCAATTGCCAAGTCAGAGACTGTGTTAACTAGGGGTTCGAATAACGGTCCGTCACCGGCAATCGTTAGTTGAAGATTCATTTCTGGTAACAAAGCTCTTCTCGCCATCGCAAAAGCCTTTACCAGATGAAGCGGGGCTTTTTTCTCTACGAGACGCCCTACATGTAGACAGTGCACATTCTTTCCATCAAACCGTTTTAGGGGATCAGCATGCTGAATCTTACCTAAGTCTATGCCTGCATGGATTTTATAGGTCGTTTCATCCAAAAACCCAATTTCTAACAACTTGTTCCTAAGAAAATTTGATGTGCATATGGTATTGACTGACTTTGACAATTGGCTGTATCTGGCAATCCAAATGGGGTCTGTAGTGAGAAGTGAAGCATCATAACCATAAAAACTCACGACCAACGGTATGTTGAGTGAACTCGCAACAGGAAGGAGCCAATACCCGATATTGCCAAAATGGGCATGGATCACATCGGGCTTGAGACGCTTAAGAAGATCTCTATAGCTTCCGAAACGGATAGACGCAGTGTACTCATCTGGGTGTTGTAGTTTCAATGTTGTGCGCAAGCGTGACCAGACACGCTGTGGATGCCACTTTGGTTGAGCTTGCGTGACATAAACGTGATCAAAAGGTCGATCATCTGTATTCAGGTGCGCATTGGTGACGACATAAGCCTCTACCCCTTGTTTCACCGACTCGACAATGGTGTCATAGATGAAGGTCTCGGTTAATGGGGAAAAGCTTTCAACGACGTGTGCTACTCGCATAAGCAACCTGTTCTGCGAAGTTAACTAACTGATTTGTGACAACCTGCAATATCCCACCAATAGACATAAGTCGCGTAGATGCAGCGCTACCCAACCGGTGGAGGGGCGGATAATCGTCGTCCATTCGGTTTGATCAGGGGAGGGCACGTGCATATCGTTCAACTGATTGGGCATACGTATCACTCTAAGAGGCGCTTGTAAGCCTGGATGGAACGCTCACCGTATTCGTCCCAGCCGCCAATGGATTGTACCCGTCGGAGCGCCGCCTGAGCCATCTTATCACGCAATTCCGGATTGTGATAAAGATGCAGAATTTTTTCACGAATCGCTTCCGGGCTGCGAATCGGTACGATGTAACCCTCGACGCCGTCGGTGATCACATCGCGTCCGCCGGTGTTCGTGGTGGCAATGACGGGAACGCCACAGGCCATGGCCTGCGCTATCACCATGCCAAACCCATCCTGCACGGACGGCAGCACTAGGAGTGAAACCTGTGAGTATGTGTGGCTCAACTGGGTGCGCGGGATAACGCCCAGATATTTGAACTGGTCGCTGTAGCGGGCGAAAAGCGGTTTTGTTTCGTCGAGTAGCGAACCCGCGAAGGCCAGCTCGAATCTCGGCAGCTTAACATCGGCCAATGCCTGAAGTAGATAGCCTATCCCCTTCTGCAAACTCATGGCGCCTGCATAAAGGACGCGAAAAACGCTGTCGTTTTTGGGCTGCGGGTGAAACAGTGATAAGTCAGCACCCAGCGGCGACAGCAAAAGTTTCTCCGCCGGGATGCCACGGTCGCGAAAGGTTTCGTAAGCGAAGGTTGAACAGACATCGATGAGATCGGCCTCGTCGTACTCTTGTAATTCGCGCTCAATCGCCCAAGGCTCAATACCGTTATAGGGCAATTGGTTGAGCGCGTATTCCTCGCGCAGAATGCGATCCTGTTCCTGAATATGCGCTGAACTGCGGATACACACGGTTTTTGCGCCGCGTTTTTGCGCCTGCCGCTGACTGCACAGCCCATACTGCGACATGAACGTGAAAACATCCATCTCGGGGAGCCGTTTGCTCACCCAGTAGTCAAAGGTGGTGGTCGATAGGCTGTTGAGCCGCTCGGCGGCAGGACTATAGCGCGCCAATGCCATCTGGGGGACCAGCAGCCACGGAAATGTTTTGGTGCGCTCCCGCAGATCGGGTTCGATTTTCCAGCGGGGGTAGCTCGTGTAAAGCTGATTGAGGCAGTGGTGTTTTTGTAACTGCCGCGCTAAGTCGAACGCATGGAAACGCCCAAGACTGGAGACAACGACTTGCATACCGATATTCCTCACCTGATTTATAGGGCGGCACTCAGGGCAGCGAGGGCCCACGGACGCGACCAATGGAGCTTACCCTGCAAAAATTGTTCATGCGTGTTGTTGCGGGCCGAAGCGGTGAGCAGCGCGTCGAGGCGGGCATCAGCGGTGCGCTGACTCAGCTGTTGGGCGAGGTCGCGGCGCAGCCAGGCATCAAACGGAAACGTGAAGCCCTGTTTATCGCGGCGATCCAGAACCAGCGCGGGCAGCAGCGACTGCACAGCCTGATTTAGCAGCGGCTTGGGGCGACCGTCAGCGGTAGTCTTGAGGTGCGCAGGGAGCTGAAGCACAAACTCGACCAAGCGTTTGTCGAGCAGGGGCACGCGCACTTCAAGCGAATGGATCATGCTCATCACATCGGTGTCACGCAGCAGTTGGTGATGAGTATAGGTGCGCAGTTCTGCGCGGCTCGTCCACGCAAAGAGATCATTCCGGTATTCGCCCGCTTGCGCGGCGATTTGCCCCACAAGATCGAATTGTGCGCCGGCCTGCGCCCAGAGATCGGGCTGCACGAGCTGCTGCACCTCCCACGCGGAAAACAGCCCACGCCGCGCAGCATAGGCGCTGGCGGGTGACGCCGGTTGCGCGAGTGCATCATGTAGGCGACCCCAGCGGCGGCGTTGGGGGAGCAGGTCGAGTGTGCGCTGGACTAACCATGCCCCACCGGGCAATGCATGGGCAGCACGCAAGATACGCAGCACCTGCGGGACACCAGCGAAGGTGTTCGGATAACCGCCGAACAGTTCGTCACCGCCCAGACCGGAGAGCGCCACTGTCAGACCGGCTTGACGCGCGGTCTGCGACACAAAATACGTGTTAACGCCATCGACCGAGGGTTGATCGAGCGCATATAGGATGTTGTCAAATTCCTTGACCAGATCGTCGGCGGTGATCACGCGTTCGAAATGCTCCGCGCCGACATGCTGCGCCATCGCCTGCGCGTAAGGTGCTTCGGAGTATTCCGCTTCCTCGAAGATCATCGAACAGGTGCGGATTGTGCCCGGTGTTGCCTGCCGCATCAAGGCTACAACAGCACTGGAGTCCAACCCGCCGCTGAGGAATGCGCCGAGCGGTACATCACTCACCAGTCGGATGCGGACCGCTTCGGCCAACAGTGCGCGCGTGTGTGCGACTGCCTCCTCGAGCGTGGCCACGGTGCTGCTCGTCGTCGGCAGCGACCAGTAACGCGTCGGTTGCAGGCTGGCATGGAGTGGTAAGGTGGTGTGGAGATAGCTGGACGGCGTCAGCGCGTGCGCGTCAGCGTAGATAGTGAAGGGATTCGGGACACTGCCCGTCAGCAAATAACCGACTAAGCCCGCCGCGCTCACAGTTTTGCTGACGAGCCCGGAGGCGAGCAGCGATTTCAGTTCGGAGGCGAAGACGAAGGCGGACGGTGTTTCCGCGTAGTAGATTGGTTTGATGCCCAGATGATCGCGAGCCAGCAAGAACTGCGGCGCACCGGCTGCGCGCGCATCGTAGATCGCGAAGGCGAACATGCCGCGTAAGCGATCAATGACCGCGCAGCCCCACGCTTCATAGCCTTTGAGGATGACTTCGGTATCGCTGGTCGAGTGAAAAACGCAGCCGAGCTGTTCCAGTTCTGGACGGAGCTCTTCCGTGTTGTAGATTTCGCCGTTATAGGTGATCCACACCGTTTGCTCGGCATTGGTCATCGGCATATGTCCGGCGGGGGACAGATCGCGGATGGCCAACCGGCGATTGGCGAAACCCAGCTGCCCATCCGGCGCCACATAAACCCCTTCATCGTCGGGGCCGCGGTGCTGCATGCTGTTTGCCATGCGATGCAGGCGCTCGCGTAAATCAGGCAGATCAGCGCCCGGGCGAAGAAGAATTCCAGCAATACCACACATTCACATCATCCCATCCTACCTATGGTGCATTGTAGCGCAATTACGGGGCGGGATGAGGGCTTCGCTGCGAACATATACAAATTTCGTATGAATTTTCTGCTGTGCGACCAACCTTACTCTGGAAAACGAATACAATCGAGGTGATAAGCATGGTAAAATTCGGTTTTCGCGTATGCGGAAATCCACCCTCCATCATCATTCAGTGTGTCCAAACGCTTTAAGGCATAGGCATTCATGGAACTTGCTCCATATATCCAGATTTTTCGCAGATGGCTGTTGTTGATCGCGCTGGTGGCTCTCGTGGCGGGGAGTATCAACTTCATCAACGGTGTGAACCGCCCGCCATCTTATGAAGCGCAGGTGACGATCTCGATCGGGCCGTCGCTGCTCGATCAAGCGAATCCGTCATCTGCGGATATTTACCTCGGCATGGATCTGGCTCCGACGTATCAGCAGTTGATCACCAGCTTTGAAATTCTGCAAAGCACCGTCGAAGCGCTTGATCTACCGATGGCGCCAGAAGATTTGGGCGGATATATCAGCAGCACCATTCTGCCGAATACGGCGCTGCTCGTCGTTTCTGCTCAGTATGATGATCCGGTGCTCGCGGCGGATATTGTCAACACGCTGGCCGAACAGCTCATTTTAAAAAGCCCGACCAACCTGACGGCCGAGCAAGAAGAACAAGTGCGGTTCGCCAATGAGCAGATTGCCGAATTGAACGTGCTGCTGCAGCGGTCGCGCGACCAGTTAAATCGCTTGGATGAGCAAATTCTTGCGGCTACGGACTCGGCGCAGATCACCGCGCTGACGGAACAGCGCAATGAAACGGTCGCGCAAATCAATCTGGCGCTGGCGACGGTCGCTGAATTCTCGCAGACGATTTCTACGATTCAGCAGCGCACCAACGCGATCGATATCGTCGAACGCGCCCGCGTGCCACAGCAGTCGATTAATGTCGGGCCGATTGGCTCGGCGATTGGCGCGGGGGTGCTCGGCGCGATTATCGCGTACGGCATCGCGCTGATGTTCGAATATTTCAATGATACGCTGCGCTCCTCCGAAGAGGTGACACGCACCCTACAGCTGCCGGTTTTCGGCGCAATCACGCGCTATGGCAACCGGAAAATGCGTGACAGCGAGCTCCTGATCACCAATCATGCGACGCTCTCAACCGTCGCGGAGTCGTATCGCAGCCTACGCACGAATGTCCTGTATGCTCTGGGCGAAAATCCGCAGAAGGCTCCGGTCATTGTCGTGACCAGCCCCGGCCCCGAAGAAGGCAAAACGCTGACCGCTTCGAATCTCGCGGTGGCGATGGCACAGGCCAATTTGCGCGTGCTGCTCATCGACGCCGACCTGCGCCGCCCCAAAGTTCACACGATGTTCGGGCTGCCGAACAACGTCGGTTTGAGCACACTGCTGCGCGCGGACTTCAATCATGGGAGTCCCGAAGAAAAGAATCGGCGGCTGCGTGAATGTTTTCAGACGGCCGGTATCCCGAAGCTAAAAATCATCACCAGCGGCATCATTCCGCCGAACCCCGCCGAACTCATCGGTTCTCCGCTGACAAAAAACTGGATCGACGCCTTTCGCGCCGCACAGGATGTCGATTTGATCATCTTCGACAGCCCGCCGTGTTTGACGATTACCGATAGCACGATTCTGGTGGGTGGGGTGGATGCGAATGTGCTGCTGGTCGTGAGCTGTGGCCGTACCCAGCGCCGCGCTGCGATCCGCGCCAAAGAGGTGTTCACCCAGGTCAACAAGGAAATCCTCGGTGTGATCGCCAACCGCGTGAACCCGCAGGAAGAAGCCTACAGCTATGGTTATCATCAGTACTACAGCTATAACTACGGCGGCGATAACTCCTCCCGCCTCTCGCGCCTATTCCAATCCCTGCGCTCACGTGGCACGGCAGAAAAAAAGTAGGTTAGACGTATGAGTGTCACCCAGAAACCCGAGCCGCAGAACGCACCGAACCCGGGGCAATCCGCCAATCAGAAACGTGTCCGAACGAAGTCGCGACGGCGGCGCACACCCGCATGGGCGAGGCGACTGCGACGCATGACGCAGGCTGTGCCGTGGCTCAGCGTGTTGATCATTGTGATCGCCGCGATGATCGTCACCGGGGCCGTCGTGAGTTCGGTGTTCTCGTATGCGCTGAATCGCGTCCAGAATTCGCTCAGCGGCTTTCAGCGCGTCGTCCGCGATGTTGGCAACGCGGCGAACGGCGACTTTACGCTCGAAGATTTCGATCGTCTATATTCCAGCGTGCTCGATCTGCAATCGTCGATCGGTTTTGCGAAAAGCCAGACCGCGCTGCTGCGTCCGCTGCGCTCAATGCGTCCGGAAATTGACAATACATTGATGCTCATCGACGCGGCTAACGGTCTGGTCGCCTCGGCGGATTCCATGCTGAATGGCATGCAGCCCGCGCTGTCGATTCTGTTCGGTCGCGGCGACAATGAAGTGCTGACGGCGCGCATCTCGCAGGGTGAGCGCCTTGTCGAACGGTTGCGCATTGGGCGGACGGCCTTCGTCCGGGCGGGCGAGCAACTCCAGACGGTGCGCGGTTGGCTGGATGGGATGACGCTGGAAACTATTCCGGTGGAGTATCTGTTCTACGTCAACCAGCTCAACACTTATTATGAGCTGCTCACGCAAACCAATGAAGTGCTGCTGAACTCCCCCGAACTGCTCACTGCCGCGTTCGGGTTGGGCGATCAGCAGGATTACCTGATCCTGTCGCAGAACAGCGATGAGCTGCGTCCGTCGGGTGGCTATATCAGCACCTACGGTTGGTTGAGCGTGCGCAACGGGCGTATCGTTGATTACGGCTACAGCCCGACGACCGCAACCAGCCCGAATCCGCCGCCAGCTAACGCCGTGACAGCCGTCACTGTGCCGGATTGGTGGATCGCTTACAACTCGCCGATTTATGCAGCGTGGGATGGCAGTTGGTACGCCGATTTCCCGACGACCGCGCAAATGGCGCTGTGGTTCTACGACACGGGCAGCAACCTGCACGCGCCTGTCGATGGTGTGATCGCCATTGATATCTTTGGCTTTGAGGCGATTCTGGCTGCGCTTGGGGAAGTCCGCATTCCCGGTTATATCGAAGCCGTGAATGCAAGCAACTTCCGCCAGATGATCTATGATATTCGCGCGGAAGATGGAGAACACAAGCAGTTCCTTGCCGCGCTGTACACGCAGATTTTTGCCGACTGGCAGGACTCCATTTCGAACCCGGAAGTCAACCAGCGGATGCTCGGTGTGCTCCTGCAGACGCTGCAAGAGAAGCACATCATGCTCTACTTCAACGACCCGAATTTAAACGAGAGCGTGCAGATTCTGGGTTGGGCGGGCAATCAGTCGCCGGAGCCGCAGTATGACTACCTGATGACGGCGGATGCTAACATGGGCAATAAGTCGAACCGCTCGATCATTCGCCAGTTGTCCGCGAGCGTGTATATCCAGTTGGATGGCACGGCGCAGAACGAGCTGACGGTCGCCTATGATTATTCTGGCCAGACTGCGGAAAACGATCCTGCCGTGGATGAAGCCCATCATGGGCCGCTCGATTATCAGAATTTACTGCAAGTTTTCGTGCCGCGCACCTCAGTGCTGACTGGCACGGATAATCTCGATTTCGATCCGGTCGTCGAAGACACGGCTCAATACAGCCATTTCGTCGCGGATATTGTTGTGGAATA
The DNA here is from genome assembly GCA_937988705.1 of uncultured Chloroflexota bacterium. Lineage (GTDB taxonomy): Bacteria > Chloroflexota > Anaerolineae > Aggregatilineales > Phototrophicaceae > Flexifilum. The sequence goes on along the minus strand of CALKIA010000130.1, from coordinate 24,628 downwards.
CGATTCTTCGCAGCAGTATGAGTTCCGCTATACGACGCCGCTCGTGGTCGAACCGGTTGGGAACTACCGCCGTTACAGCCTGTTGATTCAAAAGCAGCCCGGCACGCGTGGCGATCTAGTCAATGTGCAGGTATTTCTCCCGCCGGGCGCGGCACTGGTTGATGCCTCGCCCGAACCGACGGCCAGCTATACGATTGATCAAACGATTGTCGAATTCGATCTCACGCTGCGCGCCGACCAGTGGATCACCATTACCTATGCGCCGTAGGGAGCTAGTTGACTAATGTCTGGTTTCAAGATAGATGGCTATTCGGTTTCCGGTTTTGGCGGTATGGCCGCCGATTTACCGCGGGTGCTCGCGTATTCTGAAGCCCTGCGCCGTGTGATCACCCCTGAGAGCGTCATCGTTGAAATTGGCACCGGCACCGGAGTGATGGCGATGCACGCCTGCCAGTTAGGCGCGCGCCGCGTGTACGCCATCGAAGCCGAAGACGGCATTGAGGCCGCCCGTGAGAGCGCCGCCCAGAATGGTTTTGCGGACCGGATCGTGTTCATCCACGATGTGTCGACCAAAGTAACGCTGCCCGAACCCGCCGATATTCTGTTTTCGGATTTGCGCGGTATTCTGCCGCTGCATAATGCGCATCTGGAAACGATTATCGACGCGCGGCGCCGGTTTCTCAAACCCGGTGGCGTGCAGATTCCGCAGCGCGATACGCTGATGGTCGCGCCGGTGAGTGCGCCCGACCTGTACGCTGATGTCATTGAACCCTGGTCGAAAAACCCGTTTGGCCTGAATATGGATGTGGGGCGGCGCTGGACGACGCAGCAGCAGTATCGGCGGCGCGTCCAACCGGAACAGATCGCGTTTCCGGCGCAGGCGTGGGCCGTGCTCGATTATGCGACCCTCACCGAGTTGAATTATGCGCAGACGTTTACCTGGACAGCGGAAGCGCCGATCACCCTGCACGGCTATCAGGTCTGGTTTGAGGCCGTGCTGTACGATGATATCGGCTACAGTACTGCGCCTGATCAGCCCATGATGGCCTATGGGACAACGTTTTTCCCCTGCGCTGAGGTGGTCACGCTGGCAGCGGGGGATACGCTGCGCGCCCGCTTGCGTGCCGATAACTTCAGCGGGACGTATACGTTTTCGTGGCACACACAAGTCATTGACGGCGCGACGCAGACCGTTCGCACGCATTTGCAGCAGTCGACCTTCTTCGGCGGCCTGGAGTCGGTGCGCGCCTTGCATATGCGTTCACAAGGGTATCAGCCGCACCTCAGCCGCATGGGGCAGATTGACACGGCGGTGCTCAGTTGGATGGCGGAGGGGCACACACTGCGCGTGATCGCCCAGCAGTTGATGCAGCACTTTGCCCCTGAGTATCCCAACGAAATTGAAGCCATGACTAAGGCGGGCGACATGTCAGTCAAATATGGAGAATATCATGGCAGCTAACCCGGCAATCGATTTCGGTAAGCGCGCGGTGGTCACGCTCGATGTTGTGGCGAGTCAGGTAGCGCAGGAAACCGTGCTGCTCAACTTGGAGAGCGCCAGCTACTTTGGCTTGGACGAAATCGGGACGCGCATGTGGCAGCTCGCTACGACCTCGGCCACACTCCAGCAGGCGTACGACGCCTTTCTCGCCGAGTATGACGTGGAAGCCGACCAACTGCGCGGCGACTTCTCGACTTTAATAGAGAAGCTGATTTCCGCTGGCTTGATCGAGCTGCAATAATCCCCTTATGAGCGGTATCACTGGCGTTTTTCATCGTGATGGCCAACCGATTGATCGGGCTGTTTTGGTGCGCATGACTGAGACAATGCAGCGGCGTGGCCCGGATCGGCGGCAGGTATGGAGCGATGACAGCGTCGGCTTTGGTCATGCGGCGTTGTTTTCCACGCTGGAAGCCGAACGTGAAGAGCAGCCAACCAGCCTCGACGGCCGCGTGTGGATCACCGGGGATGCGCGCATTGACGACTGGGATGATCTGCGGCGCAAACTGGAAGTCAAAGGCGAAACGCTCTCAGAATCCGTCACCGACATTGAATTGATTTTGCGAGCGTACCGCGTGTGGGGGACGGCCTGTGTCGATCACCTGCTCGGCGATTTCGCCTTCGTCATCTGGGATAGTCGTGAGCAGCGCCTGTTCTGCGCGCGCGATCACAGCGGCATCAAGCCGTTTTACTATCACCTGTCGGATCAACTGTTCGTCTTTGCATCAGAAATGCGTCCGCTGCTGGCCATGCCCGACGTGCCGCAGCGGATCAACGAAGCGCGCATCGCCGACGCGATCGTCGACGAAACCGAAGGCGTCGATCACACCAGCACGTTCTATCTCGACATTCAGCGGCTGCCGCGCGCCCATATCATGGTCATTGACCGGTCGGGGATGCGGCAGATCCGCTACTGGGCGCTCGATTCAACGAAAGAAATCCGGCTGAAATCGGATCAGGAGTACGCGGACGCTTTTCTGGATGTGTTCCAGAAAGCGGTGATCTGCCGCCTGCGCACACCTGACCGGGTGGGCTCGATGCTGAGCGGCGGACTGGATTCGTCCTCGGTGGTCGCGGTCGCACGCCAGTGGCTAAAAAATACCGAACAAGCACCGCTGCGCACGTTCTCCGGCATTACCGCGGCGGGCGACGATCTCGAAACGCGCTCGATTCAGTCGATCATCGCGCAGGGGGATGTGCAGCCCCATTTTGTCAAAGTGGAGGAGTTCGAGCAGTATCTCGCTGAGTTTCACACGTTTGACGAGCCGGGCGATGAACTGTTCGACTACGCGATGCACATCGTTCAACTCATGTACATCGCCGCACGACGGCACAACGTGAAGGCCCTGCTGGATGGCGTGCCCGGTGACAACATCACCGCCGTCGGCACCAGCTACATCACCTGGATGCTGCGCGAGTTTAAACTGCTGAGCGCTATCCGCGAGTGCCGCGCGTGGGAACAGGTGTGGGGCGAAAAGTTCCGGGACATTTTTGTTATGCACGCCAAAGCCGCTTATTTCCCCCAGTGGCTGCGGGCGATCAAGTGGCACCTAACGGGCCACCAACCGAACCAATATGGCGCTTTCATCGCTGAAACGTTAATTGATCCTGACTTTGCCAAGCGTGTTGATCTACTTGACCGCTATACTGCCTACTACGCTCATCTCGACGTGCGCTGTACAACGCGCGAGCAGCATCGCCGCTGGTTGGATCACGGGATGCTGCCCGTGGCCTATGAGCGCTATGATCGCGTCGCGTCGCGCCATTCCATTGAGCCGCGCCATCCGTATACCGACCGCCGGGTGATCGAGTTTTGTCTGGCGATCCCGGCCGCGCAAAAGAATACCCTGGGCTTAGGAAAAGTTATCAACCGCCGCGCCCTCGCGCCACTGCTGCCACCGGACGTGGTCTGGCGCTCCAATAAAGAGTCGCTGGATTTCGCTTTTGCGCAAGCCCGCTATCGGATACAGGCTCAGGAAATTTTTTACAATCTTCGTTCTCGAAGCTGTGACCACCTGTATAGCTATGTGGACAAGGGAAAAGTTCGGGCTTTGATGCAGAATCCCCCTGCCTTTACTTCCCCTGAGATTTTCCATATACTGATGTTACGTAGTATGATGATGTGGTTAGAATGTCATCGCAGCGGCTGACCAGAGCCGGTACGACCTTAGGAGTTAGTATTGTGTCCACTCAGGAGCCGCCTACGCAGCCCCAGCCTGAGAAAAAGCCCTATCAGCCCCCGCAATTGGTGCAGCATGGCACGATTCAAAACATGACGCTGGCCGGGACCGGGCGAGGCATGGAATTCTTTATGGGGCCGAGAATGGCTTAGGCCGCACAGTACCCGCGTGAGAATGTGTGGTTAAGTGTTATCGTTATACGCTTAGAGCACCAGTTGTACGGCTGAAAGCAGCCTGAATAAGCCAAGGAGTTAGACCGATGCCGATCCAAGAGACGACTGCCCAGTCCCATCCGCAAAAGAAAGCCTATGGTACCCCCCGGTTTACGCAGCATGGCACGATTCAGAATATGACGCTCGGTGGGACATCAGGGCCAGTCGAGGGGATGATGGGGACGAACCTGATGAAGGAGCGCCCGTAGTTGACGCGCAGCGTCTCAGGCTGAGTCTACCAAGTGCGCTACAGAATTTTAGGTTTCGTGGTCGAAACCGATGTTGCGCTTGATCTCGATCAAGTGCTTGAACCTGTTACACCAGATATCACATTCCAGCAGCTAACGGCTGAACTTCGTGATTCAGTCGTCTGTTTTCCATTCCATACGTTAAAACAAAATGATGGAACGTACTGGCAATCGTGGTCGAAAAGCGATCACGGCTATCGGCTCCAGTTCCATGATCAAGCGATATTCTGGCTTGCAACGGATGGTCGGCGTATCCGGTGTTTTCTGTACCCCGAAACCCCGATCAATACCCTCACGCATCTGCTGCTGGATCAAGTGCTGCCGTATGCGATCAGCCTGCGCGGACAAACGGTCTTACATGCGGGTGCCGTCCTCATTCACGAGAAAGCTGCGGTTTTTCTCGGCACAACGGGCAGCGGCAAATCAACGCTGACGGCGAGTTTTTGCGCGGCGGGCTTTCCGCTGCTCGCGGATGACTCGCTGCTCGTTCAACCCGACCATGACAAGGTGTGGGTCATCGGGAGTTATCCCAGTGTGCGCCTGTGGTCAGATTCCGTTGATGCCGTGGCGCCAGCGCAGCCATTGAAGCGCGTATCCCATTACAATGATAAACAAAGACTCATTCCGAACGCCGAAGGGATCATTTTTCACCCGGATCCCGTGCATATCGCTGGTTTTTATCTGCTGGATAACACCGGCCCGCCCATGGATACCGTTGAGTTCGAACTTGTGTCCCCCGGCACGGTGTTCGTCGCGCTCATGCGCCATACTTTTCGCCTGGATATCACGGACCGGGTGCGTGCGCAGCAGGAGTTTGAAGCGTTAACTCAGCTTGCTGGGCGCGTACCGCTGTATCGGTTACGCTACCCACGCGAATATGACTTTTTGCCGCAGGTTCGGCAGGCAATCATCGAACATCTTGAGCACGCCTAGATCTGCGACGACTTTGACTTCAACCCCAGATTACCTACTCATCTCCCTATGCCGCCTGATCACGGAACGACAGCCGCTGGCCAGTGTTGCTCCTGACGAATGGAACGCGCTGGCTGAACTAGCACTTCAGCATGGGCTAGCGCCGATGCTCTACTGGCTGGCTAAGGCGCAAAAACACGCGATCCCCGAACCAGCGGCGTCCCGACTGGTGGAGATCACGCACAATGCTGCCATCAACTATGCGCTGTTGGAACGCGCCCGGAGACAGGTACAAATCGCCTTGACTGAGGTGGGTATTCCGTGTCTCTGGTTGAAAGGTGCGGCGCTCTCCCAAACGATCTACCCGGAAAGCGGGCTGCGGTCGATGTCGGATCTTGATGTGCTGGTGCCGTATGAACTACGAGAAGCAGCGCTCGAACTCGCGCAGACGCTGGGCTATGAGTGGGAACACGGCACCAGCGATTTCTTTCCGCTGGCAGACGACGAGTTGATGAAGTTCAGTTCGTCCAAGCATCATTACCGACTTTATAGTGGTGATCAGCCGCCGGTGGCGCTGGAAATTCATTATCGCCTGCTCGGCGCTGATGATGATCGGCTGCTGTCGCTGGAATCTTTGCACTGGTTCTGGCAGACGAAGCAGACGCTCACCCTTGTCGATGGCACGCAGCTCGATCACTTTTCACCCGAAGCGCAGTTACTACATTTGTGCGCGCACATCGTTTTGCAGCATCCCGGCGATGATCTGTTCCTGATCCGCTACTTCGATCTGCACCTGCTGATCATGCGCCAGACGCTAAACTGGCAGGTTGTCCTCGACCAAGCCGTCGCATTCGGCTGGACACTTCCGGTCGAGCTGGCGCTCACGCGGACAGTCGAGTTTTTCGCCACGCCGATCTCCGCCGAAGTGCTGCGCGCTCTGGTCGAGCGCCGTCCCGCCCATGAGGACGTCAGCCTTGTGCGCGTCTTGGAAGGGGATGGCAGTCGCTGGGAAGCGTGGCGGTTGTATCTGGCGACGCTGCCACCGCGCAAACGGCTAGAGATGATCCGACGGGTGTTGTTCCCCAACCGCGAGTATATGCGCCAGCGGTATCACGCCAAATCAGGAATTGTGCTTTACTATCCGTATCGCTGGCTGGATCAAAGCCGGATCGTGCTCACAACGCTGTGGAAGCGACTGCGGTATCGCTGATCGGAGGTCAGGTGTCGGTTTTCGCGTTATTCTGGCAGCGCGTCGAACGCAGTGTGACCAGTCTGGGGCGCGCGCTCCTGCTCACTTGGACGAGCAGTCGGGGCTGGACGATCGCCTCGATCACGCTCACGCTGCTGCAAGGGTTGACTCCGGTGGCGCTGCTGTACCTGATCGGCACGATGCTCGATCAGGTGACCGAGGTGATCACCCATGGGCGGGAACTGCCCGAGATTCTCGGGATCGTCACCCTCGCCGGAGTCGTCGCCTTCATCGATATGGCGTTGAGCGTGGTGAGCGGCGTGGTCAGCGAAGGGCAAGCGCTCGCTGTGAGCGAACACGTCACCCGCGTAATCCACGCGAAGTCGATCGCGGTCGATCTGGAGTATTACGAGCAATCCGCGTATTACGATCGCCTGCACCGCGCGCAAACGCAAGCCGCTTACCGCCCTACCCAGATTGTCGGCGATTTGACGGGCGTCCTCCGCGACCTGTTTACGCTCGTCGGCGTGATCGGCGTGCTGGCGGCGCTCAATGCGCTGACCCCGCTCATTCTGTTTGCTAGTGCGTTTCCGGTGGTGCTGGTGCGCCTCCGCTTCAGCCAACTGCTCATGGAATGGTACATGCGCACCTCGGAAGTGGAACGCGAGCAATCATATTACAACTATCTGCTGACCGCTGAGGAACATGCCAAAGAAATTCGCCTGTTCAGCACGGGCAAACTGTTCTCGGATCGGTTTGACGCGCTGCACGCTCGACTGCGGCAGGGACGCATGGCGATCATGAGGCGGCGCACGGTGTTTGAGCTGGCCACGCAGGGACTAGGCGTAATCGCGCTGTTCGGCGCGTTTCTGCTCACAGTGGCGTATGCTCTAACCGGGGCCCTTACGCTCGGCGGTTTGGTGATTATGTTTCAGGGTTTTCAGCGGGCGCAGGGGACGCTGCAAACGCTGCTAGGCAACCTGGCTAGCCTGTATGAAAGCAGCGTGTTCCTCAAGGATTTCTACGAATTTCTGGCGCTCGAACCGCTCGTGAAGCCACCACAACAGCCCCTGCCCGTGCCTAACCCGCTGCGTTCGGGGATTCGGTTTGAAAACGTCAGCTTCCAATATGCGCGCGGAACGACGTCGGTGCTCGAAGGCGTGAACCTGACCATCAACCCCGGCGAAGTGATCGCGCTGGTGGGCGCGAACGGGGCCGGCAAGTCCACGCTGATCAAGCTGCTGTGCCGCCTGTATGATCCCACCGCCGGGAGCATCACCCTCGATGGTATCGATCTGCGCACGTTCGATGTGAACGCGCTGCGCCAACAGGTGAGCGTGCTGTTTCAGGATTACAACGAGTATCAGCTCAGCGCATGGGAAAACATCTGGCTAGGCGATGTGATGCAGCCGCAAGAACGCCCTTTAATCCAGCAGGCGGCGCAAGCGGCGGGCGCGCACGAGGTGATCGCCGCTTTGCCCGAAGGCTACGACTCGCGCTTGGGTAACTGGTTTGGGGGGCAAGAATTGAGCATGGGGCAGTGGCAGAAGATCGCTTTGGCGCGGGCGTTCCTCCGTCAAGCACAAATCGTGGTGTTGGATGAGCCGACGAGTTCGCTCGATGTACTGTCCGAACATGAGGTTTTCGAGCGCTTCCGGCAGGTGGTTAGCGGGCGCTGTGCCATCTTGATCAGCCACCGCCTCTCGACGATCCGCATGGCGCACCGCATCTATGTGCTGGATCAACATCACATCACGGAGAGCGGCACGCACGAGGAATTGATGGCGTTGGATGGCCTGTATGCCACCCTGTTCAACACCCAGTCGCAGTACTACCGCGCCGATTCGCCGGTTTAGCCAGTCCATGCATTGGTTACGTCTCCTCAACCAAGTACGCGCGCGCACCCCGTCCGAGCGGTTGCTCCTCGGCGAAGCGGCCGTGAGTCTCGTGGCGGCGTGGGTGGTGGTGCGCTGCGTGCCGTTCAAGTGGTGGTCGCGCTGGTTGGGCAGCCGCGACGTTGACTCTGTGTTTGCGGCTGACGGTGGAGAACTAGCGCCGATCCGGTCAAGCATCGCGGCGGTCGCCAGTCAGCTGCCATCTACTTGTCTAATGGATGCGCTGGCCGGGAAGTGGATGCTCAATCGGCGGGACATTCCCAATACGCTCTATTTTGGTGTGCGTACGGCGTCCGCTGCCGAGCGTGCTGACACGAATATGTTTGCCCATGCGTGGCTGTGCGCCGGGACTGCGTTTGTTGCGGGGGAAGCGGGGGCAGCGGATTTCAGCGTGATTGTCAAATTCACGAGTGGGCAGCGCTGAACGTCAGCTTCGCCAGAGCGTCGCGTACTTTTTGCGATACTTAGGATCAGCTTCTAATTCAATCCATTGCAGCGCCTTGGCTTTGATCGCCGCGTCAGGCACGACCTCGTAAACATTGCGCAGACTTTGCAGAATGTCATAGCGAATGAGCGTGCAGTTTTTCTCGGAGACACACTCGTTAAAGCGTCGTTCCAGCCCCTCGAGCAGGCGCTGCCGCTGATCATCCCCGCTGACGCCCACTTTCCACAGGGCTTGCAGACAGTGGCGCGCGGTGACAAAGCGTTCGTCGCGGGTGACGTTGAGCAGCGCGTCGAAATCGCGCAGGATGCGCTGGTCAGGGTCGCTTTTGGCGAGGTTGCAGAGCACTTGCGCGGCAATCGCGCGGCGGTGGTTGTCGGAGTGGCGCAGGTCGTTGACCAGTTCATCCCATACCGCATACGCCCAATCAACTGGTTGATCGGTGAGCGCGAGCACTGCGAAAAAAGCCTCGTTTTGCACGGCTTTATCTTCAGAGTGTAGATTGTCCAGCCTCTGCTGAATGTGTGTGTCCATTGCATATCCTCCGACTGGCGTTATGACTGTATGTGGCGGCGAGTCGCTGGTGTGATATCGGGGAGAAAACAAAAATCGGCGGGCTAACAAGCCGCCGATCTTGCGTTTTAGGCTTCAATTGGTGTGACCCCGGTAGGTATCGAACCTACGACACTTCGCTTAAAAGGCGACTGCTCTACCACTGAGCTACGGGGCCAACAGAGATTATTGTAGCAGAGACTACATCCTTTTCAACCCGCAAGTGCAGTCTCTAATTGCGAACTCATCGCTGGGTGTAAATTGAATCCTACGCCGCGATCTTCGCGGGGAATATGTGCCGCACTGAGGTAATGCACCGATTTGTCGTCGGGATGATAAAGCGCGTAGGCATCAGTATAGGGGGTAACATCCGTCGAGCCATAACCCACGCGCAGGCGCAGTAAGTGAAGCATATCAGGTGAGACGGCGATCAGGTCAAACGGCGCATCCCAGCGCTGCGGTGAGCAAGTGTACCAGCCTTGCATTAGAAGATCGGTTTCAACATAGGCGGTTGCCAGATGTGTTTGCGAATCAATATAGCGAGACGGATAAACAGCGATGTCACCAAGCGCTGCAATTCGCTGCGGATCTTCGTAATCCCGCGCCAACCTGATCCCGCGCTGCTGTCCATTTTTGGTTGGCTGCAATCGCAGGCACATGCCCCGGGTTCCTTCGGGGATTTCGGTGACATTGAGATAGTACATTCTGCCTGTCGTCGGATTATAGGCAGCATAGCAGTCGATCTTTTCGAGATCCACTAATTTGGTATAAATGTGCTTGGAGTCATAGTAGTTGGCCTCGAACTTTATCACCAACGATCCTGTACCTCGGTCACTGCGATACTTCACCTGCACGCGCTTGAGCGTGGTTAAGTCGGGCATGACGGCGATCAAGTCGAAGGGGAGATGCTCGGAGAGCGGTAGGCACACATGAATGTTGTGTTCCAGCAGGTGCGCAATTGCTTTGGCGACCGCCAGATCGCCTTTGTCTTTGGTAAGGTGGGCCATCGCGGATCCGTTTCGTGGTCTGAAACTGTTGACCAGATCATAGCACGCCAAAGTCGCTTACTGAAAGTCGTTGGTCAGAGGCGCAATCATGCGTCCCTGACCAGCAAGCAGGCTATTCGCTAACGGGCTTTTCATCGAGTCGGGTAAGCGCGAGACTCATGGTCGTGATCGCATCCTCGCGGGAGGTGAACAAGGGTAGTGGGCGTCCGCCGAACTGCTTGAGCCGCGCTGCATCGACATACAACTTGATCATCGCGTCCGTGCCGACGAAGGCGGGCAGTACAACAAAGGGCATTTTGGCCGTGTTGCGTTCATTCCGATTCCGCGTTGTTTGCAGAATTTCCATGATCTGCTTGAAGTTCGTGGTGGCCTGGATCGTATCGAAGATCAGCGCGGTGTTCATAGGATGTTCGCCGAGCAGCCGAATAACCACCAGGTCAGCTTGTTTTATGGTGTCCGCATCGACAGAGCCGGTAAGGGTGACAAGGATAATGGGGGCGTCTGCAAGACGTTCAACATGGAAGGGCATAGAGTCTTACCTCAGCGTACAGACAATAGGCTGATTGGGAACGCTCCCAATCAGCCTATTATTTTAGCTGATCTTATGGGTGTTGGCGATTAACGAACCAGTCCGCTCGCAGAATTTGTCACCGCGCCGTCGTCAGCCTGCGCGGTCAGACGCGCATACTTCGCCATGACGCCGCTCGTATAATGCGGTTTAGGCGCACTCCAAGCCGCTCGGCGTGCGTCCAATTCTGCGGTGCTTACGTCAATATTGATCGAACGGGCATCAATGTCGATCAAGATAATATCGCCTTCCTGCAGCAGGCCGATTGGCCCGCCGACTGCGGCTTCGGGGGCAATGTGACCGATGCACAGCCCGCGCGTCGCGCCTGAAAAACGGCCATCGGTGATGAGCACCACATCCGCACCGAGCCCCTGCCCAACAATGGCAGCGGTGACTTGCAGCATTTCGCGCATGCCGGGGCCGCCGACCGGGCCTTCGTAGCGGATCACTACTACATCGCCCGCGTTGATCTGGCGGCTTTGCACCGCATGGAAAGCATCTTCTTCGGTATTGAACACCCGCGCCACGCCCCGGAAGGTGCGCGGTTCCGTGCCCTTGAGCTTGATCACGCTGCCGCTGGGCGCGAGATTGCCCTTGAGGATGTGCAGACCCCCATTTTCGTAGATCGCGTTATCCCAATTGCGGATCACATCCTGACCGGGAGCTTCGACGGCGGTCGCGGCTTCCTGAGCGAGCGTCTGGCCCGTCACGGTGAGCGCATCGCTGTGGGTATAGCCGCCTTCGACCAAGCGCTGCGCCAGCAGTCGAATGCCGCCGGCCCGGTACATATCAGTGGCGACGTACTTGCCGGTCGGCTTGAGGTCGCAGATCAGCGGTGTGCGCTTGCTGATGGCTTCAATGTCATCAAGCGTGAAGTCGATGCCCGCCTCGCGGGCAAACGCCAGCGTGTGCAGAACCCCGTTGGTGCTGCCACCGCTGGCCGCGACCGCCGCGACCGCATTTTCGAGCGACTGGCGGGTGATGATTTTACTGGGGCGCAAATCCTGCTCGATCAAGTTCAGCATGAGTTCGCCCGCGCGCAAGGAGACGTCGTCTTTTTCGGTCGCCATCGCGGGGATATCCGCCATGCCCATGGGGCAGATGCCCATGATTTCGGCCACCATCGCCATGGTATTGGCGGTGAACTGCCCGCCGCAGGCGCCGGGGCCGGGACAGGCCACGCCTTCGATCTCGTGGAGTTCGTCGAGGGTGATGCGACCAGCCGCATACGCGCCCATCGCCTCGAAGACTTCCTGCACGGTGATGTCTTTGCCGCGGAAATTGCCGGGGGCGATCGAGCCACCGTAGAGCATGAGCGAGGGTACATCCAACCGGATGAGCGCCATAATGGTGCCGGGAATCGTCTTGTCGCAGGCTGAGAGCGCGATGATGCCGTCGAAGAAGTTGGCGCGCGCCACCAGTTCAATCGAATCGGCGATCAGCTCACGGCTGATGAGGGAGGCTTTCATGCCTTCCGTGCCCATCGTGATGCCATCGCTGATGCTCACCGTATTGAATTCCAGCGGTGTTCCCCCGGCGCGGCGAATCCCCTCTTTCATCTTGGCGGAGAGGCGGCGCAGGTGGAAGTTGCACGGCCCAATTTCCGTCCAGGTATTCGCAATGCCGATCAGGGGTTTGTTCAGGTCTTCGTCCGATAAGCCAATCGCCTTCAACATGGCGCGGGCGGCGGAACGGTCAACGCCTTCAACAAGTGTACGGCTGCGGCGATTCAAGGCCGCCAGCACTTCGGGAGAGTCTGCCACAGAAATAAGCTCCTTACGTTCAATGTTCGTAAGGATTGTAACGCTGCCATTTTAATTTGTCACGTTCACGCGCCGCTCATGTATTACAAATAAAATGAACACTACTAGGTGAGGAGGATACAGATGTTAGGACTGATTCTGAAGGTGCTGCGCTGGTTTGTGGTACAGCGAATCTTGCGACGTATACTGCGGGGCCGCTAAAACAGACCATGGGGCGGGCTTAAGTAGACTCTCGAAAATCCAAATGGAGGGTAGACCTCTGTGTCTACCCGGTTTCGGGCGCACACACAGGTGCGCCCCTACATCCATTCGTGGATTTGTTTCGTTTAGTACGGCTCTTGCGCCAGCTCGCCCAACAACGGGGCAAAGTGCTTGAGGTTGCGCGTGTGCAGGGGTACTTGCAGACGAAAAGCTGCTGCGGCGATCAGGCAGTCCATTGACCCGACGTTGTGACTCAAATGGAACTGGATATGCTGTCGATAAGCCCAGTCCAGATCGATTTGGTTGAGGTAGACTTTCTCGAAGCGATGCAGTAATGTAGTACCTGCTTCTGATTGGGCTTATTGCGGACACCATCAAGCAGTTCAAACCAGACCATCAGGCTAATCCCGAGATTCGCCTGCTCAACCATTGTTCAGCCGTGGGAAATCTACGTAAGACATCAATGATGATAGAGCTATCGATTAGTCCGCTGACCACTGGCTGCGCTCCTGACGTTTTCGGCGCTGCTCTTCAACCCATTCTGCGCCATCCGACAACGGCTCACCTGCCCATGATGGCTGAGTTTTCAGCCAATTCACAATGTCCGCGCCTGATTCTGCGGGATGAATTTGATCAAGTTCCTCGAGAAATTCTCTCAGTTCATCGTCAGACCAATTTTCCTGTGCAGGTCTTTCCACTTCGATGTTCAGTTCGACTTCCTTACCCGCATAGCCTGCTGGTAACTGGACAATCACTTTGCCGTTCTGATCGACATTTGCCCGTACTCTCAAGGCCACCATCGTTCCACCTCACGCTGACTCTGCTCACATTATACGCAAACAATACGCAAAAACGGGGCACGAGATTGGCTGACTCGTCCCCCGTTGGGATCAACGGCTGCTGGCGAACGGGTTAGCTGACGGTGCGGGTGGGCAAGGGCGTGCTGTACCACGGCGCGCCGGGATTCGGCACCATGAGTTCCGCCGGAACCCACAGATAGGCGTTCGCCAGCACGATTTTGTAGTAGGCTTCCGTCGCATCCAGCCCGACGACCCAGTAGGTTTGCCCTGCATGCAGCGTGATGGCGGTGCTGAGGCCGGGGGCATAATAGGCGAGCGTATCCGCGGTCAGCAAGCCGACGACCGAACCCGACGGAATGGCCGTACCGGGGGTAGACGCGGGCGCCGGGCTGACAGGGGGTGCGGGCGGTTCTGGTGTTTCACCGCCGATGGTCGGCAGACCCGCACAGGATCCGGTCGTTTCATAGTCGATCTGCAGGGGCAGCCCATTGCCGGCCGCGCTGCTCAACTGCCAGCGGATCGGGTTGGACTGCGGCGCGAGGTCGTACGTGTCACTCCCAATCCCCTGATAGGTTCCCAGCAAATTGGTGTAGCCGCGCGCAAAAATGACTGTGCCCGCACCATCCCACACCGTGATGATGAAGTTCTCCAAATTGCTGCTGAGGTTGTTGCGGTCGAGGACGTGCGTTCCGGTCTGCCACGCAGTCCAGTCGGTACAGGTGAGCACGACGGTGCCGTTGTAGACGCTGGCGCTGACCGCGTTGAGACCCAACATGAGGATGATGACGAGCACGAGCGGGATTGAAAACAGTTTCCGAGACATAAGCTTGAACTCCAGACAGGGTTGAACGTTAAGTGCATACGTTCAGCATAGGGATCCAGCGTCTAGAGATCGTGTATTGATCGTGTAGAAAAGGGGGAATTGCGGGGCGATCCCGAAAGATCGCCCCAAAGTTAGAGACCGTCTGCGACTTTAGCCGGAGACGAGGTCGAGGGCGAGTTCACAGCGCAGCTTTGAGCGCTGCCAGCGCGTCGGTTTCCGCCTGATATATGGCGAGCAGTTGATCGTGCAGTGCAGTGAAGAGATCGAGCACGGCGGAGTCAGCTAAGGGGAAGTTGAGATTGCCCTCCCGCCGCAGCTCAGTGATGCGCGTGGTCAGTTCGCTGGTTTGCTGCCAGGCGCTGCCCCCTTGAAGTCTCACCTGCTCACGCTGGAACAGCAGTGCCCGTGTGTCGCGCAGCAAGGGAACAGCGTCTGGAAGGGCGGATTCGGCGAGCCGTGACCACAGGGTGGACAGCGCTCGATAATGGCTAATGGGTTCGCTCAGTCGTGGGTTGCCGGTTACTTCGGTCGCCTCTGTCAGAAAATCGGCGTACAAGCCGCGCAAACCGCCGGGCGCGCCATTCAACTCAATGGACTCGTACAGAGATATCAGCGTGCTCATCAAGCCGCGCCGGTCGGCAAATACCTTGAGCCAGCCTTTCTTCCCTTTCGCGTCGATCATGGTTTTCGCCCATTTGCGGATGGCGGGCAGGCTAAACGACTCGGACGGGCTGCTCAAGTATTCGACCTGATCTTGCAGCCCTGCATGAATGGCGGCAGGCAAATCCAGCGCGGCGGGCAGCTTGTCGATCACGACAAGGCGGCTTTTGTAGGATGAGATGATGGCGCGGGCGTCGGCTAAAGTGGCTGCGTCGATGGGGATAGGCTGCGCGGCGAGATCGTCCAAGAAATAGGTATCACCCTCACGCCCGCAAATCGACACGAAATGCCCGATGTGTGCGATCATGGTGGGTGGCATGTGCATAGAGGGCAGCGATGCGCGATCTACCCAGGCGACCACTGGTAAACCGCGATCCAGCGCAGCGTTGAGGGTTTGGGCGGCGGTTTTCTGGCTGCCTGTGTCCGGCATAGAGATCGCAATGCCAAGCCGATCCGCGAGATGCTGATAGTAGTCCATCGGGTAGTTCCAACGATTCTGGAAACCCAGAACCAGCACTTTGGTATGGTGCTCCTGAAATTCCCACAGGATGTAACCTATGCCCAACCCGCCCGCGATCCCGAAGACCAGCGCTTCGGAGAGAGGCATACCTTGTGAATGAAGAATGTTGGCAAACGCAGCAGATTCCGGGTGGACGCCGCCGACTCGTTTATAGCCGCTGACCGTAACCATGATCGCCCTTTCGCACTAGTACCCGACCACACGGATAGTTATAGCTACCCCTCACCCCCGTCCCCTCTCCCACGCAAGCGCTGAGGGGGCGACACTTGATATTCCGGTTTCATCTGTAGGGGCGAGCCCCTCCCCTACATTTTCCTGCTGCGTATCGAACTGTCGTCCCCTCTCCCACGCAAGCGGGGAGAGGGGAGAAAAGCTAAATACCGCTGTGGTGAGGTATTAGCGAAGCGTGTGAATAGGGTTCATTATAATGCGAAAATTTGTTCCGATTTTGCTGAATCTTGCGGGGTTTGGGGCGATCCCGAAAGATCGCCCCAAAGTTAGAGACCGTCTGCGACTTTAGCCGGAGACGAGGTCGAGGCTCATCGAGTCGACCTGGCCTTGGATCAGGCTGACGAACTGGGCGATGGGCATCGCGCCGAGGTCGCGGTCGTCGCGCAGGCGCACGCTGACCGTACCCGCCGCTGCATCGCGGTCGCCCATGATAAGCATGTACGGGATCATGCGTTCGCGGGCGGCGGCGATCTTGCCACCCATGCGCGCTTTACCCTTGTCGATTTCCACGCGCATCCCCGCGGCTTTCAACTGCGCAGCGACGGATTCAGCGTATTCGACATTGCGATCCGTGATCGGGATCATGACGGCCTGCACCGGCGCAAGCCACACGGGGAACGCCCCGGCGAAATGCTCGATGATGATGCCGATGAAGCGCTCCATGCTGCCGAACGGTGCGCGGTGGATCATGACCGGACGCTGGCGCGTGCCGTCTTCGGCCACGTATTCCAGCTCAAAGCGTTCCGGCAGATTGTAATCGACCTGCACCGTGCCGAGCTGCCATTCGCGCTTGAGGACATCGCGGAAGATGAAGTCGAGCTTCGGTCCGTAGAACGCCGCTTCGCCTTCTTCGACATGATAGGGCAAACCGAGTTCGTCGCAGGCCTGAATGATGGCGGACGATGCCTTTTCCCACAGTGAGTCGCTGCCAACGTACTTCTCGCTCTTGGGATCGCGGATGCCCACGCGGGCGCGGAAGTCCGTCAGACCGAGCGTGTTGAAGATTTGCTGGATCAGCTTGACCACGTTCTTGAATTCCGCGAGGAGCTGTTCCGGCGTGACGAACAGGTGCGCATCATCGACCGTAAAGCCGCGCACGCGCGTCAGGCCGTGCAGTTCGCCCGACTGCTCGTAGCGGTAGACCGTGCCGAATTCCGCGAGGCGGACGGGCAGGTCACGGTACGAGTGCATGTCGCTCTTGTAGATCATGATGTGATGCGGGCAGTTCATCGGCTTGAGCAGGAATTCTTCCTCGTCCACCTGAATTGGCGCATACTGGCTGTCCTTATAGTAGGGGTAGTGCCCCGACGTACGGTACAGGTTCAGGTTGCCGATGTGCGGCGTCACGACGGGTAGATAGCCGTGTTCGATTTGCGTGTCGCGCAGCCAGCGTTCCAGCGTGTCGCGCAGCGTCGCACCGAGCGGCTTCCACAGCGGCAAGCCCTTGCCCACCAGCGGCGTGAACGTGAAGAGATTGAGCTTTTCGCCGACGACGCGGTGATCGCGGCGCTTGGCCTCTTCCAGCCGGAAGAGATAGTCCTGAAGCTGTTCCGGCGATTCCCACGCCGTGCCGTAGATGCGCGTAAGCTGCTGACGATTTTCGTCGCCGCGCCAGTAGGCACCCGCGGGCTTCTTATACGTCACGCTGATGGCGTCCGGGTTGATCTCGCGCGTGTTGACGACGTGCGGGCCGCGGCACAAGTCCGTGAACGTATCCTGCGTGTAAAACGTGAGCTTGTCCGCGGGGGCGGCGATTTCGTTGCCGTTGTCGTCCACACGGCCCGCGACCAGATCGTTGATCAGTTCGACCTTGTACGGCTGATCCTGGAACTGCCCCAACGCCTCTTCGGCCGTGACTTCGCGCACCGTGAAGTCGACATTTTTACGCATGATCTCTTTCATGCGGTTTTCGATCCACTGCATGTCCTCGTCCGTCAGGGCGCGGGGCAGTTCGAAATCGTAGTAGAAGCCATCTTCGATGGGCGGGCCGATGGCGATCTTCGTGTTGGGCAGGCGGTCAAGGACGGCCTGCGCCATGATGTGCGCCGTCGAATGGCGGATTTTGTATAACTGGCTGCCTACATAGTCAGGCATGATCTACGCTCTCCATGTGAGTCTTAGCTGGTCGGAATTATAGCACGCCGAACCGACAGAGTCGGTGACCTGTAGAGGCAAGGCATGCCTTGCCCCTACAAATTCATGTTCGACGGGCTGACGTCAAAGCGCCCGGCACGACTGCCGGGAAAATGTGCAGTTGTTGGTAGGTGAGGAAATCTATTCGCCGCCGTCAGGCGACGGTAGTGGGCGTGTCTTCCGTAACCATGAGGACTTCGTTGAGGACGACCGCGGCCACTTCTTTGGTCGCGCGCTTGCCCGTGCGGGGCGACGGGCTGTTGTGTTCCGCGCCTTCTTCATCCGTCACCTGCGTGAACAGGTTTTCGAAGATGTCGAGCGCGAGGAGGTTGTCGATCGTGTCTTCAATCGTATCGTGTTCGAGGTTGGGCACGATGATATGCGGCGCATCGAGCGCGGCATAGCGCACGGGCGGGTTGTAGGGAAGCCCCTTGCCCACTTCGTAGCTCAAGTCCATCTGGCGCGCCAGATAGGGCAGCGTCACAAACACCGCCGTGTGATACGTTTCGTCTTCCATCTTGACGATCACATCACAGGCGTCGGGATTTTTACTATCGTTGTCGTGCTTTTCAATCCAAATACGCACGGGGATCTGCAAACTACGGACTGCAACCATGCTGACTTAACCTTTTTCTGGTTTTAAACTTCACGTCTGGAACAACGATAAATCCACATTTAAATAACTTTAATCGTTCACAGGATATGCCAAAAAGGATTCGGTTGTCAAGTCACCATTGGTCGTAAGTCCACGCGGCAAAAGTACTCGATCCCGCGGTTTCCCTACGACTCCCCAGCGACGATTTGACACACGAGTTTTCCCTCCCTATACTTCCTCTATGTTATAATTGAGCTTTATTATAGGCTTCCTCACGAGGAGGAAATCGTATGATCCAAGGCGGTGACAACTTCCGTCTGGTCGTCCGGCGGGGTCCACAACCAAATCAGAGTTACGACCTGAATAAGGATATTGTGACGCTCGGGCGCGATATTACGAATGACATCGTGATCAACGACCCGGAAGTAAGCCGCCATCACATGCGGATGACTCGCGGCGCGGGTGGGTTCACGATTGAAGACCTCGGCTCGACCAATGGGACCTTTGTCAACGGCCAGCGGCTGACGGGCGCGCGCCCGCTCCGCCCCGGCGATATGATTGGTCTGGGCGAGACGGTGACGTTGGCATATGAGGCGTTTGGCGCGGTGGGGACCGCTCCGGATGAAGGCGTGCAGGGAACGATGCCCAATCAGGCGCAGCGTGGTGCAGCGCAGGTGTATTCGGCGCCCGTGCCGCAGCAGCAACAGCCCATGATGCAACAGCCGCCGATGCAGCAGCAGGCACCCGTCCAACCGAACTACAGCAGCTATACACCGCCGGCCTACAGTGCGCCGCAGCAAGCCGGTGCGCCCGTTCAACCCGGGTATCCGCAGCAGGGTGAGTATGACCCGTATGCCGCCCGTGAAGATGAACCGCGCAGCAACACGCGCTGGATCTTGATCGGCTGCGCGGGCTTGTCGCTGTTCTGCTGCTGTTCGAGTGTGATCGGCTTGGTGTTGGTGGATCAAGCGTGCTTGTGGAGTCGCATCCCGGTCTTGTACGACGTGATTCGTGCGTTTGGCTACACGATGGTCTGCTCGTAATTCAAGGTGTATCCCGCATGACTGACGCCCGGAAGCTGCTTCCGGGCGTTTTTGTTTCCAGTCGGAATTCTGACCCCACCCCCGAATTCAGGGTAAGTTTTCAATTGTAGGGACGAGACATGTCTCGTCCTCCATTGGATCGATGGATAACCAGGACGAGGCATGCCGGCAGCTCAGTGCAATAGCGTGAAGGAGCGGCGGACGCGCCGTTGCGCGTCCCTACTGACGATCGGTTTTCTCGTAGGGACAGCGCCTGCGCTGTCCGTTCGCAGCGGACAAGGCAGGCCTTGTCCCTACAAATACCGTGATCTTTTCGTAAACTGCATGATCGCGTCCGCTGGTGTCTATAAAGGGTGCGCCCAAAACAGGCGCCCGACACAAGGGTTTTCGGCAAGCGAGTTTAGCGCTTGAGCGCGTGTTTGAGGCCCCATTGCAGACCCGGCACCGCGACTTCGCAGTGATTTTGCTCCATGAAGATGTGCTTCTTGAAGGTTAAGCCCGGGTAGTGGCGATTCTCTAAAATGGCCGCGAATTGCAGCGTGGTGCTGAGCGTGCGGTAGTGCAAATCCTCTTCATCTTCGCCCACAAACCAGTAGACGGTCGCCGGGAGCTGCTGGTTGTGCTGGGCATACGCATCTTCGTACTGAAACGCGAACCGCTGACCATAGCCCAGTGACGGACTGCCGATGATGAAGGTTGCGAACAAAGTCGGCGCGGTGAGGAGGGCATAGGTCGCAAACAACCCGCCGTAGGAATGTCCGGCCAGAAGGCGGCGCGCGGGATCGGCGCGGTAGTCGCGCTCAATCAACGGGATCAGCTCGTGCTGGATGAACCGGTGGAAGTTCGCGGCGTCGCCGCTGGGACAGGGCAGACCGTGCCGGGCTTCCATCTGTTGATCGATGGCTGGATCGGGCACGGGGGTCAGATCGTGATTGCGGCGTGTGAACGACAGGCGGAACGCCTCAATGGGATCTTCTGGTTCGGGATAGCCGATGCCGACGACGATCGCATCAGTGGTGCCCCCACACCACGCCATGCGGCGGAGCGTATCCGTCACCAGACCGAAATACCAGTTGCCATCCAGCACATAGACGACAGGCCACCGCTCTGGCGTCGCGTCGAACGGCCACGGCTCAGCGGGGGCACGGTGATAGCCGAGCGGCAGGCTGACGCTGATCTGGTAGGTGCGCCCGGTATGCTGGGACTCGAGCAGGCGCGTTTCGCTGCCTAACACGCGCACAGGTGGAAAGGTCATGCGGGTTACCTCGATTCGTGGAAATTAAACAAACGGACGCCCCGCAGGGCGTCCAGAAGTTGATCAGGGCTTGGGCAGGGATGGGAAGTGGGCTACACGCCCCAGCCGTCTGTGAGCATCTCTTGCGCGACCGCGCTTACGGGATCGAACTGGTTGCTGATGATCTCGACGATCACGCCGTCTTCCGCCCAGTTGTAGAGCAGTTCCGCATTCTCGTTCAGCGCCATGACGCAGCCATAGGTGTACGGACGACCCACGTTGCCGCCGCCGAGATACGAGCCGTTGGGCAGCAGCACGCCGCCGTGGAAGCCGTTGACCAGACCGGGGAACACCTCGTAGATGCCCATGAACCAGTACATTTGCCACTGGCTGCACCCGTAAGCCCCGCACAGCTCATAGCTGCCGCCGGCGGCGATGGGGTCGTGATTCAAAATTTGGAAGATGCCCGGCGCGGTGGGTGCTTGATCCATGCCGGTCGAGATGTCCCAGTTGAAGACGATCTCACCGTTTTCGTAAGCGACCATGTACTGCGTGTCGATGTTGACGACGATGCGCTTACTTGGGATGGGATCAAGCGGGATAGTGATATCGCGCGAGGGCAGATTCATCGTCTCGCCAACGACTAAGCCTTCTTCCCAGTCGCGGCCCGGATTCGCCAATTGTAACTGGTAGAAGGGAATACCGTTCTTGGCGGCGATGCGATAGCCGGAGTCGCCCGACACGACGGTGTAGACCGCCGTTTCGTAGCGGATGCGCAGATAGACTTCGCTGGCCAGTTCGCTGATCGCGCCTTGCATCTTTTCCATCGTATCGACGGGTTCGAGATAGCGGAGCGGATCAGTTTGCTTCAGCGTGTCGGTTTGCGCCTCGATGAAGGTGGCAAATTGCCCGACGCGCAGGGCGAGGCCGTCTTCACTTGCTTCCAGCCACGAGGTAAGTGTGTTGCGGTCAGTTGTCCACGAGATTTGTTCGTCACGGATCGGATCATAGCCGTGCATGATGAACTGCTGGGTCGCGAAGGCGCGCGCTTGCTGGAGATATGGCAGAGGATCGATCTGATCGGGCGGCATCGGGTCCATGATGAGGTTGAAACGCGCCTGGTCGGCGACAAAGGCCAGATTTTCTTGCAGCGCTGACATCGTCGCCGCGATGTTGAGGAAGCGGCCATCCGAACCCGGCACGCCGACGAGCTGTTCACCTTCCCAGCGATAGCCGGCGTTGTAGGGCAGAATCTTCGACCATTCGGTCAGGTCGAGAAAGTAAGCCTGCGAGGTAAGTTCATCAAGGGCGACGATGGGCAGCAGCCCATAGCCGAACGGCACGCCCGACAAGCCAACATTGCGCGCGGCTTCGGCGGTGGCGCGGGCGTCAAGGCCAATGCCCAGCTCGGCGGGGGTGGCCTCCCACTGCCGATCCTCATCGTACAGGCGAATCAGCGTGCTGTTCGCCCAACGGTTTTGCAGCGCGGCAGTCGCTTCATCAACGGACAGCCCGCCGATGTTTACGCCGAGCGCCCACACATTCGGGAAAATGCGTGCGCCAAGCACAAACGAGCCGACCCACAGCAGCAGCGCCAGCGTGACGACCGCTAGCAAGCCGATCAGGACAACGGGTTTATTGCGGGTATGCCAGAGAAGATCGCGCAGCATAATATTCGCCCGCCCGATCCAGGCGGCCGTGCGGCTCGGTTCCTGCGGGGAACGCGACATGATGGGGCGTTCGTCGGTCAGCACTTCGGCGGGGGCGACGATCCGGCGCTGTTGGCGCGCGGCATGGCGTTCGCGCGCCCGACCATTGCGTCGCCGTTCTTCTGGTTGATAAACATCCATAGCTCAAGCCTCACAACTTACACTGACGTCTTCGTTTCGCAGAGACAGAGTCCTACGATTGGAGGATACTCTCTATTCTACGAGAAATTCGTCTGCGGTGTATGCTATTTTGCCTCAGTTCGATAATCATTGCGCGGCGGCGAAAATGTGTCGATGACCAGACAGTCGATCAAAGCGCGCGCGCTGTGCAGCACTCCGCCGGGAACGGCATAGCTGGTTCCCGCCTCGCACACGCACGTCTGCCCGTTAATCGTGAGTTCGAGCCGTCCATAAATGACATAACCGACTTGATCGTTCATGTGGTTGTGCTCCGGCACAACGGCCCCACGAACAAGAAAAAACTCGCAGAGCATGACCTCATCAGTGATGCCCATGGTGCGACGATGAATTCCCGGCAGCATTTCTACCTGCGGCGCGGCTTCCGGTGTGATAAAATATCCATCAGGCATAGTAACCCCTAGCGTTTTGCCCAAGTATTATGGCGGTCAAGTTCCCCTTTGTAAATAAATGACTCATCAAAATTGATTTCTAAGGTGCATGCAAACGTTCCCGTGCTAAAATTACAATAATTACACATATAGGCAATCGTTTTCCGATTCCCAGAGGACTCCATAGAATATGGCGGCGGATAAGTTGTTCGTCTACCAGATCAATACCTGGGTGTGGTTGAATACACTCAGTCGCAAGTACAAAAAGAACATCACCTTAAGTAATGTACCTAATGCCGCTCTGGACGAACTAACACGTACCGGTATCGACATGGTTTGGCTGATGGGGGTGTGGAAACGCAGCCCGTGGGGGCGGAAGAACGCCCTGCAATATAAACATGAATATGTTGGCGCGCTGCCGGATATCAAAGACGACGACATCATCGGATCGGCGTATTCCGTCGGTGACTACCGGGTCGATGAACACATCGGCGGGCGCAGCGGATTGGCGTCACTGCGCAAGCGTCTGTGTGAGCGTGGAGTGAAGCTCATGCTCGACTTTGTCCCAAATCACGTGGGGAAAGATCACCGCTGGGTGTATGAGCCGGGCTATATCGTCACCGGCAAGCCGGAGGATCTCAAGAATCGCTCGTCGGACTTCTTCGCGGTAAAAATGCCGGATGGCAAAGAAACGGTGCTGGCACACGGGCGCGATCCGTTGTTCCCCGGGTGGTCAGATACTGCGCAGTTGAACATCTTCAACCCGGCGCTGCGGCGTGAAGTGATCAGCACGCTGCTGGATATCGCGGCGCAGTGTGATGGCGTGCGCTGTGACATGGCCATGCTGCTCATCAGCGAGATTTTTGCCAATACGTGGCGTGGCCATGTAGGTACTCCGCCGCCCGTCGAATTCTGGCGTGAAATCATCCCCGCGATCAAAGAGCTCCATCCGCAGTTCATCTTCACCGCTGAAGTGTACTGGAACAAAGAATACGACGTCATCCAACAGGGCTTTGACTACGCTTACGATAAAGTTTTGTACGATCGCATCGTCGAAAATGATGTGCAAAAGCTGCGTCAACATCTGGTGGCCTCACTGGATTATCAGCGGCACATGATGCGCTTTGTCGAGAACCATGATGAGCCGCGCGCCTATGCGCGCTTGGGGCCGCAGCGCAGCTTCCCCGCTGCCACGCTGATCTGTACCCTGCCCGGCGCGACGCTGCTGCACGATGGCCAGTTCAGCGGGCGAACGGTCAAGCTGCCGGTGCAGATCACCCGCCAGCCGGATGAAGCGCCCGTCAAGGAGCTGGAAGCCTACTACCGCCGCCTGCTCGAAGAGACGCGCGATCCCATCTATCAGGAAGGCGAGTGGTATTTATTCGAGATCAAGCCGGCGTGGAGCGGCAATATCACGCATTTCAATATGCTCGGCTATGGCTGGCGTAACCCGGAGAGCGGCGCTTACCGGCTGATCGTCGTCAACCTGACACAGTACCGGTCGCAGGGGCGGGCTCATCTCGGTCACTGGAAATGGCTGGATGGTAAAACGTGGCGCTTATTCGATGTGACCGACGGCGCGGAATATGACCGGCACGGCGGTGAGATGACCAAAGAGGGCTTGTACATCGACCTTGAGCC
>CALKIA010000129.1 GCA_937988705.1 uncultured Chloroflexota bacterium | reverse complement strand
TTCACGTCGGCTTGTTCGGCATCGCCGATGTGATTCTCAATTTCTATTTCGTCAGCCTGGGCTACGACAATCAGACCATCAGCGTGCTGCAGTCGCTGTCCCGGCTGGCGGGGCTGTTTACCAGCGTACCGCTCAGCTTGATCGCCAACCGGATCGGCAGCCGCCGCCTGATCGCGTTGTCGAACATCGGCGTACTCATCGCGATGCTGATGCCGATCTTGGTGCCCGTGGTGCCGATGGTGGCCTTCAGTCGCTTTCTCCTCGGCTTTGCCTACGGCGCGCAGCAGATCGCATCCGCGCCGCTCATGATGACGCTCGTCGCGAAAAACGAGCGGACGCGCTTTTTCGCCTTCAACAACGTCGTGACGTTGGCCGCCGCTTCGTTTGGCAACCTGATCGGTGGACATATTCCCAGCTGGATCGATCCGTTCCAGCCGCAGTCCACACATGCCTACGGTGTCACGCTGCTGATCGCCACGGCGATCACGGCGCTGTGTGTGATTCCCTTTAGCCTGATCCGCACAGATGCTGTGCCGAGCCGTCGTGAGTCACCGCTGTCCA
The DNA here is from genome assembly GCA_937988705.1 of uncultured Chloroflexota bacterium. GTDB lineage: Bacteria > Chloroflexota > Anaerolineae > Aggregatilineales > Phototrophicaceae > Flexifilum. The sequence continues at coordinate 11,154 of CALKIA010000129.1, read as the reverse complement.
ACGCCGACAACCGCCGGACGTGGAGCTTTCTCGGCTTTCTGGCGCTGCCCATGCTGGTGTTCGGCTTTTCCGGCGGGCTAACGTTCCCCTTTTACAATCTGTTTTTCCGCGCGCAGTTTCAACTGGCCGATGACATGGTGGGGACGGTCATCAGCATTGGCTGGATGGGCATGGCGCTCGTCCCAATGTTTAACCCCGTATTTGAGCGCTGGTTTGGACGGGTGCGCGCGCTCACCATCACGATGACGATTGCCGCGGGCGGCTTCTTCGTGCTCGGTCTGGCGGGGGCGCTGCCACTGGCGGTCGTCGCCTTTTTCATCGGGATCGGCTTTCGCAACGTCAATCAGCCGCTGTATCAACCGCTGCTTCTGGACAGCCTGCCGCGTGAACTGCATAACAACGCGATCGGCATGAGCATGGTGATGTGGAATATCGGCTGGTTTACGGCGACGGCGCTGAGCGGTACGCTGCAAGTGACGGTCGGCTATGGTGCGATCATGCAGATCGTCGCGGTGGCCGTGCTGCTGACGGGGATCGCGGTACTAGCGATTTTCCGAAAACCGCGCATGATCCCCGCTATTGAGTCGGCACTAGACTAAAGGACATGACCCCATGACGGGAGCAATCACAGGTATTTTTAACATCCTCGCCACACCCTTTGACGCGAGTCAGGCCGTCGATGTGGTGAGTCTGCGGCGTCTGGTGGAGTTTCAGCTCGATAAAGGCGTGTACGGCCTGACGATTCTCGGCGTACTGGGCGAAGCGGCCAAGCTGACCGTTGAGGAGCGCCAGCTCGTACTGGACACGGTTATGGCGACGGTCAACGGCCGCGTTCCGGTGGTCGTCGGCACGAGCCACGCCAAAATCGAAACGTGCATCGAATTGAGCCACTCGGCGTTCAAAGCTGGGTCCAGCGGCGTGATGATTGCGCCACCGCGCATGCCGGGGGCAACCGACGACGACATCATCGCACTCTACAGCCGTATCGCGGAGAGCGTCGCTGGGGCGATCGTCGTGCAGGACTTCCCGCCGGTCAACGATGTGATCATGTCCGCGCCGATGCTGGCACGCCTCGCGGAGCGCATCCCCAACGCGCGTTACCTCAAGCTGGAAGACCCACCGCTCATGGAGAAGATCGGGGCGATCAGGGCACTGACCGATCAGTTCCAGATTTTCGGCGGGTTGGGTGGCATGTTCCTGCTCGAAGAACTCCAGCGCGGCGCGTCCGGCACGATGACAGGCTTCGCCTTCAGCGAGGTGCTGGTTGCGGTCTATCAGGCCTTTCAAGCGGGGCGTATGGGGGAAGCCGAAGCGATCTTTGACCGCTATCTGCCGCTCATTCGCTATGAGAATCAGCCCATCATCAACCTGACGATTCGCAAAGAGATGCTCTACCGGCGCGGTGCGATCGCGCATCCCGCGCTGCGCACCCCATTTGTGCCGATTACGGCGGGAACACTCGACGAAATCGGCTGGGTGTTTGCGCGCGTTGGCATCAGCGACCCGACCGCGAAGCTTGTGTTGTAGCGAATTGATGAGAGTAGCGTAGGGGCAAGGCATGCCTTGCCCCTACAGAGATAACAGGCAAGGGGGCAAAAATGGACTTGGGTCTCAAGGGCAAAGTAGCGCTGGTTTCTGGCGCGAGCAAGGGGCTAGGTTTGGGCGTGGCGCGGGCATTGGCACAGGATGGCGCGCGCGTTTCGATTTGCAGTCGCGATCAGGCGAGCGTCGATGCGGCGGCACAGACTCTGCGTACGGAGACGGGCGCGGACGTAATCGGCTTTGCGGCGGATGTGGCCAAAGCCGCCGATGTGCAGGCGTGGATCGAAGGCTCGGTCGAACAGTTCGGCAAAATCGACGCGCTGCTCGTCAATGCGGGTGGCCCGCCCGGTGGGTTGTTCAAAGACCTGACCGATGCGCAGTGGCAAGCGGCTTTCGATCTTACGGTGATGAGCGCGGTACGCATGATCCGCACGGCCATCCCGCATATGAACGCGGGCGGTGCGATCCTCACCATTACCTCATCGTCCGTTCAAGAGCCGATCGAACGCCTCGTGCTGTCCACTTCGATGCGCATGGCGGTGGTTGGCATCGTTAAAACGTTGGCGGATGAACTGGCGGCGACGGGCATTCGCGTCAACAACATCATCCCCGGTCGCATTGATACGGATCGCGTGGCGCAGTTGGATCAGGCGGCGGCGACGCGCGCAGGCATCACGTTTGAAGAAGCGCGGGCGCGCAGTCTGACCAAGATTCCGTTCGGTCGCCTCGGGACCACCGATGAATTTGGGGATGCGGCGGCGTTCTTATTGTCGCCCGCGGCGGCGTACATCAGCGGGGCGAGCCTCCGCGTCGATGGCGGCATGATGCGTTCAGTGTAGAGAAGTGCACAGTCTAGCGTGGTCAGTTTTCAGTAAGGGCGATTGTTTGTGGTTCTTGAATCGGCGCCAGTAGGAAGGTAGGGGCAAGGCATGCCTTGCCCCTACTGGTTAGGTTGCTCTCACTGAGCACTGATAATTTCCAAAGGATAAAACATGACGGCTTACCAGGATTTTCTCGTCCATATTGCCGAGTTAAGCGATATTCTCAACGCGATTTCGATCCTCAAGTGGGACGCGCGCACGCAGATGCCACCCGGCGGCGCGGAGACGCGCGGCTATCAACTGGCGACGCTGACGCGGGTGGCGCAGGAGCATTTCGTCGGCGATCAGACGGCGCGCTTGCTTGATGCTGCCGAGCGCGAACTCGCAGGGGCTGACCCTGACTCCTATCCCGTACGCGCGGTGCAGCAGACGCGCCAGTACTTTGACATCCTGCGCCGCCTCCCGCTCGATCTGGTGAGCGACAAAGCAGCGCTGGAACCCGTCTCCGAAGGCGTGTGGGCAGAGGCGAAGAAGAACAACGATTTCGCCAGCTTTGCGCCGTACCTGCAAAAGCAGGTTGATCTGGCGAAGCGGCAGGCGGACGCTGTCGGCTATCAGGATCACCCGTTTGATGCGCTGGTGTTCGAGTATGAGCCGAGCATGTCGGCGGCCAAACTGCGTACGCTGTTCAACGCGTTGAAGGCGGGTTTGCTGCCGCTGCTCGGTAAAATTGTCGCCAACGACAAGCCGCTGGAACGCGATTTGTGGCAGCATGAGTACCCGGTCGATCAGCAGAAGCTGTTTGCGCTGGAAGTCGCGCAGCAGTTTGGCTATGACCTGAACCGTGGGCGGCTGGATATCGCGCCGCATCCCTTCGAGATTTCGTTCACGCGGCAAGATGTGCGTATCACCACGCGCTACAACGCGAAGTATCTGCCGATGGCGCTCTACGGCACGCTGCACGAAACCGGACATGCGCTCTATGAACAGGGCGTTGATCCGGCGCTAACGCGCACGCCGCTCACCATCGACTTCCTCGGCAAGTATCCGGTCGGCGGGACAAGCTACGGCGCGCACGAGTCGCAGTCGCGCCTGTGGGAAAACCAGATCGGGCGCAGTCGCGAATTTTGGCAGGTGCACTTTGCCCGCTTGCGCGAAATCTTCCCCGAACAGATGGCCGATGCGACTCCCGATCTGCTGTATCGCGCGGTCAATCGCGTGCGTCCCAGCCTGATCCGCGTAGAAGCCGACGAAGTCACCTACAATCTGCACATCATGCTGCGCGTGGAGATTGAACTGGGCTTGCTCGAAGGCAGCATTCAGGTCAAGGAATTGCCGGAAGTGTGGAACGCCAAGATGCAGGAATATCTCGGCGTGACGCCGCGCAATGACTCACTCGGCGTGTTGCAAGATATTCACTGGTCGGGCGGTGGCTTCGGCTCGTTCCCCGGCTACACGGTCGGCAATGTGATGTCGGCGCAGTTCCTTGCGGCGGCACAGCGAGATGTCCCCGAACTTGATGCCGGGCTGGCCAGCGGCAACTATCAGCCCCTGCTCGGCTGGCTGACCGAGAACATCTACCGGCACGGGCGCGCGTACTCGGCGAGCGAACTGCTTGTCCGCAGCACCGGAAATGACCTCACCGTGGAGCCGTATCTCGCCTATTTGACGGCGAAATTCACCGATTTGTACAGTTTGTAGCGTTGCTCCGCTCCGCTTTCTTCAGTCGTCCCGCTCTGGCCAGAGCGGGACGACTGCTCAGTAGGGACAACGCCGACGTTGTCCGTGTTAGCGGACGCGGCTCTCAACGGATGCTTTATAACACCCGCCGCAGCCAGTCCCCGGTATACGAACCCTCCATTTGCGCGACCTGTTCCGGCGTGCCTTCCGCGATGACCTGTCCGCCGGCTGAACCGCCTTCCGGCCCCAAATCGATGATCCAGTCTGCGCCTTTGATGAGGTCAAGGTTGTGTTCGACGACGATTACACTGTTCCCGGCATCGACCAGTCGCTGCAAGAGCGCGAGCAAGCGCGCCGTGTCGGCAGGATGCAATCCGGTCGTCGGCTCATCAAGCAGATAGAGCGTGCGCCCGGTCGTGCGCCGACCAAGCTCCTTCGCCAGTTTGACGCGCTGCGCTTCACCGCCAGAGAGCGTGGTCGCGGGCTGGCCGAGCTGCAAATAGCCTAAGCCCACATCGACCATCACCTGCAGACGCGACACCACCGCTGGAACACTCTGAAACAGGGCTAAGGCTTCTTCGACGGTCATATCCAGCACCTGGGCGATGTCGTGATCTCGGTATTTGACCGCCAGCGTCTCCGGTTTGAAGCGTCGTCCATGGCACACCGGGCAGGTGACCTCGACGTCGGGCAGAAAGTGCATGCTCACGGTCAGTGTTCCCGTGCCTTCACAGCGTTCGCAGCGGCCGCCGGGAACATTGAAAGAGAAGTGGCGGGCGGTCAGTTTGTGCGCTTTAGCATCCGGTGTTGCAGCGAAGGCTTCCCGAATGGGGGTGAAGGTGTCGGAGTAGGTGGCGGCATTTGAGCGCGGCATGCGCCCGATGTGCTCCTGATCGATAGTGATGAGCTTGTCGATATGCTCCCAACCGTCGATGCCCGCGTGGGCGCCGGGGAGATCGGTTGCGCCGTAGAAACGCTGGCGTCCCGCTCGATCAAGAATATCGAAGACCAGCGTCGATTTGCCCGAACCGGACACGCCCGTGACGGCAACCAACAGACCGAGCGGCACGCGGATGGTCACATTGTGTAAGTTGTGTGCCTGTGCGCCGTGCACAATGAGCGCCTGATTGGTTGCGGGTCGGCGCTGCGTGGGCATGGGCACGGTCAGCCGACCGGAGAGGTACGCTCCGGTGAGCGTGCCGTCCATGGTGGCGACCTCGGTGGGCGACCCGGTGGCGACGATGTGCCCACCGTGCTTGCCCGCGCCGGGGCCGAAATCCACCATGTAGTCCGCCGCGCCGATCAGGTCGAGGTCGTGGTCGATGACCAGCACGGTGTTGCCGAGATCGCGGAGACGGCGCAGGAAGGCGATCAAGCGGTAGGTGTCGCGGGCGTGCAAGCCGATGGTGGGTTCGTCAAAGACATAGAGCACGCCGCTCAGGCTCGAACCGAGCAGCGACGCCATGCGCAGGCGCTGGGTTTCGCCGGTGGAGAGCGACGGCGAGGCGCGATCCAGTGTCAGGTAAGCGACGCCGACTTCCAGCACCCGCCGCATGCGTTCGTGGAGATCGTCCAGGATGGGGCGGGCGATCAGCATTTCGTCGGCAGAGAAAGCCGCGGGCAGCGCCTCCAGCCACGCGGCCAACTCGCCGAGCGGGAGCTGAGTCAGCGCGATGATATTTCGCCCGGCGACCGTGATCGCCCGGCTTTCGGCGCGCAGGCGCGTTCCGCCACAGTCGGGGCAGGTGTGCGTTTCGATGAACTCGGCCATCTTTTCGAGATAGTCGGTATCCTGAATATGTTCGGCGTAGCGGCGGAGCAGGGTGTTGGCGATGCCTTCGAACCGCCCGCGATTCACGGTGGTGGGCGGCTCGATTTGCGGGAAATGCGCGCGGAATTGAGGACTTTCTACGCCGTAGAACAGGAGATCGCGCTGCTGCAGCGTATAGTCTTGCACGGGCAGCGCCGGGTCGAAGTCAAAACCATAGTGCTGGGCCGCTGCCTGCAATGTGCCACTGTGGTAGCGGACGAGGTTGGCATCCCAACCATCAACCGCGCCAGCGACCACGCTCAACGTGTCGTTGACGAGGCGCCGTAGGTTGACCTGCTGCACTGTTCCTAAGCCGGTACACGTCGGGCACGCACCTGCCGGTTTATTGAATGATAAGTGCCCCATAGTGAGTTCGGGCAGCGTCGCCCCACAATGCGGACAATGGATGGCACTGTCGGTGCTGGCCGCGTCTTCATCCATTTCCCATTCGGCAGGCGTTTCTGCCACTGGCGGCGGCACATTCCGGCTGCACACCGGGCAGGGGCGTTGGCCGAGGCGAGCGAACAGGATGCGCAAATAGCTGTAGATATCCGTCGTTGTGCCGACGGTGGAGCGGGGGCTGTTGTTCGTCATGTACTGCTCGATGCTGATGGCCGGCGACAACCCGGTGATCGCATCGACGGGCGGCTTGGCGAGGCCAAACCCTACCATGCCCAGCGATTCGACGTACTGGCGAATGCCTTCCTTCAAGAGGATGTTGAAACCGAGTGTCGATTTGCCGGAGCCGGACAGCCCGGTCAGCACGACGAACTTTTCCTTCGGGATGATTAGAGAGATGTTCTTCAGGTTGTGTAAGCGGGCATTCTGAATTGTGATGACTGGTTGCATGGACTAGTTTTCCTCCGTCTCACCGCAACGACACTCTTATTGTAAAACCCTGGTGCGTTCTGGGAGGGTTGCGCGGGGGGAGCAGTTAGCGGGTGCGGCGCTGATGGATGATGTCTTCGACCAAATCGATCAGGCGCAGCGCGACCTGTTCCTGATCGGTGAGCGTCGTCAGCCAGCGGTCGGCGGCGCTTTGGAGATCATCATCGGGCGCTGGCGTATCCAACGATTGGCGCAGATTGGTGGTATCGCCCCGATCAAGTTGCAGCAGCATGCGTAGAATCGCCATCTGACTGTAGCCCGCGCGGGCTAACACCCGAATCACGCGCAGGCGGCTGATTTCGGCGGCGGTGTACTGACGATAGCGGTTGCTGGCCTGTCGGGGAATCGTGATCAGACCATTGCGCTCCCAGTTCCGCAGCATGTCGACGGTTACGCCGAGCAGGCGGGCTGCCGCTCCTATCCGTTGCGGCTGCTGGGTCGTATCAGCGGCCTGACCCGCCGCCCAGCGTTCGAGCAGGCGTAATGCTGCTTCGGCCTGTGCGCGCTCGGCCTGCACGAAGGTCAGATGAGTGTACGCGGCTTCGAGCGCTCCACCCCAATCCGCGGCGACTGCATGCGGAATTATACGGCTCGCCGACTGGCGGATCGCTTTCCCAGGATAGGTGAGACTGTAGACCACGCGGGCAATGCGTAGACAGTCGAGGTGGTGCGGCGTGAAGCGGCGGTAGCCGTTGGGTGCGCGTTCGACGGGGGGAATCAAGCCGGAAGCGGCGTAGCGCCGCACCGTGTTGGGGTGCGCGCCGACTGCTCGCGCCAGATCCGACGTGCTCAACGGTTTCATGACCCTCCCCACTAGGACGTACCTGATAGTTGGTGATTGTAGGTGGTTGCGCGTGCTGCGCAAGGGCGCTTGATTATAAGTCGACCAGAAATTGGGACTCGCTAAGCGAAATTTATCGTGGTACACTCAAGGCGCAATGTGGAATTGTAAGACAGTTGAGTCTTCGCCACATCGGTGCTGTGGTTAGGCACCCATCCAGCCTCAAAAGAGAAATCAGAACTGTTTACAACAATACCGCATCTGTGTTCTCGGCAAGTACTGCGTAAGCTTCCTGCAATAAATGGGATGTGTGTACAGTAGGCTATGGCAAACCCAATTATTCAGGAGCGAATAAAATGGCTGATCGTGTAACGGGTACTGTCAAGTGGTTTAACGGCGAAAAAGGCTACGGCTTCATCACCCCCGAAACCGGCGCTGACCTCTTCGTCCACTATTCGGAAATTCAGGGCGGCGGTTTCCGTACGCTCGATGAAGGCGCGAAGGTGGAATTTGAGATCACCGACGGCAAGAAGGGCAAGCAGGCGAGCGCCGTCAAGGTCATTCGCTAGATCGTTTGCACCGCACACAATGAAACCCGCCTCCCCTCAAGGGAGGCGGGTTTTTGATTCCCCGTACTTAGTGAGCGGCCAGCGCCTCGACATTCAGCACCAGCAGCACCGTTTCATGATAGCGCGTGATGCCAGCAATCAGTTGGCTGGTATTCGCGGGTACGTCCAGATCGACCGGCAGCGCGACGACATTATCCACTTCGTCGACCAGGGCGGCGAGCGGCACACCTGATTCCGGGCTTAGAATGATGAGGGGTGTCGTCAGCTTGAGCGGACTCGGTGTCTGATTGAGCAGCAGGCGCAAATCCATGACGGTAACTGTCTGACCGCGAACCGTAATCGCACCTAACACATGGGGTAGCGTCTCCGGCAGCGGCGTGATGGCGACCAGTGACACGACCTCGATCACAGACTGAATGGGCAGGGCATACCACTCGCGGTTCAGACGAAAACGTAAGCACGCTTGCATCTTCAAGGCCTTTCTCGGGTCACTCCACCGAAATGCGGAGGTACTTGAGCGCCTCCAGCAACGAATCGACGGCACGCTCATCTTTGGTGATGTAGGCAGTCGCGCCGTTTTCGATGCCGCGTGCCTTATCTTCCTCGTTGTCCGCCGATGTCAGCATAATGATCGGGATGTGGGCGGTATCTGGGTCGCGCTTTAAGCGGCGGCACACCTGAAAACCGTCCATCGTGGGCAGGTAGATATCCAGCACCACCACATCCGGCATGATTCCACTGATCAGACGTAAGCCCTGTGGACCATCCTCTGCCACCATGACGCGAAAATCACGCTGGGTAAGATGGGCGGCGATTTGGAGGGCCTGTGTATGACTATCTTCGATGAGGACAATCATCGGACTGGCTTGGACGGGCATAAAACATCAACTTTCTTCGAGTACGGCGCTGAGCGCCAGATTATTGAGAACACGCGGGATTGTGGTTAAGGGCAAAATATGCTGCGCCGCCCCGTTGTTCGCCGCTTCTTTCGGCATGCCATAGACGGCGCTGGTCGCCGCATCCTGCGCGATCGTCACCGCGCCGCGCCGCCGCATCGCCAGCAGACCGGACGCCCCATCTGCGCCCATGCCGGTCAGTACAACGCCAATTGCCGCGGATTGGTAGCGTTCCGCTACACTGTCGAGCAGTACATCGCCAGACGGCATATGCGGGTGCTGCGGCATCGACGTGAAGGCAACCCGACGTTCAGAGTCGAAGATGAGATGCTTGCCCGTCGGCGCAAAGGTGATGCAACCGGGGCGCAGGCGCTGCCCGGCGACCGCGAGTTCAACGTGCAGGGGCGTGATGCGATTGAGCCAACTCACCAGCGAATCGAGGAAATCATTGGCGATGTGCTGAACGATCACCACCGGCAGCCTGAAATCGGGCGATAGGCACTGTACAACCTCAGCCAGCGCAGCCGGGCCGCCGGTCGAGGCAACAATGGCCACGATCTCCGGCGGGCTTTCGAGCGTTTGCTGGAGCGGCGTCTGCATCGGTATACCGATGTTATGCTGGGGTCGGGTGATATGATGGATGACCCGGACGCCCGCCAGCGCGCGCAGGTTCGAAGCAATACGCGCTGCCTGTTCGGGATAGTCGGGATCGAGCGGCCCAACGGGCTTGGGCAGTAGTGACAGTGCTCCCTGCCGGATGGCGCGGAACGCCATTTCCGTCTCCTGACCTTCGATCGCGCCGCTCACCATCACGATCGGGGTGGGCGTTTGCGCCATGATAATTTTGGTGGCTTCCAGCCCATCCATGAAGGGCATGACAATGTCCATCAGAATGACGTTGGGGCGGTGCGCGCGGGTCATTTCGATCGCCTGATGCCCGTTTTCAGCTTCGCCCACAATTTGCATGTCGTTTTGACTCTGGATGATATGGCGCATGAGCTGCCGTGAAGTCGGTGAATCATCGACAATGAGTACTCGGATCACAGAGGTTTCCCTTCTCTAAGGTGCCACATGCCTACAACAATTGGTCGATAATGCTGAGCAGCTCGGTTTGATCAAAGCCGCGCTTGACGATATACGCATTGGCGCCCGCGACCATGCCTTCCTGACGATCTTCGTCGCGTTCGCGTGAGGTGACGAGAATGACAGGCAAATCCTGATAGCGGGGATCCGACCGGATCGCGCGGGTGAGTCCCAGACCATTGAGGTTGGGCATTTCGACATCACTGATGACGATTTGCACGGTGTTATCCTGCAAGCGGTTCAACGCTTCCTGACCATCCGTCGCGGTGATTACATCGTAACCCGCCGCCTCCAGAATGTTGCGTTCGAGCGTGCGCGTCGTGATGGAGTCATCCACCACGAGGACGCGAATGGCCGGTTCATCCGGCGCTGGTTTGGTGGCGACGGGCAGCGGCTTGAGGTCGAAGCGTGCGCTGCGGTACGCCGTGAGGAAATCACCCGGATTCAACACGATTATGGGCTGGCCGCTCGCCTGTAACGCCACGCCCGACACCATCGGGACGCGGTGCATGGGATAGGTCAACGGCTTGATCGCCAGCTCCATCTCCGTTAGCACATCGTCTACCGACACGGCGAGTGTACGGTCGCCGACGGCGATGATCAGCGCCAGGCGGTTCTGACTCGCCGTGAGTGTGGGAGCTGCGGTGCGACGTAGAAGCTGTGCCAGTGACACCAGCGGAATGGTACGGTCGCCGAGTTTGAGCGCCGACCGCCCGCCGATTGAGAGGATGTTTTCGATGGGCAGCAGCTTATCGACGGCAAGCAGGGGCAGCGCGTAGATGTCTTCACCGACGCGCACCAGCAGGTTGCGCGTAATGGCGAGCGAGGTCGGCACGCTCAGAGTAATCGTTGTCCCATCGTTGAGCGTGGTATTGACCGTTACGCGACCATGCAGCGCGGTCACGCTGTCGTTGACTACATCCAGACCAACGCCGCGTCCGGAGAGTTCATCGACGCCCGTGGTGGTGCTGACGCCCGCCGCGAATGCGAGGCGCACGATGCTTTCATCGCTGGGAAGATCGCCATAACGGGCCTGATACGCGGCCTGAATGCGGCCGCTGTCGAAACCGCGCCCGTCATCGGT
>CALKIA010000128.1 GCA_937988705.1 uncultured Chloroflexota bacterium | reverse complement strand
TGAATCGGCGGCCGTCGCGGAGACGACGAGGATGTCCGCCACCATCGCCTGATTCCCACCGGGGATACCGACGAAGTCCCAGTTGAACGTGGCGTTCTGCGCGAAGCCGGGGATCGCCCAGCCGCCTTCCCAGACCGCACCCGATTCCTGATTCAGGAACAGTTCCCATGGGCCCTGCGAAGCGAAGGCCGTCTTTTGTTCGTCCGACAGACCCTGCCATGTGTGCTGGCGCATTTCGATGGCGGTGTCGACTGCGGCCTTGAACGCGGCCGAGTTGTAATTCATGTGTGTGCCGTCGAAGCTGAACCAACCGAGGTTTTCATCCTGCGTGCTGGCGTACCAGCCGAGGATTGGGCCCATTTCATGCAGACCGAGCACGCCCTGTTCCACGTCTGTGAGTTCCGCAGCGGTAGCAAAGAAGTCGTCGACTGCCACGCCGTAGGCCGGCGCGTCGAGGTTGGCGGCTTCAAAGAGATCCTGATTCACAAAGTACCCCATGATGAACTGCGCGGTGGGCACGCCCAGCACGATGTCATTGTAGGTCACAGCATTTTTCAGCACGTCCGGGACGTTCGCCCAGTCGGCGTCGTCCGCGACCAGCGCGGTCAAGTCAGCCGCCCAGCCGTTCTGAACATAATACGGCGTATTGTCGGCCATCCACACATCGGGCAGTTCACCGCGCGCGGCGAGATTGGTCAGTTTTTCGTCCCAGCGGCCGTCACCCGACATATCCACGACTTCGACCGTGACTTCGGGGTGCGCAGCGGTGTAGGCGGCGATGAGTTGGCGCTGGATGTTGTTCTCTTCTTCCGTGCCCAGATTCCAGTTGGCATAACGGATGGTGACCGATTGGGCGCTGACCGGAACAATGGTCAGGCTGATGAGCAGACCGAGCAGGATGGCGAGGGCTAGGACTTTGGTTAAGGATTTCATTTCTTCATCTCTTTGTGATCTAATTATCGATACTGGAACGGTTGGATAGGTGAGACACTCTACCACTTACCCTAAGTCGAAACGCGAAATGTGTCTGTCGGAGCTGGCAGCTTCCTTTCCGGGTTTAAGTCCCCAAAATAACTTTTACAGGGTGGGTTTTCCCATCTGCAAAAACAGGGAGGAGCTGGCTCGAATACGGCTGTCCGTCAACCGTAACTGAGCGAATTCCGCCATGGACGCGCTGGGGATTTTCGACTTCGATGGCGTACACCGCGCCGCGGAACGTGCGCGTAACCTTGAAGCCGGGCCAGTGCGCCGGGATCGACGGATCGATTAACAGTCCGTCTTCCTGCGGGCGAATTCCGAGAATCCAGTGTGTGGCTACACGGTGCAGCCACTGAGCCGATCCGGTATACCACGTCCACCCGCCCCGCCCGTAGTATTCTGAGAGCGGCCCGTCGATGTTGCCGGGGGTGACGTAGGGTTCAGCCTTGTAGGTGTCGATATCGGCGCTGCGGTTGGGCGGACAGATGCGCCGGTACGCCTCGTAGGCGAGTTCCGGTTGACCCGCGCGGGCATAGGCCCACACCGACCAGGTCGCCGCGTGCGTGTACACGCCACCGTTTTCGCGTAAACCGGGCGCGTAGCGCGTAACATAGCCGATATCCGGGCGTGGGTGTGTGAACGCTGGGTAGTTGAGCAGCGTGCCATAGTCTTTGAGCAGGTATTGGGTCACCGAAGCCAGCGCGGTTTCGCCGCGCTGGCCTTCCGCCGTTTCGCTGATCACCGCCCAGATGTTGGGCATCAGGAAGATTTTGCCTTCTTCGTTCTCGTGCGAACCGAGCAGCAGTCCGTTATCGGTGGTCGCCTGCAAATACCACGCGCCATCCCAACCATGCTGGTTAAGCGCTGTTTTCAGGCTGGTGCGCACCACGGCGCAGCGGTCGGCAAACCGCTCATCACCGCGCCGCTGAGCAAGTGGGATGAAGCTGCCGAGAATCATGTACAGGAATTCTGCAACCCAGAAGCTTTCGCCTTTGAGCAGCGTTCCGACGGCGCTTAAGCCATCGTTCCAGTCGTGATCGCCCATCAACGGCACGCCGCGCGGCGAAAACCGCGAGAATGAGCGTTCAATCGCTCGTTTGCAGTGGTCGTAGAGCGCTTCGGCTGGCCCATTGAGATAGGGAATCTGTTCGTCAAGAATGCCGTAATCGACGGTTTCCTGAAGATACGAATTCAGGATGAAGGGCAGCCACAGCAGGTCATCCGAGCAGTTGGTGCGGGGGCCGCCGCCGCGCATGGTGAACCACCAGTGCAGCACATCGCCCTCGATGAACTGATTCGCTGCGTGCAGCAGCAGTTGTTTGCGTGCGAAATCCGGGTCGCCCACGAGATAAATCTGGCTGTCTTGCAGTTGATCGCGGAAGCCCCACCCGGCGGACACTTGATAGAACGCCGATTTGCCCCACAACCGGCCAGAAATCGCCTGATATTTCGCCCAGACGTTGGTCATAAAGTTGAAGGCTTGGTCGGGAGTTTCTACTTGTTCGCCGTCGATGAAGCGCGACCAGAAGGTTTGCACTGCTGCAAACGCCTGTTCACTCTGCTCGACCGAGGTGTAACGCTGGATGAGGTCGTGCGCGTCCTCGCGCCCGTCTTCCGCTGCCCCGAGCGTGAACACCACTGTTTTCGCTTCCCCCGGTTGCAGCGTCACCGCGACTTGCAGCGCGGCGATCGCATCGGTGAAGCGACCCTGGCGACCCGCCAGTTGCGCGTCAAACATGGCTTTGGGGCGGTCATCATTGTTGTACAAGCCGATGAAAGTTTCTTTGTCGCAGTCAAACGCTTTGAGCGGTTCGCTCACCGCCATAAACGCGGTATACGGCCAATCGACGTTGTTATGCCGGCCTTGGTCGTCGGGGAAACCCCACAGACACTTGCGGGCAAACACAGCTTGACCATCGGCAGAAGTTTCAATGAACAGCTTGTGGAACTCGCGGTGCTCATCCGGCGCGAAACCGAGCAGCCATTCGGCATACGAGGTCACGTCGAGTTCCCGCGTTTCCTGACTGCGGTTCGTCAGGGTAAGTTGAATGATTTCGAGTGGGGCATCGGCGGTCACAAAGATCGTGAGCACGCTGGCAATGTCTTCGACTTGTTGGATGAAGCGCGTATAGCCCACGCCATGCACCACCTGATACTGCTGGTAGGGATGCATAACTGGTTTAAATGCGGCGGACCAGTAGGTGTTGCGCTTTAGATCCCGGATATAGAAGTACTTGCCCCAGTTGTCTTTGACCAGGTCCTGGAACGAGCGGGTGATGCGGTTTTGCCCGGCATTCCCACGCCAACTGTACCCCGAACCCGTCTGCGAAATCATCAGGCTGTAATCACCATTGCTGATGATGTTGCCCCACGGGCGCGGCGTATACGGCGTCGTAATGACGTATTCCCGACCGTTTTCTGTAAAATATCCGTACTGGTTCTCGAATTTCTTATTCATTCTAGTTCGCTTAAATTGGTAACTTTACTTTTCGCTGAGTATGGGATAAGCTATCGTCAGCGAAGTGAAACGTTTCACTTTGATAGGCAATTTACCATACTTATTTTTCGCTGTCAACAAATTCGTAGGGGTGCATTTCTAATACTGAGCGGCCTACCAAGACACTTTTTTGAATGCCTTGATTCCTAATTCGCCGCCTCACCTGAGAAATCTACCCGTGAACGCTGATACACATCGATAGGCTGACCACGGCTGCGGGCGTCTGCCCCCGCCCGGAGTCAGCAGCTGTCGCAATGAACAAGCGCTGCTTGTCCTTCGTATATCGGGAAGGGGTGGGGATGAGGGCTCACTTTATGTCTGAATTGACCGGTAATGGGCCTGATCAGCAGTTGGAACCGTCTTGGGTGCGCACCTGCGCGGGGAGCCCACGATGACGACCATTCGTGATGTCGCCAAACGCGCTGGGGTCAGTGTGACCGCCGCCTCGTATGCGCTTAACGATACGGGGACAATCGGCGAAGCCACCCGTAAACGGGTGCTGGCCGCCGCCGAAGAACTCAATTACCATCCGAATGCCTTTGCGCGCAACTTGAAACAGCGCAAAACCCAGACAATTGGCGTGTTTATCTCCCGCTTTAGCGGCTCATTCTACGAAGAAATCCTGGAGGGGATCCACAGCGTTATCCTCGACACCGACTATGAACTGCTGGTGTGTCCCGAAAGTCGCTCGAAGCGTCGTATTTTGCTGCACCGGCAGGTGGATGGGGCGATTGTGTTTGATCGCAAAATCTCTAACGAATCCGTGCTGAAACTGGCGTCGCGGCACTTCCCGATTGTGGTGCTGGATCGCCGTCTGCAAAACGAGTTCATTCTACCGCTCCTGCTCGATAACCCGCCGGGCGTCCGCGAAGCGTTTGCGCATTTGTATGGTCAAGGCATGCGCAAACTGGCGTTCGTCGCCGGGGCACTCGATGCGTTCGACAACGCCGAACGTATGGAAACCTTCGTGACGGAAGCGCAGCAGCACAACCTGCACGTGCCCGTTTATCAAGGCAATTTCACGGAGATTTCCGGTTACGAAGCCGCTCAGACAATCCTGCAAACCAAAGATCTTCCGCAGGCTGTTTTCTGCGCCAACGACCAGATGGCGATTGGGTTTCTGCGCGCCATGCGGGAACATGACCTGACCGCACCTGTCGATATGGCGGTCGTTGGTTTTGACGACATCCCGCTCGCCCGCTTCATGCAGCCGACCCTGTCCACCATTGGTGCATCCCGCTTCGAATGGGGCGCGACGGCGGTGCGCCAGCTCATCGACTTCTTGGAAAACGACACACCGTTCCAACCGCAGCCGATTCCAACTCGCTTTCTGGCGCGGCAATCTTCAACGTTGTAAGGCGCGGTTCAAACTTTGGCTGGAGAAACAATCTATGGACCCACAGGCGCTCGTTCATCG
This sequence comes from uncultured Chloroflexota bacterium, assembly GCA_937988705.1. Classification (GTDB taxonomy): domain Bacteria; phylum Chloroflexota; class Anaerolineae; order Aggregatilineales; family Phototrophicaceae; genus Flexifilum. Next base: position 14,035 of record CALKIA010000128.1, on the reverse strand, counting down.
TGAGCTGCAAGGCTCAATTGACTTCTTCCTTGACTACAGCAACCTTGATGCGACCACACAGGGCTATGGCCTGACGGTTGATGCGACCAAGAACCTTCAAATCGCCTCCATCGCGGCGACGGGCTTCGCGCTGTCCGGGTGGGTGATCGCCGCCGAGCGCGGTCTGCTGCCGCGCCAGCGCGCGCTGGATATCACTCGGGGCACGCTGCACACGCTGTTACACCATGTCCCGCACCATCGCGGATTCTTCGCTCATTTCCTGAACATGAACACGGCGCAGCGCTGGGGCAAGTGTGAGTATTCCACGATTGATACCGCGTTGTGTCTAAACGGCGTGATCACTGCCGCCGCTTATTTTCAGGATGCACAAATCAGCGAGCTGGCGCAGGCGATCTTAGAACGCGTCGACTGGAATTTTCTCGTGTTTGAACGCAACGGCGTGTCGCTGTTCCGCATGGCGTACAACCCGGATCGCGGGGGCGATTATGTGGAAGGTGATCCGGGCTTCATCAGCCAATGGGATATGGCCGCCGAGCAGAAAATGATGTATTTGCAGGCGGCGGGACACGTCGACCCGGCCTTGGCGCGGCGTCTGTATCACGGGTTTCGGCGCGACACGGGGCAGTTCGACGGGCAGGCTGTGATCATCAACCCCGGCGGTAATTTGTTTGCCTACCATTTCAGCGAGGCGTGGCTGGATACTGCCAAGTATCTTGATGCGGATGGCGTCGACTGGTTCAACAATACGCGGTTGGCGACCCTCGCCGACCGCCAGTTCTGTATGGATCACGCCGCTGACTTCAAAACCTATCACGCGAACAGCTGGGGAATCAGCGCGGGCGATAGTCCCTGGGGTTACGATGTCTCCGGCGCGCCGCCCTCACTCCATCCACCCAAGCCGAATGGCACGGTGTCGATTTACGGTGCGGTGTCGTCGCTGCCGTTCGTTCCTGAACTCGCGTTGGAGATGATCAGCTATCTCTATCGGGAACATCCGCAAACGTGGGGCAAGTACGGCTTCTTTGACGCGTATAACCTCGCCGTTGATCCGCCGTGGTACAGCAGTTCGCTGTATGGCATCGACAAAGGTTGTTCAATGGTCATGGTCGAAAATTACCTGAGCGGGCTGATCTGGAACACCTATACCAACAGCCCGTACATTCAAAACGCGCTCAAGATTCTCGGCTTTCGGCAGCGGCAGTAAGGGAGGGAACTGTGACTACCTTTGAAGTTAGAGACGGACATTATTGGCTTGCTGGACAACCCGTTCTCATTCAAGCCGGAGAATTTCATTACTTCCGTACCCCGGCGGATCAGTGGGAGCATCGTCTTGATCTGCTGCTCAAGGCGGGTTTCAACACAGTGGCGGCCTATATCCCGTGGCTGTGGCATCAACCAGCGCCGGACGTGTCGGATGTTGATGGCCACACCCATCCGCTGCGCAATCTGGCGGGCTATCTGGATCTCGCCACGGACATGGGGCTGTATATCATCGCGCGTCCCGGCCCGTACATCATGGCGGAAACGATCAACGAAGGCATTCCGCCGTGGGTTTATGCGCAGTATCCCGCCGCGTCATTCATGCCACAGGACGGCAGCTCGTCGAATATGGCCAGCTACCTCCAGCCCGACTTTCTGAAGTGCGTCGACGACTGGTATCAGGCCGTGTTTGCGGTACTCACCCCACGCCAGATCACGCGCGGCGGCAATATCATCATGACGCAGCTCGATAACGAGATGGGCATGATCCAGTGGGTGCGGAATCAGGTGGATGTTAACCCGGACACGCTGACGCGCTTTGCCGCTTATCTCCGCGCCACTTACGGGGACCAGTTGCCACTGCGTTATACCGCCGCAAACTTGACTGACTTTCTGCGGGCGCAGATCACGCAGCCACAAGTGCCGCACGGTGCTGCTGTGCTCGAAGATTACCGCCGTTTTTACCGTGGCTACCTGCGCGACTATATGGTTTTCTTGTGGGAACGGGCGCGGGCCTACGGCATGGACGTGCCGCCCGTCGTCAATATTCACGGTTTTGGCAACGGCGGCAAGACTTTCCCTATTGGTCTGTCGCAGCTGGTGGACGTGATGGCGCTGGAGGGCATGGTCAGCGCGACCGACGTCTACCCGATTTTTATCGGCGAGGGCAACTTCCAGCAGCTGGTGCTCGTCAATGAGATGACCAAAGCCCTGCACAACCCGCAGCAGGCGCTGTTCTCGATTGAGTTTCAGGCGGGCGGGAACCAGGACTTTGGCGGCGCGCAGTCGTCGCTGTATGACTTGCACAGCCGTCTGTGCATCTCGGTCGGCATGCGTGCGATTAATCACTACCTGTTCTTCGACGGCGAAAACGACCCGGTGCTCAGCCCAAACAAGCGGCACAACTGGGGACACCCGGTGCGCAAGGATGGCACGCTGCGCAAACATTATGCCCGCTATCCGCAGCTCTCCCGCGTGCTGACCGCCTACGGTGCGGATCTGGTGCGGTCGCAGCCCAAGACGGTCACGACCATCGGCTTCCAGATCGACGACTACATGACCGAAGTCAACAATTCGCTGACCCGTCCAGCCACCGATATCCTCACGCATCAACGGGATGTCATCCTGTTCGACTTTCTGGCGCGCGGGTTGGCGCTCACGCACCGCCCCTTTGACGCCGTTGAGCTGACGCGCGCGCCATTAGTGGTGGCACAGACGCCGCTGCTGTGGGTGCTGATGGAACGCCAGTGTGATGCTGCGACGCAGCAGAAACTGGTCGATTATGTGCGGCAGGGCGGCCAACTCATTCTCGTGGGGCGGCTGTGCAGCGAAACGTTCGCTCATGAACCGTGTACGATTCTGCGCGATGCGCTCGGCCTACGCGCGCTGCACGCCGATCCGCCGTTCACCGGAGCGAATATCGAGGTGTTCGGTCGGCCAGATATTCCCGTGTCGTTTGTGGAAACTTACGTGGGCGAATTTGACGATGTGTTCGCGACAACGGAGCAGGGCGCGACGGTCGGTTTCAGCAAGCAGATCGGCAGTGGTCAGGTACTGGTCTTAGGTGCGGCACTGGCGGCCAACACGCCCGAAGACCTCGCCATTTTTGATCAAATCGCTCAGCGAATGGGCTGCGCCTCACTGTTCACGCTCAGCGAATGGGCCGATGTGCGGCTCTCCGTCGGCGCGAATGGGAGTTTCATGTTCGTCAATAACTATCAGGATGATCCGCTCGAAACCGTAATTTCTACAGCGGAAGCGCCCGTGTTCGGTGGACATCCGGTCAGGTTGCCCGCACGTTGTGGCGCGATTCTGCCGCTCGATTGGCAGGTCAAGCCGGGGATTGCGCTGCATTATCTCACCTCCGAAGTGATTGAGGTCAGCGCTGATGGCGAGCACGTGCTGATCAAGACGGCACAGGCGGAGTTTCACGCCGAACTCAGTTTGAGTGGGTATCAGTGTGCTGATGCGGCGCTGGTGGTCAACAGGGCGGGACAGCGCGTCACCTTACACGGGCGCGCGGGTCTAGTTGAGCTTGTCCGCGGCTAGGTTGTGTCTATAACCTCACCTCGCTGCGTTTAACCACCCCGCTCTCTTGAGAGCGGGGTGAAGAACCGTCGTCAGCTTCTTGAGGTGGCGTTTGACTGAATCAGGGCGCGGCCAAGGCCTGCGCCAAGTCATCGATCAGGTCATCAACATGTTCTAGCCCAATCGAAACGCGCAGCAGGTTGGGCGGGGTTGGGCTGTCCGCCCCCTCAATGGATGCGCGGTGTTCGATCAGGCTTTCGACCCCGCCGAGACTGGTCGCGCGCGTGAACAGGTTGAGCCGCGCAATCATGGCGATCGCTTCCGCTTGTCCGCCTGTGATCTGGAAGGACAACATGCCGCCAAAACAGGACATTTGCGCCTGCGCTACGGCGTGCCCGGGATGGGTAGGCAGTCCCGGATAATGGACGACTTCCACCCGCGGATGTTCGCTGAGATAGAAGGCGATTTTCTCGGCGCTTCTGGACTGTTCCCTCACGCGAATGGGTAGGGTGGGCAGACTGCGCAGCAGCAGCCAGCAGTCAAACGGCGACGGCACCCCGCCCCCGAGGTTCTGAATCGTGCGTAAGCGTTCTTCAAGGCCGCTGGCGCTGGCGCGAACGATCAGCGCGCCGCCGAGGACATCGCTGTGCCCGCCTAAGTACTTGGTGGTGGAATGCAGGATTACATCGGCGCCTAACTGGAATGGATGTTGAAACACAGGCGTCGCCCACGTGTTATCGACCAGACACAGCGCGCCTCCGCGGTGGGCTACCTCGGCCGCCGCCGCAATATCCACAATTTTCAGGCTTGGATTGGACGGCGTTTCAATCCACACGAGTTTCGTGTTGGGCTTGAGGGCGCGTTCGATAGTTTTAGCGTCGCGCATATCGACAAAATCAAACTGCAAACCCCAGCGCTCCAGCACGTCTTTCACGTAATGGCGGACGCCATGATACAGATCGTCGGACAGCAGGACGTGATCCCCCATCGCGAGAGCTTGCAGCATGGCCGCCGCCGCCGCTTGCCCCGACGAAAACGCTAGTGCGGCCGCGCCACCCTCCAGCGTGTTCAGCGCCGTTTCCAGCGCGTACCGGTTCGGGTTGCCTAAGCGCGTGTAGATATCATGGGGAAAACCGCCGTCCAATCCGCGCTCAAAGGTGGTAGCGAGCGTGATCGACGGCGTTACTGCGCCCGTTCCGGGTTCAACCGGGCGGCCTGTATGAACGGTCAGCGTTTCGAGTCGCATAGGTCACCGACTTTGTCTGATGTAAACAATTCACGAGATAGGAACACTGAGGCTAAGTTAACCCTGTTTGGCGCACAACTGCAAACGACGGCGTCCTAAGCGCCAGAATTCCCAAATCTGTCCGCTCACCTTTACGCCGTTTTTACGACTTATCCGGCTTTCCTTGCGTACTTTTGCGGTGGTTCCGCCCAATAATGATGAGCGGAATGAGGAGCGGTAGGCCGCTTACATCTTGCAGTTGAGGCGAGCATGAATAAGTTGAAACTTCTGGTGATCGACGATGAGCCGCAGATTCGGCGCTTGCTCGAATATGGCCTGAACGGCTACGGTTACACCGTCGTCTCCACCGATAACGGTGAAGACGGGATCGCACTCGCTGCGCAGCTGCAACCTGTCGCGATCATCCTCGATATTCAACTCTGCACTGCACCGGATGGCGTCGGCGTGTGCCAGGCGATTCGGGAATGGTCGTCCGTACCCATCCTGATGTTGTCGGTTGAAGAGAGCAAGGCGACGAAGCTGACGGCTTTTGACGCCGGGGCGGACGATTACATCACCAAACCGTTTGACATGGCGGAACTAGAAGCGCGCATCCGCGCGGTGCGCCGGCGCACCGCCGCTTCTGAGGGAGCGAACCCAAATGGGAGTATTCAGGTACGCGATCTCACCATCGATTTCGTCAAGCGGCGCGTCATGTTCAAAACTCAGGAAGTGCACCTCACGCCGACGGAATACGAGCTGCTGCGGATTCTGGCTTCGCATCCCGGCCGCGTCGTGACCAACCAAATGCTGCTCGATGCCGTCTGGCACGATCAGAAACAGGCTCAACCTCATTATCTGCGCGTCTTTATCAACACGCTGCGCAAGAAGATCGCAGACCGCGCTGACAGCCCCTTCCAATACATCCGCACTGAAGCGGGTGTCGGCTATCGCTTTGCCGAGCTAACTGACTAATCCCGTCCAATTCTATTCAGGAGTTTGTCCGTGGATGTCCTATTCGTCATCCTGATTTTGCTTTTCTTTGCGCTGTCATGGGGATTCATCAAGCTGTGCGAACGGGTCTAGGAGGAGAACGATGACCGGACTGTATATTGTCGCCGGGCTGATTGCACTGGTGCTGCTCATCTATCTCATCATCGCCCTACTCAAACCGGAGATGTTCTCATGACCATTGTCGGTTTTCTGCAGATCGCCCTGTATATGGTGGTTTTGCTGCTGTGCGTCAAGCCCTTGGGGCTGTACATGGCGAACGTCTATGAAGGCAAATCGCGAGTCAATCGCGTTTTCGCGCCCGGCGAACGGGGGATCTATCGTCTGTTTGGGACGCGCGAAGACCTGGAAATGAATTGGAAGACCTATGCGCTCGCCTTCATGGTGTTCAATCTTATCGGGCTGCTGATCGTCTACGTGCTGCAGCGCGCGCAAGCCACTCTGCCGCTGAACCCGTTCGGCCTAGGCGCCGTCGCGCCTGATTCGTCGTTCAACACAGCGGTGAGCTTCGCCACCAACACCAACTGGCAAGGCTACGCAGGCGAATCTACCATGAGCTATCTCACGCAGATGCTCGGACTCACCGTGCAGAATTTCGTGTCGGCAGCGGGCGGTATGGCCGTGCTGGTCGCGCTGATTCGTGGGTTGGCGCGGCGGACTACCAATCTGATTGGCAATTTCTGGGTCGATCTCACCCGTTCGACACTGTATATCCTGCTGCCCATGGCCACCATCCTCGCGGTGGTTCTCGTCTCACAGGGCGTCGTGCAGACTTTCGACAACTACCAAACAGCGCAAGTTGTGGACGAAACGGCGCTGACCGACGCCGACGGCAACGCTGTCACTGAACAAGTGTTAGCGGTGGGGCCGGCAGCATCGCAGATCGCCATCAAGCAGTTGGGCACAAATGGTGGGGGTTTCTTCAGCGTCAATTCGGCGCACCCGTTCGAGAACTCGACGCCGCTGTCTAACTTCCTTGAATGCCTCGCGATTCTGCTTATCCCGGCGGCGCTGTGTTACACCTTCGGCAAGATGATCGGGGATACCCGTCAGGGGTGGGCCATCCTCGCCGCCATGACGATCATTTTCGTGCTGCTGTTGGGCGTGGTCGCGTTCGCCGAACAAGCGGGTAACCCGAACCTGCCCGGCATCGTGGATCAGGTGAGCAGCGCTGCGAATCCCGGTGCCAATATGGAAGGCAAAGAGGCGCGCTTTGGCGTACCGACTTCCGCGCTGTGGGCGGCAGCGACGACGGCGGCCTCGAATGGCTCGGTCAACTCCATGCACGACTCGTATACGCCGCTCGGCGGACTTGTCCCGATGTGGTTGATGCAATTGGGCGAAGTCATCTATGGCGGCGTGGGATCCGGGCTGTACGGTATGTTGATCTTCGCCATCATCGCCGTGTTCATCTCCGGCTTGATGGTCGGACGCACGCCGGAATATCTCGGCAAAAAGATCGAAGCCTACGAAATGAAGATGGCATCGCTGGTCATCCTGATTCCGCCCGCCGTCGTGCTGATCGGCACGGCGCTTGCGGTGGTCAGCGAAGGCGGCCTGGCGACCGTCGGGAACACGACTCCGCCGGTGCATGGATTCAGCGAAGTGCTGTACGCTTTCTCGTCAGCGGGCAACAACAACGGCAGTGCTTTTGCTGGTCTGGGCGCGAATACCCCGTTCCACAACACCGCGCTGGGCTTCGCTATGCTGTTCGCCCGCTACTGGCTGGTCATTCCGGCACTGGCAATCGCCGGATCACTGGCGGCTAAGAAGAGCGTCCCGGTGGGTGAAGGCACGCTGCCGACCCACACGCCGTTATTCATCGCGCTGCTGATCGGGATTGTCATCCTCGTCGGTGCATTGACGTTCTTCCCGGCGCTGGCGTTGGGTCCCATCGCCGAGCACTTCATGATGATTGGAGGTTGATCATGACCCTCGAAACCAGAGCGAACGCGCGTCCCCTGTTTGACCCGTCGATTGTGCGGCAGGCAGTGGTGGACGCCTTCAAGAAGCTGAGTCCGCGCTTGCAACTGCGCAATCCGGTCATGTTTATTGTGCTCGTCGGCGCGGTCTTGACCACAAGCCTGTTGATCCTGGCGGTGATCGGGCAGGGTGAAGCGGCGCAGTCTGCCTTAAGCATGGGCGAGACGCCCGAACGTGCGGCGGAACTCGCGCGCAATTCGGCGAGCTTCATCTTCGCCGTCGCGGTGTGGCTGTGGTTCACGGTGCTGTTCGCCAACTTCGCAGAAGCGATGGCGGAAGGGCGCGGCAAAGCCCAGGCAGATACGCTGCGTCAAGCGCGCCGCGATGTCAATGCGAAGAAACTCAGCAATCCGAAAGACCGGATGCGCTTTACGACCGTCACCGCCGCCGCGCTGCGCCGAGATGATGTGGTCGTGGTCGAAACCGGGGACACTATCCCCGGCGATGGCGAAGTGATCGAGGGCGTGGCGTCGGTGGACGAAAGCGCGATCACGGGCGAAAGCGCCCCGGTCATTCGCGAGAGTGGCGGGGATCGCAGCGCGGTGACCGGTGGGACGCGCGTCCTCTCCGACTGGTTGATCGTGCGCATTTCCGCCAATCCGGGCGAGGCGTTCCTCGACCGTATGATCAGCATGGTGGAAGGCGCGAAACGCCAGAAAACGCCGAACGAGATCGCGCTGAGCATTCTGCTGGCCGTCTTCACGATCATCTTTTTGCTGGCGACGGTTACGCTGCTGCCGTACTCGATGTACGCAGTTAATCAAGGTGGGCAGGGCACACCGATCACGATCACGGTGCTGGTGGCGCTGCTCGTGTGCTTGATTCCGACGACGATTGGCGGTCTGCTGTCAGCTATCGGCATCGCGGGGATGGATCGCATGATTCAGGCCAACGTGATCGCCATGTCCGGGCGGGCGGTTGAAGCGGCGGGCGATGTGGATGTGCTGCTGCTCGACAAGACCGGCACGATTACGCTTGGTAACCGGCAAGCCGTCGAATTCCTGCCTGTGCCCGGGGTGACCGCGCAGCAGCTCGCCGATGCGGCGCAGCTCTCCTCGCTGGCGGACGAAACGCCGGAAGGCCGCAGTATCGTCGTGCTGGCGAAGGAGCAGTATGGCTTGCGTCAGCGCCATATTGAGGAGATCGGCGCAACCTTTGTTCCGTTCACGGCGCAGACGCGCATGAGCGGTGTCGATTTCGACGGACGCTGCATCCGCAAAGGCGCAGCCGACTCTATTCAGTCGTTTGTGATCGATGAAGGTGGTCTGTTCCCGCAGCCCGCCCGCCAGATCGTCGATGATGTGGCCCGGCAGGGCGCGACGCCATTGGTGGTCGCCGATGGCGAACGCGTATTAGGCGTGATCCGCCTGAAAGATGTGGTCAAGGGCGGCATTAAGGAGCGCTTTGGCGAACTGCGGCGCATGGGCATCAAGACGATCATGATCACGGGTGACAACCCGCTCACCGCCGCCGCGATTGCCGCCGAAGCAGGTGTCGATGATTATTTGGCGCAAGCCACGCCCGAAGCCAAACTAAAGCTCATCCGCGAACATCAGGAAGGTGGGCGGTTGGTCGCTATGACGGGGGATGGCACGAACGACGCGCCCGCGCTGGCACAAGCCGATGTCGCGGTCGCCATGAACACAGGCACTCAGGCGGCGAAAGAAGCGGGCAATATGGTCGATCTCGACTCTAACCCGACCAAACTGATCGAAATCGTGGAAATCGGCAAGCAGCTGCTCATGACGCGCGGTGCGCTGACGACTTTCTCCATCGCCAACGACGTCTCGAAATATTTCGCGATCATCCCGGCGGCCTTCGCCTCCGTTTATCCGCAATTGAGCGCGCTCAACATTATGGGTCTGGCGACGCCCAACAGCGCGATCATGTCGGCAGTCATCTTCAATGCGCTCATCATCATCTGCCTGATTCCGCTGGCGCTGCGTGGCGTGAAATATCGCCCGGTTGGTGCAGCGGCTCTCCTGCGCAACAACCTGCTGATCTACGGCGTGGGCGGCTTGATCGCTCCGTTCATCGGCATCAAACTCATTGATCTCATCCTCGTCGCTCTGGGTTGGACATAAGAAAGGGATAGGCCATGCATCGCCCAAACAAAGTCGAATGGGGGCAGGTGATCCGCCCCGCCATCATCTCAATCATGTTCTTCACCGTGGTCACGGGAGTACTCTACCCCGCCCTCATCACGGGGATTGCCCAGGTGGTGTTTCCGTATCAAGCCAACGGCAGCCTGATCCACGATGATCAGGGCAACGTCATCGGTTCGGAACTTATCGGCCAGCAGTTCAGCGACCCGGCGTACTTCTGGGGTCGCCTGTCGGTGACGGGGCCGGTGCCTTACAATGGCGCAATGTCGTCCGGGTCGAACTACGGCCCGTTGCCTCCGGCGCTGATCGGAGAAGATGGTATGATTCAGGCGCGCATCACCGCCTTGCAGTCAGCGGATGCAGCGGCGGGGGTGACCAATGACGCCCTGATCCCGGTTGATCTCGTCACGGCGTCGGGCAGCGGGCTGGATCCGCACATTAGTCCAGCCGCCGCCGAGTATCAGGTGGCGCGGGTCGCCGCAGTGCGCGGTCTGGATGTGGCTGTCGTGCGTGAAGTTGTCGCACAGCACACGGAAGGACGCCAGTTGGGTTGGTTGGGCGAGGCACGCGTCAACGTGTTGGCACTGAATCTGGCATTAGACGACCTGAGCGAGTCATAGCGGAGTCCAGCGGACGTGGCGAGGTATCTAATGAACGACGATGATCGACCGAATCCCGATGAGCTCCTGCACCAGATTACCGCACAAGCGGCGAAGGGGCAGCGGGGTAAACTGAAGATCTTCTTCGGCGCGGCAGCCGGGGTGGGCAAAACCTTCACCATGCTGGATGTGGCGCATCAGCGGAAAGCCGACGGGATCGACGTAGTTATCGGCTACGTCGAACCGCATCCGCGTCCGGAAACGCTGGCCCTCATGGAAGGTGTGGAGGCGATCCCGCCGCGTCTGATCGAGTACAAAGGCACACAGTTACGGGAGTTCGATCTTGATGCGGCACTCGCCCGTAAGCCAGCCCTGATGCTCGTCGATGAACTGGCGCACACCAACGCGCCCGGTTCGCGCCATCCCAAGCGCTGGCAAGACGTCGAAGAACTGCTCGCGGCGGGCATCGACGTCTACACGACGGTCAACGTGCAGCATATCGAAAGCCTGCGCGATGTCATCGCCCAGATCACCGGGGTGCTGGTGCAGGAAACGGTTCCCGATGCCGTGGTCGAAGCGGCGGACGAAATCGAACTCATCGATCTTGCGCCCGAAGATCTGGTCAAGCGGCTCAAAGAGGGCAAAATCTACCAGCCGCAGCAGGTGGAAAGCGCGCTGCGGAGCTTTTTCCGTACGGGCAACCTGTTGGCGCTGCGCGAATTGGCGCTGCGCAATACCGCCGCCCGCGTCGATGTGCAGATGCAGGAATATCGCCGTGATCATGCGATTCAAAAAACGTGGCCTGCGGGTGACACCCTGCTCGTGTGTGTCAGCCCGAGTCCGTTAGCCCCACGCCTCGTGCGCGCAGCCAAACGGATGGCCGTCAGCTTACATGCGAACTGGTTGGCTGTATATGTCGAAACGTCGCGCCCCTTGAGCAGCAGCAACCGCGCCCGCATCAGCGAGACGCTGCGTCTGGCCGAGCAGCTCGGCGCGACGACGGTTACGCTCTATGGGGCGCCTGTTGGTGAAGAAGTCCTGCGCTATGCTCGCGAACACAACGTCAGCCGCGTGATTGTCGGCAAACCGGCGCATCCCCGCTGGCGCGATTTGCTGTTCGGGTCGATGCTCGACGATCTGATGCGTAAAAGCGGCGACATTGATGTCTACGTTATCACGGGGGAGTCAGAGGCAGCGCGTCCACAGCCCCCCTCGATGCCGCGCCGGACGAGCGGTTGGAGTGCTTACGGGCTGTCAGCCCTGATCGTCGTTACCGGCACCGTCATCGCGTCGACAATGTTCCCGTTCTTCGCGCCGGAAAATCTAGTTATGGTTTATCTGGTGGGCGTGGTGTTGGCCGCGTCGCGTTACGGACGGGGGCCATCGGTGCTGGCCTCGTTCCTGAGTGTGGCGGCTTTCGACTTCTTCTTTGTGCAGCCACATCTGACGTTTGCGGTCTCCGATACCCAATATCTATTCACTTTTGCCATCATGCTTCTGGTCGCGCTGACAATCAGCACACTGACTGTGCAGATCAAGCAGCAGGCCGAGCAAGCGCGGCAGCGGGAGCAGCGTACTGCCAGCCTCTATGCCCTGAGCCGAGACCTCGCCAACACGCGCGAAAGCGAAACGCTCATACGCCTCGCTACCAACCATATGACGGACGTTTTCGAAAGCGAGATTAGCATTCTGGTGGTGGATGAATCTGGTCGGCTGGCGCCGCTGCTGAAAGACGAACTCACGCCATACCAAGAAGATATGGTCGCGCGCTGGGTCTTCGATCACAACCGTCTCGCCGGTTTGAACACCGATACGCTGCCCGCGTCCAAAGGTTTGTATCTCCCGCTTGCAGCTTCGCACGGGGTGATCGGCGTACTGGCGGTCTATCCGCAAGACCCGAAGCGCTTCAGCGCGAATGAGCAGCTGCATTTGCTCGAAACCTTTGCCAACCAGACGGCGCTGGCGTTGGAGCGAGCACGCCTGGCGCAAGCTGCCGCCCAAGCGCAGATCAAACTGGAGACTGAACGTACCCGCAACACGTTGTTGAGCTCGGTATCGCACGATTTGCGGACGCCGCTCGCCGTGATCACGGGGGCGACGACCAGTTTGCTCCAACGGGAAAAGACGTTGAGCGAATCTGATCGGCACGAGCTGGCGCAGGTGGCCTATGAAGAATCCGAACGCTTGAATCGCTTTGTCGGCAATTTGCTGGATATGACCCGCCTCGAATCGGGGGCGCTGCGCATCGAAAAAGAGTGGCAGTTGATCGAAGAAGTGATCGGCGCGGCGCTGAATCGCGCGCACAGCGAAACGGCTGGTCACCCGATTCGCACGTCGATCCCGCCGGACTTTCCGCTCGTCCAATTTGATGAAGGGTTGATTGAACAGGTGTTGATCAATCTGCTCGAAAACGCGCTGAAGTATACGCCGGAAGGTACGCCGATCGAGGTCGCCGTCCGGGCGGTCAACGACGAAGTGATCGTCGAAGTGGCGGATCGTGGCCCCGGGCTGCTCCCCGGAGACGAAGATCGGATTTTTGACAAGTTTTACCGAGCCCAACCGGGGCGAACGAAAGGTGTTGGTTTGGGCTTAGCCATCTGTCGGGGCATCATTCAGGCGCATGGCGGGCGCATCTGGGCGGAGAATCGACCAGAAGGTGGAGCGATCTTCCGGTTTACGCTGCCAAACAGCGAACAGCCGCCTGTGATTGAGGAAGAATATGACCCAAACGCCTAGACCTGACCCACTGGCGGGTGCGCTCATCCTGCTGATCGAGGACGATACGCAGATTCGCCGCTTCCTCCGCACCACCCTGACGAGCATTGGCTACCGTCTGCTCGAAGCCACTTCCGGTCAGGATGGCTTGCGCCAGGTGAGCGTTCAACACCCGGATCTCATCATTCTGGATCTAGGACTGCCGGATATTGATGGTCTGGAAGTCACGGAACAACTGCGGTTGTGGACAAGTACGCCGATCATCGTGTTGTCGGCGCGCGATAAAGAAGGCGACAAAGTGAAGGCGCTGGACCTCGGCGCGGATGATTATCTGACGAAACCGTTCGGCACGGAGGAACTGCTCGCGCGCTTGCGCGTGACCTTACGCCATGTGCAGCAGGTGCAGCGCGTCGAAACGCCGGTTTTCACGTTTGACAATGTGTGCGTAGATCTTGAACACCGCCGCGTCCATGTTGCTGAGGTCGAGGTTCACCTCACGCCGATTGAATACAAACTGCTGATTACGCTGATTCGCTTTGCGGGCAAAGTGGTGACGCAGCGGCAGTTGCTGAAAGAAATCTGGGGGCCGACCTATGAAAAAGAGACGCATTATCTGCGGATTTACATGGGGCAGCTCCGCCATAAACTCGAAGCTGACCCGGCGCAACCGCGCTTCTTGATCACTGAGCCGGGGGTAGGTTACCGGCTAAAGGTGGATGAATGATCCGCGTGATCCACCGGAAGATACCCACAATCCCTTCCCAGAAAGCTCGCATGGGGCATTTGCAGTAAGCGGATAAAGTCGGTTCTCGAAACAACTTTACGAATGGATGTCGGGGCGCACCTGTGTGTGCGCCCGAAACCGGGTAGACACAGAGGTCTACCCCTAC
>CALKIA010000127.1 GCA_937988705.1 uncultured Chloroflexota bacterium | reverse complement strand
TTGCCAAAATCGTAAGGTGGTTGCGGTGTGATGCTGAACATAGACCTATATGGGGAAATGCGGACGGGTTGTGAATAAACCTCACCCCTAAATCCCCTCTCCGAAAAGAGGAGAGGGGACTTGAAAAGCCTACCCGTCTCCCCTCCCTGAATTCGGGGAGGGCCGGGGGTGGGGTGGAAATGCAGACTTGTTTCAACACGCTCAGGCCTCGTCCCTACATGCTTTATGATGGGTGAGACTAAATGATCGGCTTGGTGGTCGGCGTGCCGGGTTTGCGCGGGTAATCGTTCGGCGTGTGCTTGACCTTTTCGATCACCACGAGGTAGTGCGCCTCCTCGACGCCGGGCAGCGTCACCTCGACGATATCACGCAGCTTGCCGCCCAGCACCGCCAGCGCCTTCTTCGCATCGATGGCTTCTTCGTGCGCGGTTTTGCCCTTCATGGCGACGCACACGCCGCCAACTTTCGCCAGCGGCAGCAGATATTCCATCAGGCTGGGCAGGCGGGCGACTGCGCGCGCCAGCACCACATCATAGGTGGCGCGCTGTCCCGGCATATGCCCGATCTCTTCGGCGCGGGCATGGACACACTCAATGCCCTGCGTGAGACCGAGCGTTTCCGCCACATGCGCCAGAAACGCGACCTTTTTGCCCGTCGCGTCAACCAGCGTCATGTGAATCTCGGGATACACGATTTTGAGCGGCAGACCGGGGAAACCCGCGCCCGTCCCCACGTCAATCACCCGGAGGCCGGGGCGCATGGGGACGGCTTGGACAATGCTCAGTGAGTCGAGGAAGTGGCGCAGACGCACCTCGTCGGGCGCCGTGATGGCGGTCAGGTTGGTGTGACTGTTCCAGTCCGCCAGTTCGCGCAGATACAGATCGAATAAGGCTTCATGTTCGGGTGTGACCGTCACCCCGAATAAGCGCGCCGCTGCCTCGCTCCACATGCTAATCGTTCGGCGTGATGTTGTGCACTGGCCAGTTGGTCGGGAAGAACATGTCGATGTAATCCACGCTTTGGTTTTGCGCATTGCGCGTCACATCGAAATTGCACAGGCCGCTTTCGCGCGGGTTGGCCGTGCCGGGGCCGTAATCGTCGTAGCCATCGTTGACCGGGCTGCCCCACGTCAGATCATACGAGACCTCGTAGTGTCCCGGGCGCAGCTGCCCCGCGTTGAAGGTATAGAACACCCAGTAGTCACGGCTGCGCAGCACCGGTTCAGTCCGCTGGACATTGTTGAGCAGCGCCGTGTTCACGCGCACCACATAGATCGCATTGTCGATGTGCTGCTGCATATCTTCGAGCGTCTTAGTGAACCACGACCAGTAGATCACCACATTGTCGTTGTCATAGATCACGCCGGGCAGTGCCAGCGGGTACTCATCGCATTCTGCGAACAGCAGACCGGGCGTTTGTGAGCGGAAGGTGTCGCTCGGACGCGCGCCGATCACCACGGTGGGCTCTGGTTGCAGATTCGGGTTGAGCAGGGCGCCGTTGGGGGCGAAGAGGCTGGTGGTGAAACCGGGACGGCTGCTCGATGCGGCGGTGGTATCGGTCGAACCGGTGGTCGTGCCCGTGTCCGCGCTGACCGTCGTACCGTCGGGTTGGGTGGTCGTGTCGCTGGTGCAGCCGTCATTGAAATCGTTGACTGTGAAATCAAAATCAACGCTGCTGCTGTTCCCTTCACGGGCGACAAACGCCTTGATGCTGCCCGTCGCGCCCGTCGCCAGCGTCGAACCGCTGGTGTAGGCGAGCCGTTCGTTGAACAGGAAGTCCCCTGCGACTGAGGCCTGACGGAGATTCGTCAGCGCCGTGCCCGTACCGTTCGGGCCGTTAAACGCCTGATAGTAAATGTCCCATCCGCTCAACATCGTACCGCTGAAGCGGACGACGACGGCGTCGGCGCAGAGCACCGCAAACGCTTCGACCGTCGTACCCTGCGTTGTGGCAACCGCGGTCGGCGTGGTGGTTTGCGCTGCGCTCGGCTTTACGCCAATGCTGACTATAACCATCAGCAGGAGGAGACAAGTTGAAAGCAATGCCAGTTTTTTCACCGGAATTTCCTTTACCGTACTGCTAGATTTGCCGCTATGATAGCGCAAAATGTTGTTCACAATCTACTCAATCCACAGTTTGTGCCGTAAAATTACTCTATAGCAGTTCTTCAAGTAAGGAAATCGATGTGAGTAAACCGACTATTGCCGTCCTAAAGGGTGACCAGACTGGTCAGGAACTCCTTGACGAAGCCCTGCGCGTCCTCGACCCCGTGGTTACGCGGGTTGATCTGGATTTCCAGTTCTTTGACCTCTCGCTGGAAAATCGTCGTGCTACGAAAAATCAAGTCGTCCATGAAGCGGCTGCGGCCGTCCGCAAGACGGGTCTCGGCATCAAGGCGGCGACCATCACCCCCGGCAATCCGGATGACGTAGGCAGCCCGAACGCGCTGCTGCGCGAACTCATCAACGGACAGGTGATTCTCCGCACTGGGCGGCGAATTCCGTCGGTGCGTCCGCTGGCCGGCGTCTACGCGCCGATTTCCGTCGTGCGCATGGCCGTCGAAGATGCCTACGGCGCGAAGGAATGGCGGGAAGGCGAAGGCTTAGACGAAATCTCCTACAGCACGCGTAAACTGTCGCGTCGGGTGTGCCGGCAGGTCGCGGAATTCACGTTCCGCTACGCCCGCCGCACCGGGGCAAAGGTCTTCGGCGGGCCGAAGTACACGGTCAGCGTGATCTACGAGGGCATCTTCAAAGAGGAATTGGACGCGGCCGCCGCCCGGTTTCCGGACGTGCGCTATGACCCGCAGTTGATCGATGCGACCTACGCGCTGCTGCTCAAGACGACGGGCGAGCCGCTCGTCATCCCCGCGCTGAACCGTGACGGCGACAGCCTGAGCGACCTCGTGCTGGAGATGTTTGGCAGTATCGCGGGCGCGGAGTCGGTTATCCTGTCCATGAACGATGACTACGAAGTGCAAACTGTGCTCACCGAAGCGCCGCACGGCACCGCGCCGTCGCTGTTCGGGAAGAACGTGGCGAACCCGCTGGCGATGATCCTCGCGGGTGCGGCCCTGCTGCGCTATATCAAGTCGGATGCCGCTGCGCGCGCCAGTCGTGCCATCTACGAAGCGGCTATGGAGACGATCAACGACGGCATGAAGACTTCTGATCTGGGCGGGCAAGCCCACACCGACGAATACACCAATGAGGTCATCCGCCGCGTCAAGGGTAAGCTTGACGTGTGGGATGCGCTGATCGGGTAAGCGCGTGGATCAGGCGTTCGAGCGCGATCTTCTACAATTTTGGGCGCTGCTGTTTCAGATTGTGCTGGATGGTGAAAAGCGCGTCTCGAATCAGCTGGCGCAGCATGGCTTGACTACGCCGCAGTTTTACGTGCTCAAAACCCTGATCGAACATGATGGCCGGCTGACGATTGGTCGGCTGGCCAAGCTGCACGGCTTGACCAACGCCAC
>CALKIA010000126.1 GCA_937988705.1 uncultured Chloroflexota bacterium | reverse complement strand
AAATGAAGCTATGAGATAACGCGTAGGAGGATACGCTACTCAACTAACCTATTAAAGTATTATTTTTGTTTCTATGACTAGAAATAAAAGAGCCCCGTGGTCGGGGCTCTGAATGTCATATCACGCGTGTATTGAACAAAGCCTGTGAAATAATCGTTCTGTCTATTCTAATTCTATGAAGCGTGTCAAGCTTTTGTTAGCCATCTAACTTTTTACGTAGCAAGTCAACAGGATTGACAGTCGTATCTCAAGTTGTATGGCTTTTCCAGACCATGCGAAAAAACCGCTGAGATGCCTGCCAAAAAGGTCTACGATTCTTGGTCTGATGATCAACGACTTGTCAGTTCAATGGCATTTGACAGTGCCGACTCCCTGCCACTCTGCTTACCATTAGGTTGAAATGCGTAATGGAATGCATGGAGTCGGAGGTTATCGTGGTTCTGCAACTCGCTAGGGAACTGGTCTGGGAAAGCCTCAAACAGGAACTTTTTGCGGTCTTGGGTATGGTGACCGATAAAGGCGAAGCGCGCACCGTCGGCGTGGTTTACATCGTGCACGAGCATAAGCTGTATATCGTGACGGGCAAAGACACGTGGAAGGCGCGGCACATGGCTCAGAATGCACATGTCTCGGTGACCGTGCCGATCGCCAAACGCATTCCGTTCCTGTTCTGGATCAAAATCCCTGCAGCAACCATCACCTTTTCCGGTCTGGCGAACGTTCAAAGTGCCAATACCGTAAGCAAAGATATTTTGACGTCTCTGCTGCGCACCGAAAATCCGGGCGATCTGGCTGATATGTGCGTGATTGAAATCCAACCTACTGGCGACTTCGTCACCTATGGCATTGGCGTCCCACTGATGTCGATGCGGACGCCGGAAAAAGCGCGGGGTCGGGCACCGGTTGCGGCCAGTTCGTGAAGAGCCAACCTGTTTAGTGTGACCGTCTACGCCCCACCTACGCCACGAACAGTCTGAACAAGCTCACCTCACCCTAAGCCCCCTCTCTGCTCGGAGAAGGTTTAGGGCGGAGGTGTGGTTAGGCTATCCCCGCCCTGCCTGCAAGCGCTATACTCCCCGATGTATAGCCTTTTTGAAGGAGCAACCCCATGAAATTGCGTTTAACTCTCTTCGCGTTGACTCTCGTCTGCCTGTTGAGCTTCGCCGGAATTGCTTTGGCGCAGGATGCTGTCCCTGTGAATGCTGGAGAAACTGTGATCACCCTTGAAAATGGTGTCGTCGGCACGCTCGCGCTGCCGGAATCAGATGCGCCCGTGCCCGTCGTCCTGATGCTGCATGGCTTCGCCAGCTCCCGCAACGAAGTCGGCGACATGTACCTGCGCCTCGCCGCCGCCCTTAGCGAACGCGGCATCGGTTCGCTGCGCATCGACTTCAGCGGCTGGGGCGAAAGCGCTGGCAACATGGTCGACAGCACGGTGAGCGGCATGGTCGCCGATGCGGAACTCGCGCTGCAATACCTGACCGGGCTGGAAGGCGTCGATGCGTCGCGCCTCGGCATTCTCGGCTTCAGCCTCGGCGGCGGCATCACCGTCTTTACCGCTGGCGAAAACCCGGATGCCTTCAAGTCGATGGCGCTGTGGTCGACGTTTGGCAACCTGCATGACATTTTCATCGAGGAGTTGAGTCAGGAGAATTTTGACGCCGCGGCAGCGAACGGTCAGGTCGAGATTGACCTCGGCTGGCGCATGATCACGCTGGGCAACGGCTTCTTCACGGGCTTGGAAGACTACGACTATCAGACGGAATTCCCGAACTTTACCGGGTCGCTCATGGTCGTCGCGGGTTCGGAAGACGGTTCTGCCGACTTCCTCGACTGGTACCGCGAGAACGCACAGGGCGCGCTTCGCGCGTCGTACCTCGTCCCCGGCGCGGATCACATCTACAACGTGCTGACCGACGATCAGACACTGGCGGAAGCGACGATCAAGACGACGGCCGACTGGTTCGCCATGACGCTGTAGGCAAAACTGACCTCACCTCTAAATCCCCTCCCTGAATTCGGGGAGGGGCCGGGGTTGATCCTTATACCGCTTCGCGGAATATGGGCAGGCGGAAACCGAAGGTGCTGCCCTGCCCATGCTCACTCTGAACGATCAGCACGCCCGCATGCCGCTCGACAATCCCCTTGACGAGGTACAGCCCTAAGCCCGTCCCTTCGATCTGCGCCGTTTCCTTCGACCGGATGCGCGCGAAGGGGTGAAACAGCTTGGATTGGAGATCGGCCGGGATGCCGATCCCGGTATCGGTCACGACGAAGACAATATCCTCATCCTCAGCGTACAGACGCACGCACACTTCACCGCCGCGCGGCGTGTATTTGATCGCGTTGCCGATCAAATTCGTGACCGCCTCGCGTAACTGCACCGAATCGCCGCACACTGTGAGCAAGACCGCGCTAAAACTGACACTGTAGGTCAGCTGCTTGTCGGCAGCGGATCGGCTTATACCCTCAGCCGTCTCTTTGACAAGTGCCGTCAAATCCACAGCGGTCATGGTTTGCTCGGCGGCCATACGTTCAATGCGGTCGAGCGA
Organism: uncultured Chloroflexota bacterium; assembly: GCA_937988705.1. Classification (GTDB taxonomy): domain Bacteria; phylum Chloroflexota; class Anaerolineae; order Aggregatilineales; family Phototrophicaceae; genus Flexifilum. The sequence goes on along the minus strand of CALKIA010000126.1, from coordinate 4,446 downwards.
GAAAATATCGTTGACGATCTGCAAGATGTTGCCCGCCGCCCGATCCATGTGTTCGAGATAGCGCTGAACACTGCTCAGCGGAGCAGCTGGGTCTTCTTCGCGAATGAGATCCAGATAGCTTTTGACCAGCCCCAACGGCGTCTTGAGGTCGTGCGCGCCCATGCGGATCATCTCGGTCTTCAGTTCCTCAAGGCGGCTGATGCGCGCGATCAACGCCTGCTGTTCGCGTTCAGCCTGCCGGATCGGCGTGATGTCAATCAAGATAAGGATGTGGCCGCGCACGACCCCGGAACGCGTCAGCGACGGCGCGCTGCGGACCTTGTAATCCGCTCCGTTAAAGTGCACATCCTCCGCCGCAAAGTTTGCGCCGAGAGCGTGCGCCAGTTCGGGAAAAGCCGCCGCCACTGGTAAGCCGATCACTTCGTCACGCGTGGCATTCACAAACGGCTTGGCGGCGGGATTGAACACGAGCACCCGCCATTTCAGGTCAAACACGATGACCGGATTAGGCGAACTGGTGAAGATCGTCTCATACGGCACCGGCATGACTTCGACTAAGCGCAAGCGGAAGACGGCGATAGTCAGGAAAACCGTGCCGATCATGTAGCTGAGGGGGATGGGGTGGATACCCTCGATCAAGTACCAGCCGAACACCATCGCATATTGGCCGAACGCGGGGATCAACGTCCCCGCCAGCCACAGCACCATTTGTAGTTGATATAAACGCCACTGGCGAATATGCGCGCGCACCAGCACCACCACACCTACCGTCAGCAGCACGACGCTGAAGACGAAGTAGACATAGAAGAAGGGGCCGTACTCGGCCTGAAAAACATTGAAAGCGTCGGTGTGCAGCACGCTGATGTCGCGCCAGATCAACCCATGCAGCTCGTCAGTGAACGCCAGCGGGACGATCACAAGCGGCACAAGCGCCAGCAGTCGACCGGACTGCTCGGCAAAAGCACCGTAGCCCGCGAAATTCAAGGTAAAAACGAACCACAACAGCACGCTAAACGTGCCAATATACTGAATTTTTGAGGCCGTGAGCGCTACGCTGACGTCCGGGCTCACAATCTCCAGCGTGTACCCCGCCACCTCAATCGCCTCGCACAACATCAACAAGGTGAAAATGCGCCCTCGTTTGATTGTGTCCTGCCGCGACCACGCATAAAAGGTCAGCACAAGCATAATGAAGATGCTCGTCGCCCCTAACAGCGAGTTGATGGCGATTCCATCGATGGCTATGGTCACGGCAAAGTTAACCTATCTAGAACAAGCGCCCTGAGATCAGTATAATGGACTATGGGTGCAATCAAGCACAAGTCATTACATACACGAGGTAATTGCGTAACAAACTATGCAGATCAAACGCGACTATACGAAACCGCTCTTCCGTGACCACCGGAAGAAACGCGGGACATGGCGCTGGATTCTGCTCTACTTCGTCCTCATCGGCGCCTTCCTCTTCTTTGTAGACAGTCAGTTCTCCAAGCTGCAGCTCATGGCTCTCGATATGATCGGGCAAGCGCCACCGCCGACGCCCTTCGCCAGCGAATTGGCGACGCAGGGTATGAATCTGTTCATGAGTGGGAACATGCAAGGCGCGCGCGACTTCTTTCGCCGCGCCGTCCTCCAACAGCCACAAAACGTCGATTATCTGTACGAATACGGGCGCGTACTGCTCGAACTGGGTGTCGACCAGGCCAGCTATTATGAGGAAGCGATCGCCATTGGCGAGCAAGCGATCAATGCCAATGCGAACGATCCGCGCGGCTATGTCATTAAAGCCCGCGCCATTGACCTGAACGGCGATCCGGCGAACGCCGTGCCGATCGCGCAGGCCGGTTTGCAGCGGGATCGCAACTTCGCGCCGCTTTACACCGCCCTGAGCAGCGCCTATCGCCAGATTGACCGCTACGACGTGGCGCTCGATTCGGCGGAACGCGCGATTGAACTTGATCCGCTCGATCCCTTGGCGCGGCGCGTATACGCGCTGGCGTTGATCTGGGTGGGACGCTATGACGAAGCGCTTGACCAGTTGGAGCAGGCAGTCGCGCTCAATCCGAACCTCGCCTCACCCTATTTCGAACTCGCCAGCATGTATCGCACGCTCGCCGTGCGCGATCCGAACGGTGGGTTGGATTATTTCGCGTTGGCAATTGCTACCTTTGAGCAGGTGCTGTCCTTCCAGCCAGAAAATGCGAAAGCCTATCTGCGCCTGTGCGAAGTCTATACACAAATCGGTGAGCATCGACGCGGGCAGGGCTACTGTGAGGATGCGCTCAGCATCGACCCGGAATACGAACAGGCGTGGCGCGCGCTCGGTCAGACACAGTACCCGCAGCGTAACTATGAAGGCGCAATCGATTCATTCGAAGAATGCGTGAACCTCGGCTCGGAGGAAATCGAATGCTACTATCTACGTGGGCTGTCGCATTATTATCTGGGCGAATGCGCCGACGCATGGAATATCCTGAGTGACTCGCTGACGCGGGCACGGGCAACCTCCACGACAACCGACGATCAAAACCCGGTGATCATCAACACGATCAACGGTCTGCGGTTGGTCACCGAGAACTGTGAAGGCTACGCGGGGCGCGCGCTGCCGCAGCAGTCGACACCGACGCCCATTCCGCCCACGCCGATCGGGAGCTAGGCAGTGTTTCAGGTCAAATTCGTAGGGGCAGACCTGCGTGTCTGCCCGTGGTGGGTGCGCGCAGAGGCGCGCCCTTCCACACCCATTCCGCAAATTTACCGGGTAAGCACGCTATGAATATGCGTTTGAATACGCCCAAAAAATATCGGGTGGGCAAGCGGCAAAAGCGCCATATGGTTTCCAGTTTGCGCTGGTTGTGGCTGTGGATTTTGACGCCGATCATCGTATATGGTGGCTACCAGATTTATGAACGGCGCGACGAGTTCGGCCCGCCGGTCCAGGAATTCATCCACGAACGGGTGAACGACGCCCAAAGCGGGCTGGCGACCGCCGCCGCCCCAACCCCCCTGCCCACCACCGATCCGAGCCAGCGGATTGCGCGGGCGGATGCGCTGTGGGCGCAGGGGGCGGTCGAAACGGCGCTGGAAGAGTACGAACAAGCGAAAGCCGGCGCACCCAATGATGTGCGTGTGTACTACCAGTACACCTACGGTCTGTTGATCGAAGGGCGCGCGGACGAGGCCTTGCCCGCTGCCGAAGATACGGTGACCGCGAATCCGTTCTCGTCGGACGCGTGGGCCATCCGCGCCTTTGCGCTCACCCGCAACCAGCAGTATGCGGAAGCGGTCGCCAGTGCGTTACAGGCACTCTCACTTGACCCGAATAACGCGACCGCGCTCGCCTATATGGCGCTGGCCTACAGCGACGGGGGCTTGCCCGCGATGGCCGAACAAACGTTGGGTCGGGCGCTGGAGATCGATCCGGAGAATCCCGCCGTGTACTATGTGCGCGGGCTGTGGAATCTGGCGGCGAACTTCGACCAATCGGCTTACCAGCAAGATCTGGAAACGGCGCACGAACTCGCGCCGAACCTGCCGCACATCGCCGTCGAACTCGCGTGGGCGAACTGGGGACTCGGCGCGGCAGATGTCGGGCTGGAACAACTCGAAGCCGTCGCAGAGCAGAATCCCAACAATCTCGACGCGCTGTACGCCCTCGGTTTCTTCTGGATGCAGACCTACGGCGACCCCAACAAGGCGCGCGAATACATCGAACGCTGTGTATCTTCCGATCCAACTAATGTGTCCTGCCTCGACTATCTGGCGACGATTCAGCTCACCAGCCTCGAACTGGATGACGCGCTGCAAACCTATGATCGCCTGATGAACACCCATCCCACCGATCCGAAATACTACCTGCGCGCGGGGCGCACCTACGCGAACGCGGGCAACTGCAATGTCGCGTCGCCGTGGCTGCAAGCGGGCTACGAAATGGAACAGGCGCTCGAAGAACCGAACCTGGAGCGTCTCGCCGCTTTCGAAGAATTTCTGATCAGCTGTGGTGTGCCGCTCAACCGGGTGTACAGCACAGCCGAAGACGCCACCGCCGAACCCGGTTCGTAAACCAGGAAAAGACAAAGGAAAGGACTCAACGCAAAGACGCAAAGGCGCGAAGACGCCAAGTAAAAGGGACAATGAGTTTGACGACCTCTCATTGAGGTCGCAGCTTTTCTCCCAATTTTCTTTGCGCCTTTGTATCTTCGCGTCTTTGCGTTGAGTCTTTCTTTTTCTTTTTTCTTTCTTTCCCTTTTGGTCTACAATCCCCGCCAGCATAAATGCCTTTTTCTTTAGGAGCCACCATGTCTACGGCTGAAATAGTTCAGCAGAATAAGGATTTCACGCTCGTCAGTTGGTCGGCGCAGGGCGCCTGGAATCCGACCATCATCGAGCGCGGTGAAGGCGTCTACGTGTACGACGCGGACGGCAAGCGCTACCTCGACTGGGCGTCGC
>CALKIA010000125.1 GCA_937988705.1 uncultured Chloroflexota bacterium | reverse complement strand
TTGATCACCTGATTGCCCATCTTCTGCAAGATGTGCTTGAGACCGTTTTGACCGCCGGAGCTGCCCATCTTGCGAATGCGCAGCGTGCCGAGCGGCAGGTCGAGATCATCGGCGATGACGAGTAACTGCGTCGACGGGATTTTGTAGAAGTGCGCCAGCGGCTGCACCGCATCCCCGCTCAGGTTCATGTAGGTGAGCGGCTTCGCCAGCAAGACCTTTTTACCGAGAATCGTCCCGCTCCCGGTCAGCGCCTTGTGTTCGGTCTTGCCAAAGGTAATACCATGCTTCGCCGCGAGGCGATCCAGTACCTGCCAACCGACATTGTGCCGCGTATTCTCGTACTGCTTGCCCGGATTACCCAACCCAACTATCAAGTAAACTTCCGACATGCCAACTTGCCTCTAATCCCTCAAACTAAGCGTTATTGAACGCCCAAACGTTTTGAAACCGCCCACTGTTTACGCGGAAAATCGAACACCCAGTTGGCTTTGCTCAACGTACTGTAGCCTAAGATTAGATCCATGGGTACGTCAAGGGTCGCATTCACCCGGGACAGATCGACGCCTGCTACTTTATGGGGCGGGAAACTACTTCCGCCGATGAGGGAAGCTGCCATGATGAACATCGGCGTTTGCACCTGAGTGCCGCCCGCGTCGGTTCCCGTCGAGTGTCCGACTTGCTCAAAAAGTGCCGGATGCTTTTGCACAAAACCCAGGTCGGCAATAGTGATGCCTGCGCCTGTATCCCAAACCGAGTTGGCAGTCACCGCTCCAAACTGAACCTCGACGTAGGGATGAAACTTCTGGTCGAGAAACAGGGGCTGAAAAGAACTGCCTATGCCGCATTCATGCTCTGCATCGAGTAACACACGCTGTTCAGCAAACAAGAAGTGACAGCAGAAGTCCTTCAAAATATCCATGCCGATGAGCCCCGGCATGTTTCGCTGCGGATCATTCGAGCGGACAAGCGTAAAATTCTGCTTGGAGATCGGCCCGATTTCAAGGCTTGGCACCGTGATCACGTCATCCTGGATGGGCGCAAAGACGCCGGAAGAACTATTCGTCGCCTCACTGCTAAACGTCGATGTGTAGTCGTCCAATTGGACGCTGGTTCTGGCTGCGCCTGTATCCAGCAGAAATCGGTACGGGCGGTCGCCAAGCCGTCCATCGACGAGCACTTCGGCGGCTTCGTCATCATCCTGATCTGGTTGGATGATCAACTTCAATTCAGCCATTATCCCTCACTGTGAGCAATTTCTACCGACAGGATGGAAACCTTACGTGCTGAAGTACGGCACGAGCAGCAGCACCACGTTGACGACAATCTGGCACACCCACGCGGCGGCGAGGCCGTTACGGTCGCGCACGTAGCTGTAGATCATGTTCATGAGCACCAGCGCCGTGCCGATCAGCACCGCGATCACCGGGTAACGCCCCACGTCGAGCATCGGGAAGAACAGCAGAATCGACCAGAGGCTGGCCAGCGCCCCGGTCAGCACGAACGGCTGGCGCGCTTGCAGCAGATTACGAAAGAACAGCGTTTCCGCCAACGGCATGACGAAGATCAGGAAGGCCGCGACCGCGCCCAGCGACAGGTTGCGCACTTCTCCACCGATGCCTGTCTGGAACATCAGGCGAACCGTCGTCGTCAACGTGCTGCCGCCGACCAGCAGCAGCGGCGCGGCGACGATCAGCGCGAAGACCACGCCCCAACCGAGATCTTCGAGGCGCTCCTGCTCAATCTTCTCACCTGAACCCAGCAACCACGACAGCACTCCAAACAGCGCCATCGCGCCCCAGCCGATCACGTAACGCAAATCCCCCTGTAAGGGGATGAGCGGCGTCAACCCGATGATCAACGCCAGCGCGAGCAGGTAGCCGAACGTCGGATCGTTGTTTGTGCTGCGATAGCGCGGCGCATCGTCCTCGTCCTCGACTTCCTCCACGTACACTTCAGGATCGACATCATCGTCTTCGGCGTCGAGCGGCTGGACGAGTTCATCATCCTCAAATTCGGGATCATCCCGCTTAGGCATCTCAAACATACCGAACTAATCCGCTGCCGAAAAGGCGGGTGCCAGCACCATCCGCACCGCCTCCAGCACGCGATCCACATCCTCACGCTTGAACCAGTAATGTGTGACCGCGCGCAGCAAACCGTGCTCGCCTGGGTACGGCGTGATCAAAATGCCATACTCGACTTTCAAGCGTTCTGAGAGAGCTTCTGCGCTGATCGGCGCATCGGGCTTGACGCGAAAAAAGATCATGTTGGTGCGCACCATATCCAGATCGATATCGATGTGGGGATGGGCAGCCAAGCCTTCGGCCAGCGCACGCGCATTGCTGTGATCTTCCTGCAAACGCTGGCTCATATCGTGCAGCGCGATCAACCCCGCCGCCGCGATGATTCCCGCCTGCCGCATACCGCCACCAAGGCTCTTGCGGATATGGTGAGCGCGCTTGATGAAAGCTTTTGAGCCGACGATCACCGAGCCGACTGGAGCGCACAAGCCCTTTGAAAGGCAGATCGAGACGCTGTCCGCGCCCGCCGTCAGGTCTTTCACGTCGATGTTGAGCGCCGCCGCTGCGTTGAAGATGCGCGCACCGTCGATGTGCACTTTCAGGCCGTGCTCCTGAGCGATGGCGGCCACCGCGTCGGTGTAGGCTTTGGTGAGCGGCGCGCCGGAGACGCCCGCCGTATTTTCGAGGCAGATCAAGCGGGTGATCGGATAATGGACGTTATCGCCGCGAATCGCTTTGCGAATCTGCGCGAGATCCATCATGCCGTCGCGGTCAATCGGCAGCGTGTTCGGCTGTACACCGCCATACATCGCCGCGCCGCCGACTTCGTAGCGGAAGATATGCGCGTCTTTGGAAAGAATCATCTCATCGCCGCGCTGGCAGTGCGCCAGCACTGAGGTTAAATTGCCCATCGTGCCGCTGGTCACAAACAAGCCCGCCTCTTTGCCAAACATGGCCGCGGCGTCCGCTTGCAATTGGTTGACCGTCGGGTCTTCGCCATACACATCATCGCCGACATCCGCATTCGCCATCGCGAGGCGCATCTCAGGTGTGGGCACAGTAATCGTGTCACTGCGTAAGTCAATCGTGTCCATGTGGATAACCCCCTCCATCGTCGCCAGAATCCTAGTCGGCAAACGAGGCGATTGCAAGAGACTTTCAGCACATGGACTTAAGCCACTGAATCAGCGCCGCTGTCTATAATGGGACAAGCCACGCGCGAGCTTCGTCCAAATCGCTAAAGATCGCCATCCGTACACCGAGGTTGTAGAAAATCTCCACGACTTCCTGCATCCCGGCGCGCCCGATGGCGCTTTCCGGCGCAACCATCGCCCAGTACTTCCACCCGGCCGCCGCGGCGCGCGGCCCCCAGCTCCGGAGCGTAAACTCGACCGCCTCCGGGGTGACTGTGACATATTTCCGGTCATCCGACAGCCATTTTTGCGCACGGTTCGCCTTCAGACTTTCCAGCCCGGTGTCGAGGATCGTCCGCAGTTCAGCCGGGGGCAAATCCTTGTGAATCGTGTGATAGATGTAGTGATCGGTCGTTTCGTATTGGACAGTACCCCACTCGTTCCTGAGAACAGTCTGATATGCCATGCGGTAATCTCCTTGAGATTAATTGCGGCAACATCAATGCTGAGTTCATCATAAGTCCGCAGCCTTGCGCCAAACCGTGAGGTTTGTAATTTCCAACCACAGCCGGCTGACCGTCGGTGCGGTAGAATACAGGGTAAGTGCAATCAGCCGGGGGCCGCCATGACCGTCATCACCTTACAGCATGTGAGCAAAAAGTTTATGCAGGCCGTCGAGGGCGATACCCGGGAAGTGGTCGCCGTGGATGATGTGTCGCTCAAGATCGCATCCGGTGATGTACTGGCGATTCTCGGACCTTCCGGTTGCGGCAAGTCGACACTGCTGCGCCTCGTCGCCGGGTTGGAAAAACCCGACCACGGCGCGGTGCTCTATGACAACATCGATCTGCGCGAAATCGAACCGTTTGAACGCGGGATCGGCATGGTGTTTCAGGAAGGCGCGCTCATGCCCCACTGGGAGGCAGAAAAATCGGTCGGGTTTTTCCTGTGGCTGCGCAAACGCGAGAATGAAGTTCCCGCGCGCGTGCAGCGCATCTCTCAGATTACGGGAGTCGGCCTAGAGCAGCTCATGGAACGCATGCCGCGCCAGCTCTCCGGCGGGGAACGCCAGCGCGTCGCCATCGCGCGAGCACTCACCCGTGATCCACGCATCTTCCTATTCGATGAACCCTTCTCCAGCCTCGACGCCAAACTCCGTAGCCAGGCCCGCATAGAACTCAAGCGCCTGCTGCATGAATTCCCCGTCACCTCGATCTACGTCACCCACGATCAGCAGGAAGCGATCACGCTGTCAACGAAAATCGCCGTGATGCGGCAGGGACAAATCGAGCAGGTCGGCACGTACCACTATTTGTACGACAACCCGATCAACCTGTTTGTGGCGACCTTCATGGGCGTGCCGACAATCAATCTGTTCGAAGGCGTGGTGCAGGCGCATGTCTGGCAGGGCGAGCAATTCGGCGGCTACCCCGTGCGCAGCGATCTGCCGGAAGGCGCAGCCGTGATCGCGGGGGTGCGTCCTGAAGCCGTGCGCTTAAGCAGCACGGACGATGGTCTCCCCGGTCGCGTGGAGAGCGTCACGCCGTTTTTCGCCGAACGCCATTTGCTGCTCGAAGTGCGTAACGGTAGTGACCTGTGGCGCATGAATACACCGCTCGACGCGCCCGTTAAGGTGGGCGACGTCATCCGCGCGCAGTTCGACGCCGAGGCGCTGCTGTTCTTCGACGCCAAAACTGGCGTTCGCATTGGCTAAAATAGACTCTCGAAAGTCCCAATGTAGGGGTAGACCTAGGTGTCTACCCGGTTTCGGGCGCACACACAGGTGCGCCCCTCCATCCATTCGTGGATTTGTTTCGAGAACCTACTTTAAATGCTGCATCCGGTAAGGTATTCCAGATCGTTCGTCGGGACAGCGCCGGCGCTGTCCGTTGGAAGCGGACAAGGCAGGCCTTGTCCCGACGAGAAAAATCGGCGCATACGCCGGATCGTGTCCCGACGATTAATTTGCGACGATTTACAGGAGCGAGCGCTAAGTATCGTCGTTTTGACAATTCAGATAATTGCGTCTAAATTTATTGAAAACGATTACCGTACGCTGGGTGTCTACTGCAGCGCGGATATGCTCATCATCCTCCCCTACGGCAGACATATCATCGACCTCCTAACTATTTAAACTGCTTTTCAAGATATTGTTGCTTTTATTTCAGAGGCAAAACGACCATGGCAACCATCAAACAGGTAGCGGATCACGCAAGGGTGTCTGTTGCCACCGTATCGCGGGTGGTCAATAATACCGGGTATGTCAGCGCAGATTTGCGCGAGCGCGTCGAGAAAGCCATGAATGCGCTCAACTACAAACCCAGCGCCCTCGCCCGATCACTTCGGCGGCAGGAAACGCTGACGATCGGCGTGATGCTGCCCCAATTGAACCAACCATTCTTCAGCACGCTGGCTTTCGCCATCGAAAAGACTTTGTTCGCTAACGACTATAAAACGCTCATTTGCAGCTCGGAAGAGGACACCGAGAAAGAGGCAGCTTACGTTGACATGCTGCTGCGGCAGCGCGTAGATGGCGTGATCATCGTGCCGACCGGGCGCAGCACCGACAACATGAACCGCCTGATCAATGGCCTTGTGCCCGCCGTGCTCGTCGACCGCGACATCCCCGGCGTCCAGGTGAACCGCGTGCTGTGCGATAACGTCGATGGCGGACGGCAAGCGATTCGCCATCTGCTGGAACTGGGGCACCGGCGGATCGCCATTATCGGCGGCCCCGGTTACAGTCAGGCGATCGATGAGCGCATCCGTGGCGTCAAACTCGGCTACAAAGAAATGGGTTTAGCCTACTCCGAAGCCGACTTAATCATGAGCGAGCAGAAGGAATTCGACAACGGGTATCAGGTCGCGAATCAACTGCTGCGCGATCCCCACCGCCCCACCGCGATTTTCGCGCTCACCGATGTGACAGCGGTCGGAGTGCTGCACGCGGCCGCCGAACACAAGCTCCATCTCCCCGGTGATCTGTCAGTCGTGGGTTTTGACGATATTCCGCTGGCGGCGCACAGCATTCCTGCGCTGACGACCGTCGCCCAGCCGATCTATGAAATGGGGGCGACGGCCGCCCATCTGCTGCTGACGCACCTGAGCAGCGAACAACCGGAAGAGCAAACGGTCACGCTGCCGACGCAGCTCATCGTGCGCAACTCGACCGCACGGGCGGCGTCGTAGAGCAGTAGTGGAGAGGCCGCGCTTCTGCGTGACCTGGACCTTACCTCCGTCCCCTCCGAATTCAGAGCGGAGCGACAGTACCAACAAGCAAACGTAATGTAGAGGCGAGGCAAGAGCGTATTTCAGAATTGTTGAAACTACCCACACACGATCCCTCACCCCCTAGCCCACGCAAGCGAGGAGCGGGGGAATCTGTCTCCCCTCCCCGAATTTGGGGAGGGGCTGGGGGTGGGGTGAATGTGCAGATTGCCGATTCTGAAATAGCTTCAAGCCTCGCCCGTTAAGGTAGGCGGGACAAGTCCCGCCCCTACACAAGCGTTTTGGATACCAAGTGTTGCCCCCTGAGCGAATTCGGGGTTGGGCGACAGCCGCAGCCGTCATTTCTCCCCACGTCACGTTTGCATCGGAGAAAGACAGCTTGCGCAGCCCAGCGGGTGATGGGTTGATTGGACACCCGGCGTATGACGAGTCGGCCAGAGGGTATCTCAATTTGCCGATCACGACTTCATGTAGATAATTTGAAAGAGTTAATATTTCAAGTAAGGCGTGATGCAAACATGAAAAAGCAACGGTTTAGCCTGCTTCTGTGTTTTATGTTGTGCCTCTGCGCTGCCCCCCTCACCGCTCAACCAGCCTTGCGCATTGGTGCGCTCATCAAGAACGAGTCCAATCCCTTTTTCCTAACCATGGCCGACGGTTATCGCTTTGCCGCCGCCCGCTACGGTGTCGACATTGTCATCGGCAGCACACCGACCGAAGACTCCGCCGACGAACAATTGGCGCTGCTCGAAACGTGGCTCAACGAGGGCGGTTTCGATGCGCTCATCGTGACGCCCTTCCGAGCCACCAGCCTCAACAGCGCCTTGCGCCGTGCCAGCGAGCAGGGTATTCCGATCCTTAACGTTGATGAGCTGATCCCCGCCGATGGTCAGGCGGGTATCAACCTCGCAGCCCAAGTCGCCTCGAATAACGTGCGGGCGGGGGCACTGGCCGCCGATCTGTTCCTCGACTTTCTCGCCCCCGGCGATCCGGTCGCCGTGATTGAAGGGGCGCCCGGCACGACCAGCAGCATCGACCGCGTGCGCGGCTTCACCGAAGGCGCCTTGTTCGGGCGGCTGAACGTGGTTGCCAGTCAACCGGCCAACTGGGATCGGGCGCAAGCCTACGATGTCGCCGCGAACATCCTGCAAAGCTATCCCGACGTGCGCGCAATCTTCGCCGCGAATGATGTGATGGGACTCGGCGCTATCGAAGCCATCGAGGATGCGGGCTTGTCCGATCAGGTGCTGGTCGCCAGCGTCGATGCCATCCCCGAGGCATTGGCGGCGGTCAGCGCGGGACGGTTAGCGGGCACGGTTGCCCAATACCCTGACGAAATGGCCATTCTTGCGGTGGAAGCCGCGCTCAAAGTGATCGCTGGACGCCCGGTCGCACCGCAGATTGAAGCGCCAGTTGAAATGATCACCGCGCAGAACGTCGCGACTGCGGGCAGCCGTCTGGGCGATCCACAGATCGGCGCGCTGCGGATTGGCGCACTCATCAAGAACGAATCCAATCCGTTTTTCCTGACGATGGCGGACGGCTATCGCCGCGCCGCGACCGATTTTGGCATCGAAGTCGTGATTGGCAGCACGCCGACCGAAGATGCCGCCGAGCAACAGCTCCGCATCCTCGAAACGTGGCTCACCGAAGGCGGCTTCAGCGGGCTGGCGGTGACGCCCTTCCGCGCGAGCAGCCTCAACGCGGCGCTGAGCGCCGCCAGTGCGGCGCACATGCCCCTCGTCAACGTTGACGAACTGATCCCGGCGGACGCCCTGATGGGCATCGATCTGGCGGCGCAGATCGCTTCCAATAATGTGCAGGCGGGAGCGCTGGCAGCGGATCTGATCCTGAGCCGCGTCGAGCCGGAGTCGGAAGTCGCCGTGATCGATGGGGCGGCGGGCACCACCAGCAGCATCGACCGCGTGCGCGGGTTCACCGAAGGCGCGATGCGTGGTGGGTTGATTATCGTCGCCAGCCAGCCCGCCGATTGGGAGCGCACCCGCGCCTACGACACGGTCACCAACCTGCTGCCCAATCATCCCAATTTACGCGCAATCTTCGCGGCCAATGACGTGATGGGATTAGGCGCGCTCGAAGCGCTCGAAGCGGCTGGGCGCGCGGATGAAGTGCTGGTCGTGAGCGTGGATGCCATCCCTGAAGCGTTGGACGCAGTGCGGGCGGGGCGGTTGGCAGGGACGGTCGCGCAGTACCCCGACGAAATGGCGTATCTGGCGGTGGAAGCGCTGATCAAGGTAATCGAGGGGCGGCCGGTCGCGCCCTATATTGAAGCGCCTGTGGTCATGCTCACCGCCGAAAATCTGGAGAATCGATCACCTTGACCGCATAGCGACTCAGAGCCGCCGCAGCGGTTTCACACTGAACTCAGGAGCTAGGGATGTTATTAGGCATTGATGTTGGAACTTCGAGCGTCAAAGCAATTCTGTTCGACCCGGACGGCGCGCGCCTGCTGGCGACCGCCGCCCACGAATATCCGATCCATCACCCGGCACCAGACCGCGCCGAACAGAACCCGGAGGATTGGTGGAATGGCGCGGTCTTCGCCGTGCGCAAGGCCATGAACAGCGCCGGAATCAAACCCGAAGACGTGCAGGCCATCGGCTTATGCGGGCAAATGCACGGCGTTACGCTGTTGGATGCGAACGCCGCGCCCATTGGCAATGCGATCATCTGGGCCGATCAGCGCAGCGCCGCCGAAACCGCCGCGCTCATCGAGCGGTTCGGGGCGGAAAACCTCGCGCACATCGCCGGGACGCTGCCCGCCGCCGGGTTCATGATTTCAACGCTTTCGTGGATGCAAAAATACGATCCGCGGCCGCTGGAAACCGCCCGTGCGGTCGTACTGCCGAAAGATTATGTGCGGCTCAAACTCACCGGGGAAATCGCGACGGACATCAGCGACGCGGCGGCGACCGGCTTATTCGACGTGCTGCTCAAAACGTGGTCGGCGCAGATCATCCACGAACTCGGACTACCGCGCGGCCTCTTCCCCAGCGCACTGGAATCCTCAGCGCTCGCGGGACGGCTCACGGTCCAGGCGGCCGAAACGCTCGGCTTGAAGGCGGGCATCCCCGTGGCGGCGGGCAGCGCCGATCAACCCGCGCAGGGGTTAGCCAACGGCATTATTGCGCCCGGTCAGGCTTCCGTGACGATTGGCAGCGGCGGGCAGGTTTTCACGCCGATTATGCCCTCCGCCAATGGCACGCTCACGCTGAAAACCGATCCGCGCCTGCATGTGTTCAATCACGCTGTGCCGGGCATGTGGTATGTACTCGGCGCGATCCTATCGGCGGGGCTGTCCCTGCGTTGGCTGCGCGATCTGCTCGGCACAGACTATCCGTCGCTGAGCGCCGCCGCCGAACGGGTGCCCGCAGGCGCAAATGGTTTGCTCTTCCTGCCCTACCTCTCCGGCGAACGCACGCCGCACATGGACGCCTACGCGCGCGGTGGGTTCATCGGTCTGACGCATTATCACGGACGTGGGCACATGGCGCGGGCGATCATGGAAGGCGTGGCCTTCGCCATGCACGAAGCCCTCGACATCAGTTTGAGCCTCGGCGGACAAGCCGAGCGGGTGATTGCGGCGGGCGGCGGCGCGGACAGCGATGTGTGGCGGCACATCCTCGCCGATGTGTTCGGCGTGCCCCTCCAGCGCAGCCTGCTCACTGAATTGACGGGGATTGGCGCAGCGCTGCTCGGCGGGATCAGCGCCGGGGTCTACGCGAATGCGCAGGAGGCCGCGTCCACCGCGCGCTACGGCGCCATCACCGAACCGGACGCAACCCGGCACGCGCATTATGAAAGTCTGTACCGGGAATATCAGGCGTTGTACCCGCGTCTGAAAGACAGCTTCCATCAGCTCTCAGCGCTGGAATAGCTTGGAATCAAAAAGGCGGCGATCCCGGTGGGGATCGCCGCCTTTTTTGAGGTTTAGTTGAGATTGCCGTTCGGGGCCTTGCTCTTCACCTGAATGACCCGCGGCTGCGCCTGTTCCGCCTTCGGCAGTGTGAGCGTCAGCACGCCGTCTTCGTAATTGGCTTCCGACTTCGCAAAGTCGACGTTCTGCGGCAAACGCAGACGCCGGGTGAAGCGACCGTAGCGGCGTTCCTTGATCAGCGATCGCTGCCCTTCACGTTCGACAGTGGTTTCCGGAATTTCCGCATCGATCAGCAGGTATTCACCCTCCTGCCGAATGTTGATGTTCTCCGACTTCACGCCGGGGAGTTCCGTGGTGATGACGTAGCTCTTTTCGTCTTCGTGCGCGTCAATCGCCAGCAGGTTGCCGACCACGCGCCCCTCTTCCATATAGGGACGCCAATCGTCAAACAAGCGATCCATCGCGCTCTGCATCGCCGCCAGTTCACGGAACGGATTCCAACGAGTCATTGTGTTTGCCATTTCTCATTCCCTCCAACTCAGAACTGAAACTTCATCATGCTTCTAAGATAAAAAGGTCAGATCGGAATGACGTAAACACTCTGTATAAAATTCGTAAGAGAGCGAATTGAGGGGGAATGAGGCGGTTAAAGCGTGCAAAACGGGGGTATGTAAGGACGAGGCCCGAGCGTATTTCAGAATTATTGAAACTACCTACACACGATCCCTCACCCCCTTGCCCCTCTCCTCAGCACGCAAGCGGGGAGAGGGGGATCTTGCTCCCCTCCCTGAATTCGGGGAGGGGCTGGGGGTGGGGTGAATGTGCAGATTGCCGATTCTGAAATAGCTTCCTGCCTCGTCCGCCGCCAACGGACAACGTGGGCGTTGTCCCTACGAGAAAATCGTGCTTGTGTAAGGACGCGCAACGGCGCGTCCGCCGCTCACCAAAAAGCCGACGCCACGATGCGGTTTAAGAAAAGATCACAGCGTTTGTAGGGGCGAGGACTGCCTCGGACAACGCGGGCGTTGTCCCTACGAGAAAAGACACGTTTAGGTAGGGACCCTAGATTGTCGTTACAGCGGTTCGGGAACCGTCTTGGTCGCGGGCGGCGGCCGGAGCTGCAAAATGACCACGCTGGCGACGATGA
>CALKIA010000124.1 GCA_937988705.1 uncultured Chloroflexota bacterium | reverse complement strand
CGTTCGCATCGACCGGAACGCCGCCTTCCACCAAGTCGATCATCTGCCGGAACTGGGCTAGTTCGCCCGTATCCACCTGAATGACATCGCCGATGGCGGACGACGCTCGTTCGAGCACGTCGGTCAGCGACAGTCCGAGGCTGCGACCGAGTGAAGCGGGATTGCCATCAAAATCTGTCAGCAAGCGGGTGAGAATTTCCGTGCCGTCGCGCACCGCTTCCAGATATTGCGCGATATCCAGCCCGTCAAGGTCGAGCGGCAGATCGGCAATGGCATCGATCAGCGGCTGCAGCAGCGCGGCCGGGTTGTCCATCGAACGCAGATCCGCCAGCATCGTGCCGAGATCACCGAGCACGGTCTGCGCCGCGCCGCCACCTAACAGCGCTTGAATCTCCGTCCCGTTGACGGACACCGAGATCGCCGCCCGCGCATCGAGGATATTGCTGAGGTCCAGCGTCTCAAGATCTTCTAGTAGACTCATCGCGCATACCTCAAGGTCAAATCGGACACGTCCACCGTCAGAAACAGCGAACTGTCGAAGACGGGCGGTTGCGAGCGAAACACGGCGGTCGGAAAAGCCAGTCCCGTCGTATGGTCTTCGTCGGAGCTGGTTACGGCGTGCACCAGCACGCCATTCAGCATGAGCGGGCGACCGCCCGGGTCGGGATCATAGATCGCCAGCTTGACGAGCGGCACGTTCGCCGTGCTCGCCCACAAGAAGCGCCCACTGTTAGCGCGCAAAGTGACGCCGACATTCCCCTGTGCCAGGTCGATCCCGGCGGGCACATCAATCCAGTGCGTGCGTACGACATGTTCCTGCACGATCTGGAGCACACCGGGCGCGCCGTAGGGTGCACCGGGCAAGTCGCCGATCATCTGCACGAGCTGCACGGCGAGTTCGCATTCTGCCACGCCGAGCGGCACGCGCCCGATCACGCCGATGCGGGCGAGCGCCGTATCCAGCAAAGCTTGCGGCGGGTAGACGCGTGCCACCGCTTGATCGGCCACCACAACGCCACCGATCACGCCAGCGGGCAGCGTATCAGAGAGCTCCTCAAGGATACGAATGCCGCTGTAGGTCACGGTCAAATCCCCACTGACCGACGACGGCGTTTCATCCGCCAGCCGATCTATGATCGGCAGTGCGACCGGATCACCTTCGAGGGTCACGCTCAAAATTGGCGTATCGAGGAAGTCGCGCACCAGCACCCCCTGCGGCTTCGGGAACGAAAAGCCCGCTTTGCTCGGCGCTTTGCCCGTGAGCCGGAAGGTCACATCCAAGGGTTGATCGGGCGTGGCGGCGAGCGCAGCATTCAGAGCGGGTTCGAGGTTCACGCGCAAATCGAGATCGAACGGCGGGTTGGTGGACGGATACTCGCCGGGAAACGCCCACAGGACGGTTCCCGCGTTGTCGACCAATTGCAAATCGGTCGGATAGATCGCCGCTACGCCGGATACGCGCTCCAGCGTGAACGGCTGATCCTCAAATTCTTCGGGGTACGGCTTGATCGCCAGCGACAGCCGCAGCTTGGGCGCGAGCACGTTCGGCAGCGACAGTACGCCGCTCGAAAAACTCGCCCCCGTCAGCGACGCGGGAATCGCGCCGCGCACAGGCACAAACGGCACGGTGTGAAGCGGCGCATCAGGCTGGTTGCCCGTCTGCGCCCGCACCACCAGTCGATGGGCTTCCGGATCGGTGGGCAGCGTCGCTGAGGAAGTTATCGAGTTGCCATTGGCCGCTTTCATGCCGTGCAATGTCAACGAGGCGATGCGTTTGCCGCCGGGAATCGTCACCACATAGGCGTTCCCGCTCTGGGCGAGCGCCAGATCACCGAGGACTTCCTCGACCACCGCCACGCCAATCCGCGCCGGGGCGCTCGTGATTTCCGCGCGCGTCGCCCCGTAGACCGGAGCCCACGTGACGCGAATCGCATAACCATCCCCGGACACAGCGACGGCAGGCAGCAGATTACGCAACTCGTAGATGAAGCCCTTGTCATACTGGTCGAGCACAAAACCGCTGATCTCGTTCATTTCGTACAGGATACCCGAACCGATCTGCGCCTTGCCCGCGTTCATCACCATAGTGGTTTGCCTAAGCCCCGCGGACGCGCAGGGGTGCACGCCCAATCTCAAGACCCGCGCCGCCTGTACCGTCATCTAACATGACGACGAGCACATCTTCGGCGGGTTCGTCGGGCGGGTCGTAGCTGACGGTCGCGCGGTTGTCGGCCAGCGCCACGAGGCGCACACCGTTCACCGCGCCGACCAACGCCCCTTTGCCGGGGCGTCCGCCTGCATCAACCACGCTGAAAGCAAGCGATCCGAAGGGCAGCGCGGGGTTGTCCGGCAGCGCGAACGTGCCAAACGTGCCCACGCCGACCTGCACCGTCAGGTTGATGGGCGGCGCGCCCGCGATGAGCGGTGCAGCGGCCGCCACCGAAAGGGGCAGCGATGCACCGCGCAGGCGAATCTCGCCGATGGCAATGCCCGCCTGCCCGACCACGCCAATCGGCCAGAAATACCCTTCCGCCCGCGCGCCAACCGTCACCGGGAGCGCATCGTCCGCTGTGGGATCCAGTGGCGCGACGCTCTCGCCCAGCGTCAGCGACTGGATGAAGAAGCCCGGATCAGCGGGTGCGCCGCTGGCCAGCGCCTGACCACTGCGCAGATCCGGCGCATCGAGCAGATACATGACCTGTTCGAGGCCCTGCATCTGCTGCGGGCGGTTGTTGGCGGGTTCACCCGCACGCACTTCGACCGTGACCGCGCAGGAGAGCCGCAGCACGCGCCGGGGATCAGTGGCGCCGGGCACAACTTCCGGGCGCACACTGCCAAACTGCGCCGCTGCGCCCTGCGCCTGAGTTACGCCGACGAGGATTTGCGGCCCGTTACCCGCGAGTAAACCCGGCGCCACATCGACGCGTCCCGTGAACGGAGCGGGCAGACGCGCGCTCAAGACATCGGCGAGACGGCGTTCAAAATCGCTGATCACGGCAGCCTCACTTAGCCATTTGGACGAGTGCGCAGCGTGTTGGTGATGCTGCGTGTGAGTGTAGGTGTGGCGGCGGCAATTTCGGTACGCACAACCGAGGTCACGGCGTCCCGGCTGATGGTCGTGATATCGGTGCGCAAGCGCGTTTCCAGCGTGCCGACCTCAATCAGGGCTGTATCCCGCGCTACCGTACGCACTTGATCCAGAATGAAGCGGTTGTTGTCCGTGATCGAGGTGCCGATGCGCGTCGAAACGCTCGCATCCAGCGCGCCGAGCTGCCGCGTAAACTGATCGCCTTGCAGCTGATCGCGTCGATCCATTTCCGTGAGCAGCTCGGTACGCAGGCTATTGCTGCGCAGGTCGCTGTCAATGCCAGCGCGGTCGATACGCGTCCGCACGTCGACCACATCAAACTCCAGTTTGGCGACTCGTTCGCTGATGGGCGCGAGCGTCTCTTCGATGCGCCCGATGCGCCCGCTGACCTCACCGAGACTCTGGTCAACGGCTCTGGCGGCAATCGAACCGACGATCTCGCGCATATTCACGTCCAGCGACTCGATGCTGCTGGTGTAATCTTCCTTCAACTGACCGGCAACTCGATCGAGGTTCTGGCTAAATTCGGCTTGCAAGTCGGCGCGGGTTTCAGCCAGTGCGGCGGCCGTTTCGGGTCGGGTGGTTGCCAGCACCGTCCCGGTGATGTCGGGGATGGCGTCGGCGAGGCGCGTGTTGATCTGCGCGTCCACCCCGGCAAAGCGCTCGTTGATTGTGGCGTCGTAGTCCGTGCGGAACGTACCCAGCGAGGAATTCATCTGCTCTAGGAGTTCATTGCGTAAATTCGTTTCGATCCCGGCCAGCTCATCGGTTGGGATGCGTGTGCGCACCGTTTCCAGCGCAGCATCCAGGGTATCCTGCGTAACCAGCGTATTGGTCAGTTCGGCGAGCCGGTTCTCGAAGGCTCGCGCGTCGAAGATTTCGCCCGTTGGCCCGGTGAGCCGTTCGCTGAGTGCGTCCGCGCGGTCGAGCCGTTCGACAAACGCGTTGAAGTCAATCGGCTGTCCATCGACGGTGAGGCGCTGCCCGACAGTGACAGCGGTCGTCACGTCTTTTTGCAGCAGACCAAGCGTTTTGCGCAATTCCAACACGGACTCACGGCTGTCGCCCAACCCGTCGACTACGCGGCGTACGGTGGTAATTTCCGACTGCCGCACGAGGTCGCGCGTCGTCACGTCAGTGACGCGATCCCGGACTTCGCCGACGCTGCCGATCAGCGTTTCGATGCGCGCCGCCAGCCGATCCACCCGCTGCTCCAGCGCCTGTAAACGCGTTTCCATCGCGGGATCGCTCAGCGGTCCGCGCTCGATCAGCGCCCGCAGACTCGGATCAAGCCAGCCCGTGGTTACTTGATCCGGGTGTTCGTGCGGCGCGGGGATCACCTCGTGGTCTTCACCCAGCACCACGCGCCCGATTTCCACGAGCGCATTCACGAGCGTATTCCAGTCCTCCGCCTTGATCACTTCACCCTGCGCCGCCCCACCCAGTGGGACGAGACGCGTGGTGAGCGCGTTCAGGCGTTCGAGATCGGCTACGGTCGGCATGATCTAGCCTCCTATGATGTTCTTGAGCTTCGTGCCGCCCGCCGCCCGCGTCGACTGCATGTAGACGTTCAGTTCGGACTCGGGTCGGGTTTGCGTCCCGGCGTTGAAATAGGTTTGCGCCAGTCCGGCCAGCTTCTGCACTTCCGGGTTCGCGCGGAAGTTGTCGGCTTCGGCTCCCTGGGCTTGCGCTAACTCGTTGATCGTCGTCAGATACAGCGAGCCGGTATTCGCCAGCTTTGACGTGAAATTCGGGGTATCAGTCTGCGCCGCCGCGCGCAGTTCGCCGAGACGACCGGTGACCCGGTCGCGCACTTCGGTCGTCGCCGCGCCGAGATCCAGCACGTTGCGTACCGTCCGGTCGAGGTCTTCCGTCTCGATCTCGCGGCGCAGTTCGACCAGGCTCTTGCCGAATGCTTCCGAGAAGCGGCGGATGTTGCCCTGCACTTCGTCGATCTTCTCGGCGATTTCCGGGTGATCGTGCCCCTGCGGCGCGACCAGCTTGGTCAATTCCAGCACTGTCTGTGCGAGATCGCTCACCGCATCCACCAGCGAGTTCCAGTCCGCCGCGCGAATCGCTTCGCCGGGGCCTTTCGCGCTGATGGGGCGGAGCTGTTCTTTGACCGCCGCCGCCGTACTTTGAATCGGGCCGAGATCGGCATCGGGGATGTCGCGGATCGGCGTATCGCGGAACAATTCCGGGCGAATCGGCACGGGAATGAACGTCGGCGCGGGCTGTGGGAACAAGCGCACGCGGCGGTTCTCGATCAGATTAACGAGGTTGGGATGCGCCACCTGGAGCTGATAGTAGCCGGGGTCCAGATCGCGCACCGTCAGCGAACCGTCGAGGAACGGCTTGCGTTCGACCACTGCGCCTGTCGCCTCATTGACCAGTTTGACCGTCGCATCGCGGTTGGCGATCGGGTAACCCTGTAGCTGCACCTGAAACGCAGCTCGATTAACTGTTGCCATTTTGCTCTCTCCTGATCTTTACGGCAGCCACTGTAAATCCCCGTACGGAAACGTAATTTCCCAGAACAGCGTCAGCTCGTGATCGCTCCCTTTGGTAATGGGCGCAAGGATCACGCGGTTGTACAGCGTCGTCACATCGCCCGCCCGGGACACGAGCGCGGCTTCGCGCACCGTGCCGACCGCCGCATTCGCCGGAAGCGTCCCGCGCACACGGATGCGCACTAGTCGCCGCTCGGTGTCGATCTCCGGCGTCGAAAACGCATCCGCTGCAATCGGCGCATCGACGGGTTCGACCAGCGGCGCGCCGGGGTCATTGGCCAGCCCGGTGGTGGAAAACGTTTCGCTTTCGGGCGCGTCGCTCGTCCCGACCATCATGTGCGTGATCGGCGTGCCGCGTCCGGCGAACAGATCGGCCATCAGCCGCGCCCCACTCTGCATGACGGCGTTGTGCGCTTCGCGGACTTCCTGCACGTCGCCGTTGAGAGTTCGCAGTTCGACTCGTAAGAATGCCCCCATAGAAATCCTCTCCTAGCGAAAAGTCGATTCATCAAACGGTGTGACGCCAAAGACGCCGCCTGCGTCGGGCAGTTGATCCGCCCCCATCGGCGCGGCTTCGCGCACGGTGATGGGCAGGACGGCGGTCAGGTAGTCCGTCATCGGCTGCAAAGCGCCGAACGGTTCAATGTGCACGGTGCTGGCCACGCCGACCGCGCGCAGCTTGTTCACAGCGACGTCGAGCGAGGTTTGCAGTTCTTCACGACTGGCGACCCCCGTCGCCGTGCGACCGGTGGCGGTGCGCAGCGCGCCGCCGGGCAGTGCGATGCGGAAACTCGCGGGCTGCGTTTCCACCCACGACACGTGCAGGCTCACCGCCGGGTCCTGATAGAACAGCGCGTGATCAAAGGTGGCGGTGTCATAGCGCCCCTGCTGCATCGCGAGGTCAGCCAGCGCCAGCAAAAAGCGATCCAGACCGAGTGCGTCGTAGTGCGCCAGCGGCAAGAACCACAAATCGTTGCGCCCCTGTGCCAAAGTCAGCGCCCGCGCCGGAGTCTGCACCTGTGCGTTTTCCCACGGTGTACCGGGGATCACGCCGGTCACCGAGCGCAGCGACGCGCTCACATCGGTGCGTTCGAGGTGTGCGCGCACGCCGCCGTCCGACAGCCCGTCGATCCACAGCCGCTGACCGGGCGGCACATTGCCGAGAAACAACAGTGCCTCGCCGGTCGTGATGTTGATGAGTGTCGGCACACTCTCCGGCCCGCTGAACAAGCCGACCATCAGAATGTCGAGGTAGGCCGGATCAAGCCCCTTGTTATCGACCGAGAACTGCCACAGCGGTTCCACGCCGCCTAAGTCGGGAATACGCTGGAAGCGCCGCACGGGGACGTTTTCGATCAGCGCCGGGTCAACGGTCGAGGGTTTATCTGTCCAGCGTTCCAACTGCGGTACGGCGACGATCTGTGCGGACGCTTGATACTGCCGCGCGTACTGCCGGATAAAATTCTCCAGCGCTTCAACTGTCACGGCCCCGTACTGGAGCATGGCATCACGCAGTGCATGCACCCAGGCCCGGTACTCGGCGAGGTTTTGCCAGCTTTCCAGCGGGATATCCAGCACGGCCGCCAACCGCGCCGCCTCATCCAGTTCGAGCGCGCTGTCGAACCAATGCGCGCGCTGGACTTCAACCCCATCCTCGTCGAGGATATCCAGACCTAAGCTGGGGATGCGCAGCGCCTCGGCGACCAGCGCGCCGTCACGATACAGGATCGGCAGGCGGCTCAACATTTCACTCAGGTGCGTCACAGCGCGCCCTCCCGCGGTTCAATCGTCACCTCGGCCTTTTGCAGCCGTTCATTAGTCGCCAGCGCGTACTGGCCGACGCCGTCGGTCAGCTGCAAGAAGCGCCCGCCACCTTCGACGGTGACGATGACTTCATTGCGCACCAGCGCGAAGCGGCTGTCGTCGCGGATGGCCGCGGCGAGGCTGTCCACATCCAGCGGTGAACTCGGCGCGCGGGCGGCGAGATAACTGTCGAAGGCCGGCGTGATCGCGCTGATTGCCTGCGCCAGTGAGATGCCCGCGGCGAGATGTATGGGCAGATATGCGCTCACGGTCGACACGGCCGCCGCTGTCAGGTCTTCGACCTCGTAGGTCGGCGGAGTGAAGCTCATGGATGTGACTTCGATGATCGTATCCGCAGGGAGCTGTAACTCATCGACCGCGCTCGCACCTTGCGGTGTCAGCGTGACGGTCGCATCGCTCACCCGCTCATCCGCCAGCACCAGCTTGAGCAATTGCGCACGCCGCACCTTGCCACCGGGCGGCAAACTCGTCAGATAGTCGCGCAGACTAGCCTCAATCGCGCTGTTGATCGCACTCAACACACCGCCGGTCACACCGGCACCCGAACCCGCCAATGTAAGTGTCACCGTGACGGCGACGGACAGACTCTGCGCCTTATTCCACAGCACGCGAATCCCCGCCGGGCGGATTTCCTCAATCGTCCGAGCGATGATCGCGTCAATGTTGGGATCATCGCTGGCGTGTGCCACTTCAATGCGAATTTCGCCGGGGACGCCGTTCGGCGCTTCAACGACGTTCACATTCTTGACGCCTTCAATCGACAGCAGCCCGAACTTGAGCGCGTTCTGCGTGCCGCGCACAACCCCATGCAGACTGCCAGCGGCGCGGCGGCGGAGTTCCGCATCGGTTTCCGCCGCGCTGAGCGAGTAGGCGGGCTGCGGATTCGTCACTTCGCTGACGCCCGCGATCAGCACTTCCATGCGGTTGAGTTCGCCCGTTCCGGCCAACTTCGTCCCCGGCGACTCGCCGCGCGCATTGACTTCGCGGGTGGTTTCGCCCGGTTCGAGCGTGAGCGCGTCCAGTGTCAGGTAGCGCGCCCCGGTCGCGTCGACGACGGCGGTGTTCGCCGGAATCGTCACCTGCGACCCGGCACCGGCATCCGCGCGACGAGTGAAGCGCAGTCGCGCCACGGGGAAACCCGTCGGCAGACGGCGCACGCCAACCAGCGCAACCACTTTGTCGAGCGAACTGCCCTCGGCGGTATCTACGAACGCCGACTCGTACACATGGTCGAGCTGCAAATAGGCCATCGCCATTTCCCGCGCGACCGTTTCCATCAATGTACGGATCACCGACCCGACGTTGAGATCGGTCAGCGGCGTGGGCAGTGTTTGCACCGGATAGTAGTTGACTGTGAGTGTCGATCCCGGCTTGGGACGCCGGCCACCATCGCGAAAGCGAATGCTGTCTTTATTATTGTCATCGCCGGTGGTGGAAATCAGTTCGAAGTCCGCCGCCGAAAAGCGATACGGCACATCGCGCGCCGCCGCGCCTACGCCAATCACGGCCGTACCTTCGAGGTGCGAAATGCGCCGCACCGGGCGATTTTGCAGCTTTTCGAGGATGATCGGCACATCGCCTGCGGGCGCGGTCACCGATTCGCGCACCGTGCCGCCGGTGAGCGTCGTCAGCATATCGCGCACGATCTCGTCGTAATTTCGCGCTACGTAACTCACAGCCCCACCTCCAAAGTTAGTCCGATGGGCGCGTCGCCCGTACGGGGCTTGACCGCCAGTGTGAACACGAACGACGATGCGGTTTCTTCATCGGCATGAAACGTGACCTCCACCGCCTGATCTTCGACGCGCGGCTCCTGCGCCACGACTTCAAGGATGAATGCGCGGCACAGGTTACGCAGCGGGTCGGTTTTGTTGCGCCCGATCAGCTCATGCAGCCGCGATCCATAGCTGGCATGACCCAGCGCCGCCAGCGATCCGCGTGGGGTGAGTAAGCGCAGCATCAAGGCCTGTGCCAGATTCTCCCGGGAGTTAATCGTCAGCAGATCGGTCACTTCGAGCGCGTCCGAGCCGGGCAACCGCTGCCGCAGCACACGGCTACGCGCCACCAAATCGAGCGCCGAGGCGTCATGCGCTACCATGTTCGGGATGACCATCAGGTCAACG
>CALKIA010000123.1 GCA_937988705.1 uncultured Chloroflexota bacterium | reverse complement strand
TCGACGTGTGCGCCATGCCTTTCCCGTTCACGCCGCACTTCGCCTATCACGCCTCGCCGCTCAAACTGTTCGAGTACATGGCGGCGCGCCGCGCCATCGTCGCCTCGGATTTGCCGAGCACGCGCGAGGTCGTGACAAACGGCGCATCGGCGCTGCTCACGCCGCCCGCCGAGGTCGAACCATTAGCTGATGCCCTGCGGCGGCTGCGCGATGATCCGGCGCTGCGGGCGCGCCTCGCGGACGCCGCTTATGTTGAAGTCATGGCGCACTACACGTGGGACGCCCGCGCGCGGGCGATTCTCAATCAGTTAGAGTAATTGGGAGTAACGGGACGAGGTCTAAACCTCGCCCCATGGAAAATGGTTCGACAACCGGCCAGGGCGGCCAGTTCCAGCAATGAAGCTTGCAGAAGTACGCCGTTATTTGGACTGCGCTTCGTCAGTGTCGGGCTTCGCTGTCGGTTTGAGCCGGTTGAAAGCGAAAAACGCCATGACCGCGATAGCCACCACGAAGATGATGATGATGCCAGTCATTGGTTCCATAGTTGTCTTCCTTAATAGTGACCGACGTTAACGCAATTATAGCGCAACTCTTTTCAGCGCCGAACATAAGGTTGCTTACCCCGTTCAATCGAGTTCAGTCCCTGCCAGACTCCGCTGTACGCTACCCTCTGCGCCATATGCGTGAGAGCGTCACAATCAGGCAAAACCTAATCAGCGTACCTTTCAGGAAGTTAGTGTGCGCCCAAGGCAGCGGACGTCACCGCAGCCCGAAAGAGGACTATAATTTGAGGTAATCTGCTTGCTGTGCTGGTAGGAGCTGCGACCATGTCTGCACAAGACCTACTCACAAAACCAGTCCGCGACTGGCTGTTGGAGACGGCTAACCCCGACGTTCGTTACCTCACCTTACGTGATTTGCTCGACTGTCCTCCGGAAGACCAAGACC
Source organism: uncultured Chloroflexota bacterium (assembly GCA_937988705.1). Taxonomy (GTDB): domain Bacteria; phylum Chloroflexota; class Anaerolineae; order Aggregatilineales; family Phototrophicaceae; genus Flexifilum. The sequence goes on along the minus strand of CALKIA010000123.1, from coordinate 9,444 downwards.
TGAAGACGGCCCGCCACGAAGCGCACACCACCGGGCCGATTGCGACGGTCGTGTCCAAAATGGCCGATCTGGGCTACTGGGTGCAACCGGGACCCGGCTACGGGCCAAAGTATCGCAGCACCGTTTGGGCCATGATCTTGCTGGCGCAGCTGGGGGCGTCCGCCGCCGACGACGAACGCATCGCCCATGCCTGCGCCTATCTGCTCGACCACGCACTGCTCGACGGCGGGAAGTTCAGCGCCAACGGCCTCCCATCCGGCATCATCGACTGTTTGCAGGGCAATCTGTGCGCCGCGCTGCTCGATCTCGGCTGGACAGATCCGCGCCTTGACCGCGCCTTCGACTGGATGGCCCGCACGGTGACGGGCGAAGGCATTGCGCCGCGCACCGAGAAGCACGCCGTGGAACGATACTATGCGGGCAAATGTGGGCCGGGATTCGCCTGTGGCGCGAACCATCAATTACCGTGTGCCTGGGGCGCGGTCAAAGTGCTGCTGGCGTTCAGCAAGCTGCCCACCGATCGGCGCACACCGGCCATCGACCGGGCGATTCAGCAGGGCATTGACTTCTTATTCAGCGTCGACCCGGCGCTCGCCACCTATCCGACGGGCTGGACGGACAAACCCAGCGGGAACTGGTGGAAATTCGGGTTTCCCGTCTTCTATGTGACCGATCTGCTGCAAAACGTCGAAGCGCTGGTCGGGTTAGGCTGCGGGCACGACCCACGTTTGACCAACGCCCTGAACATGATCCGGGCAAAACAGGATGCACAGGGGCGTTGGCCGCTGGAATATCACTACAACAGCAAAACATGGATGAATGTGGGGCGTCAGGGTCAGCCGAACAAGTGGGTCACACTGCGCGCCTTGCGTGTACTTAAAGCGGCGGCGTGATCAGCGCAGCCGCCCACCGAAATTTGAAAAACGCAAATTCCGACTCCGCCGGGCGAACGCACCTGCGCATTCGCCCGTGTTAATTCCCCATGAGCGGAGTCCAATCCGATTGATTTCCCACCCCCCATGCGCTACACTTCCCAACATTCGAGTGGGTAAAACATGGTCATATCCTCCTAAAACGAGATGAGAGGAGTCCGACGTTGACAACTCAGACGTTGGCGATTGATAAAGAGCGGCTGTTGGACTGGTACTACCAGATTGTCCTCATCCGCAAATTCGAGAATAAGTGCGACGAACTCTATCACCAGAAGCGCATCACTGGTGTGTATTTGCACTTGTACAGTGGACACGAAGCGACGGGCGTTGGCGCATTGGCGACGCTCGGTAAAGATGACCACATCATCACGGCCTACCGCGATCATGGACTGGCACTGGCGCGGGGCGTCGAGGCCAAGCCGATCATGGCCGAAATGATGGGCAAGCGCACCGGGACGAGCGGCGGCAAGGGCGGGTCGATGCATGTCGCCAGCCGGGCCCATAACTTCTGGGGTGGCTACGCGATCGTCGCCGGGCATCTGCCGCTTGCGGCGGGCATCGCCCTCAAGGAAAAGTACAATGAGACGCGGAACGTCGTCCTGTGCTTCATGGGTGACGGCGCGACCAACAACGGCTATTTCCACGAATCGCTCAACCTGAGCGCGGTGTGGGATTTGCCGGTCGTGTGGTTGATCGAAAACAACTTCGTCGGCATGGGCACGCGCATTGAAGATTCCAGCGGTCAGCCGGAACTCGTCAAGCGCGCCATTTCCTACGGCATGAAGGAAGGCCCGCGCGTCGACGGTCAGGATGTGATCGCCGTCTACGAAGCGGTGAGCGAAGCGGTCGAATATGTCCGCAAGACGAGCAAGCCGATCCTCATGGAATCGCTGACGTACCGTTACAAGGGTCACGGCGTCTCGGACAAGCAGTACGACGCCCGCGACGACATGAAGCTGGAACTGCAAGCCTGGAACGAGAAAGACCCGATCACGATTGCGCGCCGCCACCTCACCAGCAATTTCAAGAACATTGACAAGAAGCTGGAAGAATTGGATGCCAAAGCGGATCAGGTGGTGGCGGAAGCCGTCGAATTTGCTGACAACAGCCCCATCCCCGATTACAACGACCTGATCAACAACATTTACGTGTGAGGAAGCATGGCTGAAAAGAATATGCCCATGCGCGAGGCGCTGCGCGCTGCCTTGCGCGAAGAAATGCTCCGCGATGAAACCGTCTTCGTTATGGGCGAGGAAGTGGGCGCCTGGCAGGGAACCCACCGCGTCACCCGCGGCTTTCTCGAAGAATTTGGTCCAAGACGCGTCCGTGACACCCCGATCAGCGAGATGGTGATCGCGGGGGCGGCGGTCGGCGCGGCCATGGCGGGTCTCCGCCCCGTCGCCGAGATCATGACGATCAACTTTGCCTTCCTCGCCATTGATGCGATTATCAATCACGGCGCGAAAGTGCATTACATGTTCAACGGGCAGTTCAAGTGCCCGATGGTCATCCGCTGCGCGTCCGGTTGGGGCAATCAGGCGACGGCGACGCACTCGCACACGCCCGAACCAATTTTCGCGCACTTCCCCGGCCTGTATGTCGCCTGCCCAGCCAACGCCTACGACGCGAAGGGCATGCTGAAGGCGGCCATCCGCGACGATAACCCGGTGCTGTTCACCGAGTCGATTGCGCTGTATCCCAAGCCGTCGCCCGTGCCGGAAGAAGAATATGTGCTCCCCGTCGGCAAGAGCGACGTCAAGCGGCACGGCAAGGATGTCACGCTGGTGACCTACGCGCGCGGTGTCGAATGGTCGCTGCAAGCGGCGGATATGCTGGCGAAGGAAGGCATCGAAGCCGAAGTGGTCGACCTGCGCTGGCTGCGCCCGCTCGACCTTGAGCCGGTGTTCGAGAGCTTCAAGAAGACCAACCGCTGTGTCGTGGTCGAAGAATCGCTGCCGCACTTCAGCTTTGGCAGTGAAATCGCGGCGCAGTTACAGGAGGCGGCGTTCGATTACATGGACGCGCCAATCCAGCGGGTGAGCGCAATGGATGTTCCACTGCCCTACGCCGCCGAAATCGAGCTGATGGCGCTGCCCAACGCTCAAAAAGTCGTGGATGCTGTGAAAAAGGTGCTGTAGACATGGCCCAACAGATCAAAATGCCGAACCTCGGCTCGGATATGACCGAGGGTGTGCTGCTCAACTGGACGAAAAAAGTAGGCGATCAAATCAATGCAGGCGATGTGATCGCGGAGATCGAAACGGACAAGGCGACTGTCGAAGTGCCTGCCGAAGCGAGCGGTACGCTGCTCGCGCTGGTGGGCGAACCGGGATCGTCGCTCAAAGTCGGCTCAGTGATTGGCTGGGTGGGTGCGCCGGGTGAAGATGTGCCCGCGGCGAACGGCGGCGCACCTGCGCAGCGTCCCGCAGCCATGTCCGCGCCGACCGCTATCTCGCCGTCCGTCACCCCCACGGCGATTTCGCCCTCCGTCACGCCCACCCGGCCCGGTGGTGGCAGCCCACCCCCGCCGCCGCAGCAGCGTCCGGCGCAGTCGCCCGCGCCCGCCCGTGAAGATGAGAGTGACGAGAATCTGCCGGACGGCCTCAAGGCGTCCCCGGTCGCGCGCGCCATTGCGCGCGAACGCAACATCGACCTGCGCCAGGTGCAGGGCACTGGCCCCGGTGGCCGCATCATCAAGGCCGATGTCGAAGCGTGGCAGCCCCCGGTCGCACAGGCGCAGCCGACCGCCATCTCGCCCTCGGTGACGCCGACGCTCGGCGCGCAGCAGTTCGGGGAACTGCCGTCCGGCCCGGATGTCGAAATCATCGACACGACCAAGATCCGCACGCGCATCGCGCGCCGCATGATCGATGCCAAGCAGCAGACGCCGCACTTCTATCTCACCAGTGAGATGGATGTCGAAGCGCTGCTTGACTTCCGCAAGCAGATCAACGCCGGGTTGGACGACGCGCACAAGATCAGCGTGAACGACCTGATCGTCAAGGCGACGGCGCTCACGCTGCGCGAATTCCCGAACCTGAACACGCATTACTACGGCGACAAGCTGGTGCGCCACAAGCGGATCAACATCGGGATCGCGGTTGCGCTCCCCGGTGGCGGTCTGGTCAATGTGGTCGCCAAAGACGCGGATCGGCTGTCACTGAGCGCGCTGGCGCAGCTCAACAAAGAAATGATCGGGCGCGCCCGCGAAGGCAAGGTCAAGCCGGACGATATTCAGGGCAGCACCTTCACCGTGAGCAATCTCGGCGCATATGATGTCGAGCACTTCCTCGCCATCATCAACCCGCCGGAAGCCGGGATTCTGGCGATCGGCACCGCGCTGAAAATTCCGGTCGTCAAGCCGGATGGCTCGCTCGGCGTGGGTAACCGACTGCGCGTGACCATCAGCGTCGATCATCGGGTGAGCGACGGCGCCGAAGGTGCCCAGTTCCTGCAAGCGTTCAAGAAATATATCGAAGCACCCATGCGTCTCATCTAGTCCAAGCAGCAATTAGACAGTTCAATGTGAACAGTCAGGGCAGACCCACCAGGTCTGCCCGTGCTTTGCCCCGAACCCTTGAGGCAGATCCACCGATCTTGGCTGTACGCTGTATGTGAACTGAAAACTGGAAACCTCATGACCACTGCAACTATCAACGACACCACGCAAACGGAAGCTGTCAGCCCGCCCCTCACCGAACAAGAACGCAATGCCATGCGCGCCTTTTTGCAGCGCTGTGAAGTGCGGCTCTCCACGCTGCACCGCATCGCCACGGCCTTCATTGGCGGCGCGGGGCTGCTCGTCCTGCTGCCCGTTTTTTTCAAAGATGAAGTCGTCACCATCATCAAGATCTTTCTAGAGCACATGACCGATACGTTTCCGGCGCTGGGGAACCAGCAACTGCTCGGAATGGTCGTGCTCTACCTGTGTTTGGCGTATCCGGTCATCCTGTCGCTGAGCATCCCGCTCTATGCGTTGTACCTGCTGCTCAAAGACATTGTCCACTTCTACTTCACCATCTACACGCCGGGGTTTAACCCCAGCCTGATCACGCCGTCCTTTGCGTTGGGCGGGTTGGCGTTTTCGCCGGACGAATCGGAGACGGTGAAACGGGGCGTGTTCGAGTACCAGTATCACAGCAGCTCGATCAACTACACGATCCCCTTTAGCAACGAGAAGCGGGAAAAGTACTTTGACGAGACGATCCGCAACACCGACGGCAAGATCATCCCGGCGACGCGGCGCTGGGAAGTGCTGGAGGAACAGGCGGTGCTCCCCGCCGATGCTGACCGGCAGACGGTCGAACGGTTCAACGCGGCGCTCGGACTTGCGCGCACGCTGGAGCGATCGCTCGTGCGCGAAGTGGCGAATACGGAACTGGCGCTCGTCCGGCACATTCTGTATCTCCGCCGGCTGATGCTGCGTTATGTCAAAACACTGGTGATGTTCATCTGGACGGCGATGATCTCCTTCGTGCTCATCCCGTTCTTGCAGGACGACAAAATGCCCACCTTCTTGGTGATGGCGGGCGGGTATTTCGTCTGGTCGTTGTTCGCCATCCCGGTGCTGCAGCTGCCGATGCGCTGGATCTATCGCCACCGCCAGCAAATGCCGGACAAGGGGCACGTCGACCGACAGTTGACGGTTCTTGAATCGCAGGTGGAATTTTTCATCAAACTATCGGTCGTACTGTCGGCGTTCGCGACGCTGTTCAGTCTGTACCTGTATGTTGTGCGCTAACTAAGGCGGAAGCAGGCTCGGCGGGTTTCGCCTTGATTTGCGGCAAGCTCACGGTGAAGGTACTGCCCCGGCCGACTTCGCTGTCAACCGTGATCTCGCCATCGTGGAGCTTAACCAGCTCGCGCACGATCATCAGACCTAAGCCTGTGCCGAAGCTGATATCCTCACGTGCGCGGAAGAACGGCTCGAACAAATGGGAGAGGTGTTCTTCCGCGATCCCCAAACCGTTATCGTGCACACTGATGACCGCCCGTTGATCGGCAGTACAGTAGACCTCAACCACAATTTCGCCGTTTTCGGGCGTGTAGTGGATCGCATTAGTGACCAGATTCGTCAGAATCTGCGTCATACGCTTGTGATCCGCCGAGATGCAGATCGGCACATCGCTCATCTGCGCCCGCAGTGTCAATGCGGCCTTGTCCGCTTCGGGCTGCTGCATATCAATGACATCCCGGACAAGCGTTTGAAGATCGAGCCGCGTACGGTTGAGCGTGATCGAGCCGCGCTGAATGCGCGAGATCTCCAGAATTTCGTTGATCAGATCGCGCATGTACGTAGACACCAGCTTCAGCACGCGCAGATGCGCTTCCAACTGCTGCGGCTGTTTTTCCAGCAGGTACACCCGCGTGATGATATTCGTGAGCGGCGTGCGCAGTTCATGCGACGCCCGCGCAAAGAAGACATCTTTCTGCGCTTGCATCCGCGCGAGTTCGCGGTTCTTCTCTTCAATCTCGCCGGTGCGTTCGTTCACCCGGCTTTCCAGATCGACGTTCAACTGCCGCAGCGCCTCGGAGGAGGTTTCCACCGCTTCCAGCAGCGTGTTGATGCCTGTCGCCAGATGCGCCAGCTCATCTTTGCCACGCACGGGCAGGCGCGTGCTGAAATCGTGCGTGGTGCCGATCGTGCGCACATCCTGACTCAGCCGCAAAATCGGGACGAGCACAAAGTTTTCGAGGACGTACAGCACACACAAAATCAGAATCAAGCCGACGATCAACAGGGTGACCAGATAGTACAGGGTACTTTCCAGCCCTTCACGAAACACTTCGCGCCCCACGGCGACCTGAACAATGATGCTGGCGCTGCCGTTCAGATCGTCAAGCAGCGTATAGCCGTAGGCTACCCGCGCATGGGAAGTATCGGTGACATACTTAACGTCCGACGTCAATAATTCATCGATGGCGGTCTGGTCGGTCGTAGTCAGCGCAGGATCGGTCGTGGTGGAGAGTGAAAAACGGTGGGCCAGCGACTCGGTATATTGTCCCAGAGTTGTCTGGTCGAGAATCCGCGCCCAGATCAGCGTACCGTTGGCCGCTCTGCTTGAACGATTGTCGAGAATGGGACGCCCAGCGACCATGACTGCTTGATGGTTAACCGTGATGAAGCCCGAAAACTCCAGCGGCGCCCGCAAATCATGATAAGCTCGGAGGGTATCCAGATAGGGCGTAAGCTGGCTCTGGCTCATGCTCGAACCGTTCGGCTTCATCCCGCCGATGTAGGCCACATTGCCCTGCCGATCCAGAAACGCGATGACGTTAATTTTCAGCGTATCGAAGATGTCTGGATACAGCACGTTGTTGGTAATGAAGGCCTGATTGCCGTCGGCGGCGAACGCGTACGCGTCATCCCAACTCGACCAGTCGGCCAGGAGGTTGTACATGTCGTCCGCTTCGGACACGAGAAAATTCGTCACCCCGTTGACTTCGGTGCGAATCTCGCGCTGTTCCAGCGCTGTGAACCCATTGAGGAGAATCGAACGCAGTGCGACATAGAGGGCACTGATCAGGATAATCAGCGTGATCCCGGTGAGAGTCAGTGTTTTCAGTCGCAGCGTCATAGCCTGAACGATTCGCCCGATGCGGGTCTTAAAAAATGCGCCAGATCACATCTTAGCCGTAATTGTCAAAAATCGTACAGGATTCGCTGGGAGTTGGCTAATTATTCAGATTTTTTTAGGAATTCCCCCAGCACACGTTTGAAACTCGTCCAATCCTCATCGTGAATGCCGTGCCCCGTATTGAACATCACGAGCCGACCATGCGGCGTCCGATCGACAAAATTCTGGCCGTAGGCTTCCGGATTCAGGCGATCCTGTGCGCCAAGCATGAGCAGCACGGGCGCGCTGATCTGCGGCGCAAGACTCAGGCTCACGTCCCCACCGGAATCGATCACGAATTTGAGCGCCTGCACCCATTGCAGCACCATCGGATTCGGATCGGTGATGCCGTGGAGCTGCTTGGTTTCTTCGTCCATCCATGTCGCCGGGTAATTGGCCTGCACCACGGGGCGGATGATCTCACCAAAGTAACCGATCGCGCCCCACACCGCCACCGACTTAAAACGTTCCGGCGCAAGTCCCGCCGCCACGAGCGCTGTCTCGCCACCATCCGAATAGCCGATGAGATGCGCCTGCTCGATGTTCAGCGCGTCCATGAAGGCGATCACGTCGCGGGCGTCACGGTGATAAAAGTCGACGGGGAAATCACGCGGCTTAGGCGTCGATTCGCCGTACCCACGCAGCGACGGGCCGTAGACGCGGTAGCCGTCGGCGCTCAGCCAGTCGATCAGGTTCCCCAGATCGACGCGCGCCGTCCCGAACCGGCCGTGCAAGACCACCACGGGCACGCCTTGACCGACGTCCTCGTAATGAAAGCGCGCCCCCGTTGCCAGATCTATAAATGGCATGCTGTTTACTTCCTTAGTGGTACAGGTCTGAAAATACAAGGGATGTGGCCTGAGCGCATTGAAAAGATCACATTCTGACCCCACCCCCGGCCCCTCCCCGAATTCAGGGAGGGGAGAGAATCGCCCCTCTCCCCGCTTGCGTGGGATGAGGGGGCGACACTTGAGATATAGGTTGCATCTGTAGGGGCGAGGCTTGCCTCGCCCATTAACGGGAGGGGCAAGCCCCTCCCCTACGTATTGAACTGTCGCCCCCTCAGCCGCTTGCGTGGGAGAGGGGTTGGGGTGAGGGGGTTTACACACCTGCCCACTCGTCCACATTAAGCAAATTAGTTACGCTACAGGGGCGGTCTTTTCCGCGGTCATCACATCGCGCAGCGACACGCCGAGCGCGATCAAGCCGATGACGCCCCACACCGCATAGCTGATCACGGTAACGCCGTGAAACAAGAATCCGAGCGTGCTGGCGTCGACGGCCGCAAGGCCGAGCGCCTGCCCGCCGATGCGCACCGCGCCTTGAAAGGGGCCGAGGCTGGCGACGGTCACCGGAATGGCGATACTGAAGGCGACCAGTGGCACGGTGAGCGCGCCCGCCAGCCACAGATCATAGCCTTGCAGTGCTAAAGAGCGCTGCACCGCATAGAAGGTCACTAATGAAAACCCCCACGCAATGATCGTCCAGCCGATCGCGTGAGCGGCGTGGCCAAGGTGCGTCAGCGGTTTCAGCCCGTCGAGCATTTCTTCGAGGCGGCGCACGAGATTCACCCGTTTGAGGAACGGCAGCCGCGTTTCGATCCACACGAGCAACCGATGGGCGAAGGCGGGATAGCGCGCGAGCACGATCAGCACGATGAAACCGAACACCGCCACCACGCCAAACAGGGTCGCCGTTTGCACCACCAGCGGATCGACGTTGGGCAGGCGGCTGAGCGCGAACGCCAACAGCACGACCACCATCACAATATCAATCAAACGCTCGACGACGATGCTGGTCGCCGCCGTCACCACGGGCACACCGGAACGGGTCGCCAGCAGCACGCGCGCCAGCTCGCCGACGCGCAGCGGCACCTGATTGAGCAGCATCATCAC
>CALKIA010000122.1 GCA_937988705.1 uncultured Chloroflexota bacterium | reverse complement strand
GCCGTTCCCGCCCGAGCAGCACCTTCACAAATTGATCGAACAACTGACCGCGATTACTCGGCAGTTCACCCTTCGACTGGATGTACACATCGAGCAGCATGCGCAGCATATACGGGTTGCGCGCCAGCGTGAAAATGCTCGCTGGGTTATCGCGCAGGCTGCGCCACTGCTCCCACCCCGTCCACCACCCGTTAATGAATTCCTGTTCCCACTCTACGCCAGTGGGCAGGCCATCATGCACCCAGAAAACCGTTTCCCAGTCGGGCAGTTGGTCGGCAAACAACGTTTTAAAGCGTGCCGCAAAGCGCTGCGCCTCCGTCCCGACCAGCTTCCAGAAGAAGACATCGTTCGTGTCCACCGCCTGCAAGGCTCGACGCGCAAAATCGCGGATGCGCAGCGGGTCGAGCGGCCGGATCAGCACCTGATTGAGATGCAGGCTGATCGGGTAATCGGCTTGTCGGCAGGTCACCACCGCCATTACTTCGGGGTGCGCCTTGATGAACGCTTCGACCTGTGGGTATTTGGTTGCGCGCTGGTCGGCAGGGAACTCGTTCAGCCCGTCCAGCAGGAGTATCGCTCGCCCCGCCGCGAATAGATCATCCAGATACGCGCCTAGTTCCCCCAATGCCCCGCGCAAGAAGGCTTCAAACGGCAGGTCGGGCTTGTCCCAGTTGCCCAGCTTCACCAACAGCGGGAGTGGGGCTGCCGCATCGCTCAGGGCAGCAGTGTACAGCGGCTTGGCGATAGCCCGCAGCGTGTGAGTCTTGCCTGCGCCGGGTTCGCCCAGCACCACTACGCGCTGTAACTCAGTGATTTTGCTCACGGCGTCGGTGAACTTCTCCGGTGGCGCATCGATCTCGTTTCCCGCGCGCCCACTCGAGCGGATCACCGCGAATTCCTGTTTCATCGCCAGCACGTCCCACGTGTCGCGCACCTCGCGACGGACCTGAGCTTCGCCGGCGAGCGCGGCATATTCGGCTAGCTCGAAGCGTTCGAGGCGAAAATCCTCGAAGCGCAGGCGATCCAGATACGCGAGTTCGTGTTCCCGCTGGGTCAGCGGTCGCGGCGGCGCGTCACCGCTCGGCGGCGTGGGCAGCGCGGCGATCAGCGCGGCGACGGCTTGGGTATGCGCCAGTTTGTCGAAACGGATGCCTTGGTAGCGGTGCAGCCCAAAGAAGCGGTCATCATCGGTCACATCTTCCAGCAGCACCGGGATGATCAGCTTGCGCCGTATCCGCGCCCACTGAATCTCATCCCACACATACTCGCTTTCCAACGATTGGCAAGTGCACACCACCACTAGTGCATACGAGAGATTGATCCCGTCGCGAATCGCCCGCTGCCAGTCAGCACCGCCCTTGATCTTCGACGTGTCAATCCAGCAGCGATGTCCTGCTCCACCGAGATCTGTTATCAATTGCTGGGCGAAATCTCCGTTGGCATGGGAATAGCTGATGAACACACTCGCAGCACGCTCATCGACAGGTGTATCAATGGTTTGCGGTTGCGTCGTGACGGGTTCTGGTTTGACGGGTTCGACCGTCGGGACGGCACATTGGTCGTTCAAAATTGAGAGCCAACGATCAATATCGGCGTGTTTCTCCACACCACAGCGTTCGCGAATTGTCAGTAGGAGTGCCGATAGAGCGTGCAACCGTTCCCCTTCAATAGCAAGGCAACCGAATTCGAGAAGGTCGGCAATGCAGGTGACCGCAAAGGTGTTCGGATTGCCATCCAGTTCTACCTTGCCCCGCACCCGAGGATCGCGCAGAAAGAAGGCTTCGGTTAAGAGCGCGCGGCGATCACTGCGATCTTCCACATAGGGAAGCAGTAACGCCTTGACGCGGGTAATGAAATCGGGAGGCAGCGGTTTGGGCATGACAAAGCTCTCAGACTGACAAATGAATAGCCTTACACACTCACGGGAGAAACGGTTTCCAAAATCGCTGGTTTACCCGCCTTGAATGACTCGCGCCAGTTCATCCACGCGGGCCGCATACGCCGCCGAATCGGTAAAATCCATGTATTGGAGCGGGACCAGTTGCATTGGCATGGTATTCGGCTTCAGCGTTTGCACGAGCACCGGAATCAGAACTTTCTTGGGTACGTACGACGAAGCAATTTGTAGTTCGGCGCGCACCATGTTGGATTCCACCGAGTTCGGCGTCAGTAGGCTGACGAAATGCGTGATCTCGTCGAGTTTCGCCCGCAAGACACGCTCCCAGTCAGCCGCCGGCTGGATACCACTTCCCTTCTGGCGATCCCACCACAGTTTCACGCCTCGCGCCTCTAAATCAGCCGCCAGCCGCTGAACAAAGGGACGATCCTTCGAGCTGTACGACAGGAAAGCGTAGGCGGTCGATGGCGTTGGTGAGGGACTGGGCACAACTGGTGCAGGTGGAGGTGAGATCGGCGGTGCGGTCACGAGGCTGTCGAGGAAAGCCAGCACGTCGGCTTGTCCTTCGTAGAGTTCCTTCAATCCGGCAATCAAACGATTGAGCGCGGGCTCGTTGCCGTATTCATCATTCAACACGCCGAAATCGACGAGGCGGGTGACCAACTGGACGCTGAAGATTTTGGCTTGGGTGTTAAAGTCGAGATCGCGGCTAAAGCGCTGTAAACCAGACGTGCGCAGGAAGCTATCCCGCCCCTGAATGTCCCGAAACTCGACGCGATCCTGCATAGAGGAGATGAGACGGCGGAACTGATCGGGGGAGAGGCGCTGAGTCATCATGCACTCCAAGAGCGGAAGCGACTGACAGGACAGGATGGCTCTATATTAACGTGAATCTGGTTCTATGCAGACAAACCAGTGCACGAAAAAACGGTTTTTTGGAAGGCCCAGCCAGAGACCCCAAAGGAGTTCTGAAAGTGACTACACGCCGCGCGGGGGTCTCAATCAGCAATCTTTCTACAGAGACCGCAATCACTTATAGCCGTACTTCTATAAGGAGTTATTGCATTGCTATCGGCACTAGACCGAGACACTACCGCTACACTATAGGGGTTTTGTCTCGCTTAGCGCAGCACAATCGGGCAGCACGGGTACAGAGGACTCGCCGCGCACACACCCGCGCAGACTTCGGGGTTGTGTCTCGGTGGTGATTCTCGGCCATCGTCTCAAGTTACCCTTGGCAGTGCCGATAGCCACAGACCGTGCGCCGCCCTCCCCTACGCTATCGCCTATGGGTGCACCACCAACCTAAGCTGGAGTGACGCCCCATCAGAAACGCTGACCTGCTACTTTCGGCAGTAAGGAGCGGCCCATTGCATCAGGGCTGTCGCTATTCCAAGTCACGCCACCGATAGATATTTCGATCATACCGATCGATATATCTATTATGATAAAGAATCATTTAAAGAATCTGTTGGGTGACTCGGAGAAATGGCGCACCGCTACAAACGCGTGGGCCACCTGCTTACGGCACTCCTCTGCGCTTCCGCTGCCTCATGCCGTCCCTGTACCAAAAAACGGTTTTTTCGGTTTTCGGCGTCGTGGAGGCTGATGATTCGTTCAGGCAGGTGATCGCCTGCGGCGATCATGAAAAAGAAGGGCTGTCTTGGGCGGCTCGGAAAAGCGCCGCCCCGACAGCAGGTTCGCTGCGCGAAAAACGGTTTTTTTGCTTTGTCTGGATAAGCGGGGCTCAGGTGCTCCAGAAGCTACCGGTACAGGATACTCCGATAGCCGAAAAGCAAAACCCGGTCACGTGCAGCAGGAGGGGTGCTGACCTCACAGCCACGCAGGATCAGCACCCAGACACAAGGAGATTGAACGCCGTCCTAGCTTACCTCCAATTCTCTCGTTGCCGCGCGCTTGGCCGCTAAGGTCTCATCGAGCACGGTGAGGACGAGATATCCCGCCCGGCTCGTTCGATAACACGTGCCACTCGTCGCGCCCCAGTGGTCGAGCAACCCAGCCGTCGCAAGGGCGTGCACGAAGCGGCGCACCTTCCGGCGGGGATAGCTCTGCATTTCCGGACGCCGCAGGAGATCACCGACGGAAGCTGCTTCGGCGAGGAAGAACCGCAGAACAACGACCTGTAAGCGCGGCTGAGCCTCAGGCATCGTGCCGCCGCACCCCAAACATCCGCTGGTTGTAGGCAGCGAGCACCAACAGCCCGTAACCATTCAGCAAATGGAGTGGGATAGAGTGGGTGTGCTTGAATTGATGCGGCGTCAAGAAAACCGTTTTTTGTGCCCATTGGTGCAACCAGTCGGCCACGAAGTACCAGGCCCCACCCACCTCCGCCACTTTCACTCCCGGCGTTCGCAGCACGGGCTGGAGATGTGTCTGGTAGAGGTAATCGGCATACCGCTGCCGCAGCCCTTCGGCAGTCGTGTGGAGGGAGAATTGGACTGTACCAAGCCGTTTGGATAACGCCGCGGGGTCGTAGCCGGTGGTGACCCAGTCGCGCAGCCAACCATCGACATGCAGCGGTGTCACCCAGTGCGCGCCGGTCTGCTTGTGGATGTGATCAACCAGCGGCTTGACCATCCCCATGTACAGCCCGCCGTTGCGGTCGGTCGCATTGCGCAGGTTTTCGCTAGCCAGCTTGCCGTTAAAATAGGTCAGCGTGTCCCACGTCCCGAAGCCGCCGTCCATCACGCGCAGATCGCCGAGCAGCGTATCGCCCTTGCCGTCTTTGTTCGGGCAGACGGCGAACTCACCGTTCAAATCCCACCGGTACGTCGCGTAGCCGCCCATGCCCTCCATAACCACGATCACCTTGCCGATGGTGTACGTGACGGGCTTCTTGCCGTTGACGGCGATTGTCCATGTGGAAAATGAAGTCATACCGGCTCCGACCCCCACTTTGAAAGTGGGGGTCGCACTCATTAAAGCTGCCCGGCTCGTCTTAAGTACTCCCGTGTCAGCGCTTCCAGCGCAGCGGGGATCGGTTGGGTCGGCAAGTTCCGCCACACATACTCGGCACCGAAGAGCAAGACCGCCGCGCAATCATAGACGAGGGCGGCGGTTTTCAAGTCGTCGTAATAGCCTAAGTGGATGCGGAGTCCATCTTTCTCAACCCGAGCATGCCACTGATGATGCTCATAGGTGACGCCCTTGAAGCCGGTCGTATTGTTCGAGAACAACCGGCGATTCATGACGTTTTGCTGCTGGGTAATGATCCGCAGGTTGGCCCGGGTGTTGTTGAGCTTGTTATGGTCAATGTGATCGACGACCAGCTGGGGCGGCGGCTGCATGATTTCACGGTGCAGCGCGAGAATACTTCCACGTCCGTTGACCGTGTAGCTTCGAATGACATAGCCGTGTGAGTTGAGCCGCCAACGATAGCCGATGAGCAAGGGATAATCTTCATCGTCGACCAACGTGGAAACAGCAGTTCGAGCGCGACCATGTAGAGAAATTACTTGAACCATAGGGGGATTGTCCTTGATAGTGGGGGTGATACGAGGCGTTGTGGAAAACGGTTTTCTGGAGGCTGGAGGGTCTGGAAGCAGTTTCACATTCCTTTCTACCAATTACGCTGACCGCTTGAATAGATCAGGAACGATAGGAAATGTGCTTCCATAGCCTCCATGCCTCCAGTGAGGGTTAACGCTTCTGTCGCTGAGCGACGATTTCAGCGGCATATTCGGTCAATACTGCGCCGCGGTAGTAGTTGCCCGGCGTGCGTTTCTCGAACGCCAACCCTAACCGCCGCCACTCAGCGGCGACTTGGGTACTGCTCTTCGCCCGGTGTCCGAACTGGTCACACCACGCTTTATAGGCCACATAGAGATCGCTCGCCCGGACAACACCCTCCGGAACGCATTCGAACCAGTCAGGGTCGGCGAGGCAGACCGCTTCAGTGTCATTCACTTGCTGATAGTCTTGCACTTGCGCCTGAACTTGCTGAGCCACCGTAAAGTGCCCCTGTGCGCGTAAGCGCCACAAGCCTTCAAGGGCCCAATTGAAAATACCAGGGAGTTCCGCGCTCAGTTTCAGGCTGAGATCCGGGTCACGCTGGCCCTCCGGAATAACATTCATGAAGGGCAAGATGATCAAGCGCCGATAGATAGCGTTGGAGCGATCCGCGTTATGCGGACGTTCATTCATCGCCCACCAGATTTTCGCCTTGGGTCGAAACCGGAATGACGGGGCATAGATTTGCCGGGCGACAAGTTCCTCGCCGCTGATCATCTGTTTCAAAAGGGCATCAGCCAAACGACTACTACCGTCCGCCTCGGTACAGGTCGCCACCCGCTTCCCGGCGATATCGGCCACTTGATAGGCATTCTTCTCCAAGACACTCAAGTCAAGACTCGTACAGGCTGTCCCCAGCAGCCTTTGCACCATATCCACCACCCGTGACTTGCCACTTCCAGCGCGACCGTAAAGCCAGAAAGCGACCTCATACTTCACCTCAGCCGTGAAGCTGTAACCGAGCGCCTCCTGCAATACAGCGTGAAGTTCCGGATCGGGTTGGCCATCCGCAGTTGTCAGCCATTGGTTGAGACAGTGCAACCAGAGAGCGCATTCCGCTTCTGGGTCATAAGCGAAATCGAGCTGCGCGGTGTGATACAGCTCGCGCTGGTGGGGTTCGAGCACGCCGGTCTGGAGGTTGTACATGCCGTTTCGCAGATTGACGAGGTGATCGCCACTGTCAACCGCCTCATCGGGCACGAATAACTGAGTTTCAAGGTACGCGCGGATCGATGCTGCATTGCCTTTCGTCGGCTTGTAGCCGCGCGGTTTCGCGGCGCGCATCGCTTCCCAGATGTACCAGTCAATATTGCGTTCGATGCTCCAGCGGCCCGCTTTATAGCGCCAAAAGCATCCACGAAAATAGGCGCGACTGCCTTGGGCTTGGACTTTGATGACATCACCGATTTCATCATCGGTCGGTCGAGAAACCTGTTTCTGGTTGGATTGACGAGGCTGGGAGGCGGAATTAAAGGCGCTGTGCCGTTCGGAACGGGCAAAGGAAAGTGAAAGAGACGGTTTGCTCATGCTGCTTATGTCTTTCTTGAAATTGTGCCCAAGTGGGCGGGGTTGTCAAACGGGGAGAAGACAGAAAAAAGCCACTGGCGAGTGCCAAGGTTGTGTGACGGTTCTTCACATCGAACGTGCTCCGAAAGATCGATTGATGGTTAAATGCTTGGGGTTCAAATGTCTCTGTGGACCTACTTCGAGACTTTGAACAGCATAAAACGAGAGTGATCTTCGGTCAATAACAGAAGCATTAAGGTTTCTACGCTTTCGGCAGCTTGGAACTTAGGCAGCCTAAAACTCCTACCCTAGCCTAAACTCTCTGCTGCGGTTCACCGTTTAAGCAGGCTTTGGGCGTGACTCAATATCGTCTAACAAGGCTAGATGCATCAGGACTTTATGGGTCTTGTTCAGTCCTAACCGCGACTGCGCTCGTTTTACACAACCGGCGCTAACCGCCAAATATTACGCGGCAACGCTCGTCCTCGCTTGTTCAAGCCACTCTGCGCGGGTCAAGAAGCGCACCTGTAGGCTTTCACCAGCCTTTCCCGCTACTTCACCCACAGCGCGCCAAATCACGCGATACAGACGGTTTTGGCAGTATTCCCGGCCATAGCTGTGCGGCACGGCGATCACCAACGTCTGCGTCTCCAGCTCGAAATCAACGAGGAAGGCGTCTTGCAGCCACGTCTCGAAGGTCGGGGGCTCCAACTTCCGTTCCAGCTGCTGCTTGGCGCTTTTCCACACCTGTGCGGCGGTCTTCTCACCGACAGACGAAGCCACCCGCTCGGTTTTAGGGAGCGCCGCCTGCGCTTCGCGCACCGCCTCTTCGTCCTCGTGTTCCGCCTGCCATGCCGCCAGCACCGCCTGCGGATTGGGAAGCTCGTAGGAAACGGTTTCGACCCGTGGCTTCTTTTCCGTCCGCGACACTTCGTTCGTCAGCGCTTGCAGCGCATAATGCCAGCTCCGCCCGCGCCCCACGCAACGGTCGAGGACGTCTGTTACGTGCAGCGTGCCGAGACGCTTCTGTTCGGCGATCAATTGGGCGCGCAGAGGCTCTTTAGCGCTTCCGAAGTCCTTTTCATAAGGTTGGAAAGCCGCAAAATCGATCTCGTCGGGGTGGAGGGTGGGCATTGGCATGAGAGAAGTTTCTGATGAACTTTG